>NZ_JADBEC010000001.1:917500-1223333 GCF_014873945.1 Rhizobium viscosum | reverse complement strand
CCGGCCCAAATCCGGAATGTCCCTTCTTCAAATCTGCCAAAAGGGGCAAGAAAACTATGACGAGCATCAACACCAATAACGCAGC
The DNA here is from genome assembly GCF_014873945.1 of Rhizobium viscosum. Classification (NCBI taxonomy): domain Bacteria; kingdom Pseudomonadati; phylum Pseudomonadota; class Alphaproteobacteria; order Hyphomicrobiales; family Rhizobiaceae; genus Rhizobium; species Rhizobium viscosum. The sequence goes on along the minus strand of NZ_JADBEC010000001.1, from coordinate 1,223,248 downwards.
AATGGCAGCTCTCCAGACGCTGCGTGGCATCAACCAGGGCCTGCAGAAAACCCAGGACCATGTTTCCTCCGGTTTCCGCATCGGCAAGGCTGCTGACAACGCCGCTTACTGGTCGATCGCAACGACCATGCGTTCGGACAACAAGGCCCTCTCGGCTGTTTCTGACGCGCTCGGCCTCGGCGCTGCCAAGGTTGACACTGCCTACACCGCCATGGACAGCGCTATCGACGTCGTCGGCGAAATCAAGGCAAAGATCGTTGCCGCTACCGAAAACGGCGTCGACAAGAAGAAGGTTCAGGAAGAAATCGACCAGCTGCAGGACCAGCTCGTCAGCATCGCTCAGTCGGCTTCCTTCTCCGGTGAAAACTGGGTTGCTGGCGCTAACGGCACGAAGAGCGTTGTTTCTTCCTTCGTTCGTGACGGCTCGAACGGCGTATCCGTCAAGATGACCGATTACGTCCTGAACAACGGCTCGGCCGGTAACGTTATGTTCGGCATGAGCGGTGGCCAGGTCGACACCTCCACGGGTATCCTCGGCACTGCCAACGGCTCGGCCGGCTCGGTCTACTCGCTCGACATCACCAACATGACCCTCGGCGACCTCGGTCAAGCTCTGACCAACGTCGAAAACGCCCTGAAGGCCATGACCTCTGCCGGTGCAAAGCTTGGTTCGATCTCGACCCGCATCAACATGCAGGACGATTTCGTCAACTCGCTCTCCGACTCGATCGACTCCGGTATCGGCCGCCTGGTCGACGCCAACATGGAAGAAGAATCCTCCAAGCTCTCTGCTCTCCAGACGCAGCAGCAGCTCGCGATCCAGTCGCTCTCGATCGCCAACTCCTCTTCGCAGAACATCCTGTCGCTCTTCCGCGGCTGATAGGATCGCGAAACATAACCCGCCGGGTAACCGGCGGGACCTATACAAATCGAGCCGCGCTTCGATGGAGCGCGGCTTTTTTAATTTCCGTTAACGATTGATTAACCATATTGCTGTTTTCTGCGTCTCAACGAGACGGCGAGTTAACCAAATTTAAGAACGGGTTAACAGGCATGAAGGCTGATCGTCGTTCCCGGTCGCTATCCGGAATGTCCCTTTATTTTAACGTCTGCCAACAAGGGGCAATCATTTCATGACAAGCATTTTGACCAACGTAGCGGCCATGGCCGCTCTGCAGACCCTCCGTGGTATCAGCAATAATCTTCAGGATACTCAAAATCGCGTATCTTCCGGCTATCGCGTTGAAAAGGCAGCAGACAACGCAGCTTATTGGTCCATCGCAACGACCATGCGTTCGGACAACAAGGCCCTTTCGGCAGTCTCCGACGCTCTCGGTCTCGGTGCCGCAAAGGTCGACACGGCCTACACCGCCATGGACAACGCCATCGATGTCGTCAGCGAAATCAAGTCCAAGATCGTCGCCGCGACTGAAAAGGGTGTCGACAAGACCAAGATCCAGGAAGAAATCAGCCAGCTCCAGGCTCAGCTCATGAGCATCTCCCAGTCGGCTTCCTTCTCCGGTGAAAACTGGGTTGCCGGCAACACGACCAAGAGCGTCGTTTCCACCTTCGTCCGCGACGGCAACGGCAATGTCTCGGTCAAGACGACCGACTATGTCCTGAACGCGGCCTCCAACGGTAACGTCCTGTTCGGCATGACCACGACCGGTACCATCGATTCGAGCACCGGCATCATCGGCACCTCCAACGGCACGATCGGTTCGATCTACACGATGAACATCACCTCCTTCGGTCAGGCGGAAATCGCTATGGCACTGACGGCAATCGAATCGGGCCTGGAGGCAATGACGAAGGCAGCTTCTCAGCTGGGCTCCATCTCCAACCGCATCGAGCTGCAGGAGAACTTCGTCGCGGCCCTTGGGGACTCGATCGACTCAGGTGTCGGCCGTCTCGTCGACGCTGACATGGAAGAGGAATCAAGCAAGCTCACGGCATTGCAGACGCAGCAGCAACTGGCAATCCAGTCGCTCTCGATTGCAAACTCCAGCGCCCAGAACGTCCTCACGCTCTTCCGCAGCTAAGGCCGCGGCTGAAGCTGGACCAAACCTTGTGCCGCGAATTCGTGGCGTCTTGGAAACCGCGCCGTTTCGGCGCGGTTTTTCTTTTTTTTCAATGATTTGCAAGAACGTCGTTTCTGCTGCTCGGGCCCCGTTTCAGCTCTTGCGAAAGTGGTTGATATCGGGTTAACGTTGCCGGAAGTTGATTTGTTTTGCGACGCACCGGTGTAGGGAAACCCGCCCGGCGGCATGAAGCCAGTTCAGTCGCTGCCGGCAAAACCGGCCTGCCCCTTCACCTTTCCGAGACCATGTCGATGACCGTCAAGATTACCAACGCGGCCGCGGTGAGTGCGCTGGCAGTGCTGCGCAGCATCACTAAAGAATCAACCGACGTACAGCAGCAGATTTCTACCGCAAAGCGGGTCGCGACTGCGGCCGACGATGCGACCTATTGGTCGATCGCGAGCGTCATGCGGGGCGACAGCACCAATCTCGGCACCATCGGCGATGCGCTCGGCCTCGGCGCAGCAAAAGTTGATTCGACCTATACGGCGATGAACTCCGCCATCGATCTTCTCGGTGATCTCAGAGCCAAGCTGGTTGCCGCGCGTGAGCCGGGCGCCGATAAGGACAAGATCAACGCGGAAATCACCGAATACAAGAACCAGCTGCAGACGATGGTCGAAGGAACAGCCTTCGCCGGCGAAAACTGGCTGTTGAACGGCCAGCCTGCGGCACCCCCGCAGTGGACGATCATCGGCAGTTTCGTGCGCGCCCCGACAGGCGAATATCAGGCGCAGACCATCGACTTTCCGTCGTCCCAGACCATTCTGATAGACAGGAACAATGCCAATGGCGGCCTCTTCACTAAGGATGTCAACGGCAATGCCGACGGTACGCCGGTGCGCAATTATTATCTCCTGAACGCGAACTCCGCGACGCCGGCGACCGGCACGGCAATCTCCATCAGCAAGTCGACCACCGACTCGCAGCTCACGGATATGCTGACGGCCACCGACGCCATCCTGAAGCAGCTTACGAATTCGGCAGCAGGGATTGGTATCATGAAGGCCCGCATCGACGATCAGATCGACTATACCGCAGACCTGTCCGACGCTGTCGACAAGAGCGTCGGCGCCCTCGTCGACACCGACATGGACGAGGCCTCGACCCGCCAGAAGGCTATCGAAACCCAGAAGCAGATGGCTGTTGAAGCGATCTCCATTCTGAACACCTCCGCCAGTAAAATTCTCATCCTGCTTGAATAATGATCGGCGCGGGGGCGGCACCATTCATCCTCGCGCAAGTTTGGGTTTCTAGTTTCCGGCATGAAGGCAGCGTCCGAATCCATGCCGGCGACAGGCCCTGAGCCTCTCCCGAACCGGAACGGCATGCCGGCAAGGACGATGGTCATTTTTCAAGTGGGGGCATGCCGCGTGCTTCCCGAATACTGGACGGTTTTTTATGAGCATTATGCTTTCCCGGTATTTGAAGGATTTCGGTGAGCCGAGTCCCTCGGCACCGATCATCGATGTGGATGATTTCTCGGCCGAAACCGCCTCTGCTTTTGCCGAGCTGCCGAAAGAGCCCGAAATCGACGTCGAGGCGGAGCGGCGCGAGGCCTATTCCGAAGGCTTCACGGCAGCAACCGTCGAACTGACCGAAAAATACGAAGACGAAGCCCAGACCGCGGCCGAAGCGCATGCCCGCGAGATCGAGGAGTTGAAACTTCGCTACGAGATTGAGGCCGCGGCAGTGATCGCTTCGCGTATCCGCGACATGGCCGAAGAGATTGCCACGCTCGTCAGCGAAGTGACCGCGGCGGCCATCACGCCGATCATGACCGAAGCACTTGCAAAGAAAGCGACCGAAAATCTTGCCGTCCTGCTGCGGGAGGCGATCCTCGACGGCGCGGCGGCGCCGATCGTCGTGCGTGGTCCGGCCAAGCTGTTCGATATCCTCAAGGATGAACTTGGAGAGCATGCCGCATTGGTTCGCCACAATGAGGCTGATGAGGTCGACCTTGCTGCCGAGATTGGCGAAACCGTGCTCGTGACCCGAATTTCCGCCTGGGCGGCTAGCTTGAAGAAAGTTTCCGAATGAGCGACGGCGAAAACCACCACCACGGCAAGAACGAGATCATCATCGTCAAGAAACATGGCGGTGGAGATCATGACGGCGCCCATGGCGGCGCATGGAAAATTGCCTATGCCGACTTCATGACGGCAATGATGGCCTTCTTCCTGGTCATGTGGTTGGTGAACGCTGCCAATGAGGAAACCAAGGCTTCGATCGCGACCTATTTCAACCCGATCAAGCTTTCTGATGAAAAGCCGACGGAAAAAGGCTTGAAGAAGCCCGTTGACCAGGCTGAAGGCGAACAGAATCAGGAAAAGTCGAAGAATAAGGAAGAGAACCCGAACCAGGGTAAGTCTGCGGCCGATGGCGAAGACCAGACTTCAACCTCCGGCGACAAGACCAACTATTCGGAGGCCGATTTCTTCGAAAACCCCTATTCGGTTCTCGCCGAGATCGCCCAGGAGGTCGGCCAGCAGGCAAATGTCAGCGCCAAGGGCGACGGCGGTGCGGCGGATTCGGGCCCGGCGACCGGTGCCGATGGCGGCGAAGCCTATCGCGACCCCTTCGATCCGGATTTCTGGACCAAGCAGGTCGAAGTTACCACCGCCGGAAAGCCGCAGCAGCCTTCGCCGCTCGATTCGCAGGCTGAACCGAATGAGCTTGCCAAGGCCGAGAATACCCAGCCCTCTACTCTGCTGAGCAAGGATCCCAACAGCGCTGCCGTCGCCGCTTCGACAGAGAAACAGGCGGACAAGTCCAAAGACAAGCAGGCGGACAAGACCAAGGACGCCGACAAAAAGGAAGAGGCTAAGCAAGCCGAAGACAAGCAGCAGGCCGAGGAACTGCAGCAGGAGATTGCACAGCAGATCGCGGGCGTCGCCGGCAAGCTCGCCGAGGGTCTGACGGTGACCGCGTCCGAGGGCGGCCTGCTGGTGAGCATTTCCGACCAGAACGACGACTCCATGTTCAACATCGGCTCTGCCGTGCCGCGCCAGGAAATGGTCCTGGCGATGCAGAAGATCGGCGAGATATTGAAGGAGAGGGGCGGCGCCGTCGCCATTCGCGGTCACACGGACGGACGGCAGTTCAAGGGCGATCTCAATGAGAACTGGCGTCTGTCGATGGACCGTGCCCAGAGCGCCTATTACATGCTCGTTCGCGGCGGCCTCGATGAGAAGCGAATTTCCCAGGTTTCCGGCTTCGCCGACCGTCGCCTGAAGCTGCCCGAGGATCCCTATAACGCGTCGAACCGCCGGATCGAGATTCTCGTGCAGGCAGATCAAGGATAGTCGCATGACGCGCAGGCAGCATCGCTATTTCAGATATGCGGTCTTCGGCCTGGCGATGATGTCGCCCGCCGTCGGTCATGCCGCGGATGCGGACGATCTTGCGCCGTACAAGATGCTGCGCTCCCTGCAGTTCGTTCAGGACTCGGTTGTAGCCGGCGATCATTCCGCCGGTGAAATGCAGCGCTTCATGCTTGGCAAGATCGATCAGCGCCTGCGCAACGTCGACCCGTCCGTCTACGATGACGACCGCAATGTCGATGCCGCGTTGATCTATGTGATGAGCGGCGGCAATCCTCAGACGCTGGAATATCTAGCCGCCCATGACGTCAACGGCTACTTCGACAATCGCGTTACCGACGTGTTGCGGAAATATCTGGGCGGCAAGGGCCTGCTCGTTTCCAAGACGCTGGAAGAGACTGCCAAGGAATATGAGGGCAAGAAGATCGGCCCGTATCTGGCGCTGATCGGCGGCAATGTGCTAATCGCCACGAAGCCAGTGGACGCTCTTACGCTGTATGACAGGGCGCGGCTCAATGCACCCGGCACGATCATCGAGGAGGCGGCACTGCGCCGCTCGGTCGCCATCTGTGTGGAAACCGGGCAGGTCGACAAGGGACTTGCCTATTCGCAACGCTATGTCCGCCGCTTCCTCCATTCGCCCTATGCCAGCCAGTTCGCAGATCTTTTCGTGAAGCTGATCGTCAGCCACGATCACGATGTCGATCCGCAGACGGTCGTCGATATCCTGTCCTTCATGGACGCGCCGCGTCAGCGCGAGGTCTACCTGCGCGTCGCGCGCGCCGCCGCGATTGCCGGAAAGCCCGATCTCGCCCGCATGGCTGCCCAGCGCGTTCAGTCGCTAGGCGAGGGGACGGACAATCCGTTCGGACCGCTGGCCGATTTCTATAATGGCATGGCGAACGTCCCGACCGACGATATTGACCAGGCCGCCAAATATATCGCCAATATCTCCGGTGCGTCGCTCTCGCCGCAGGACCAGGCGTTGCAAGCAGCCGCACGCTCTGTTGCCGAGCAGATATTGAGGGCTCCGGATCCGGCAAGCCTGACGCAAGGCTCCACCCCTAATAATACTAATCAAGAAATTACTTCTGAACAGGCTGCAGCCCCCACGGCTGCGCAGCCGCAAGGAGCGCACGGCGTCTCCAAGGAACCTGTTGTCGAAGGTGAGGCTTCTGCTGGCACGGGAGGCCAGGATGTCGACCCTTCATTCACCTCTTTCGTGACGACCAATCGATCCAAGCTCGACGAAATCGACGGTCTCCTGGCCCAAGAAGGCAAGTAAGATGATGATGGATATCAGCGTCTCGGGCGGAGCGCCCGGCACGGATGCGTCTGCGTCCGTAAGATCCGGTCGGGGGACCGGTAAAGGCGAGGCTGCGGATCAGAATGGCGGCTTCTCGGATGTCCTCTCCAAGGCCGGCAACAATGATCAGGATGCGGATACCGTCGATACGGCCGATCAGCAGGGCGCCAGTGACGGTGCCGAGACCGTGGCGCAGAATCTGCGCGGCCGCAATCCGAAGCCGCTGATCGATCTGAACGACGCCTCGCTCCAGGGACAGGTGGACGTGCAGTCTGAAACCATTGCAAACACCGGCAAGATGCCTGTGAAGTCTGTAAGGGACAGGGACAAGGACGCAGGTGCGTTTGGACTGGGCAAGTCGGGGAGCAAGGATCAGGTAGCCGAGACCGCTGCTCAGGCAGTGGGCAAGCCTGGCAAGCAGGTCAAGACCAGTGCGCTTGGCGGCGACGCCACTGTCGATGCAGGCGCGGACGCGGAGCCCGGCGATGGCGATATCACCGATGTTCTCGGCCTGCTGAAGAAGGAGCCCGGTGATACCGCGGCAGTTCTGCAGGCTTCTGCTCATCATGCCGTCGCGAAGGCGGATGACGCTACGGCCGGCAAGAAAGACGCCAAGGATGAAGGCATAAACGGTACCAAGGCTGATGCGCATGTGTCGGATGCATTGGCAGCCGTTGCCTCGCATGGCAACGACGCGCGCGTGCCGGGAACGGAGAATGCCGAAGGCGTCGAAGGCAAGACGTTCAGGATCAGCCGCGCCGATGGCCGCGGCCAGTCGATGGATATGCATATCGGTGCCGAGCAACCCGGCGAGAAGTCGGGAAAGTCGAGCGTCGAAAATGTCTCCGTTCTGGAATCACGTCGCTATCTCGGTCTTGTTCAGAACCCGAATTCCGCAAACGTGACAGCAGCGCTTTCGGGTGACAAGGAATGGGCGCAGGCCATGCAGCCGAGTTCTGCTCTGTCGAACGCCGCCGAATGGACGAGCACCGGCAAGGTGGTGAACACTCTCAAGATCCAGATGAGCCCGATCGATCTTGGTCTCGTCACGGCCACGATGCGTCTGTCGGGCGATACGCTGAACGTCGATCTCAAGGTCGAGACCGGCGCGGCCTATCGCCAGCTCAAGGAAGATCACGGCAAGATCCTCGAGGCGCTGCGCAGCCAGGGCTATGCGGTCGATAACGTGACCATCAGCATGGCCCCAGTAGAGCGAGCTGATGCCGGCAATCAGGCAAACAGCCAGGGACAGGCTTCCCAGCAGCAGCAACAGTCGCTCGCCCAGCAAGGCCAGGGCGGCGAGGCGCGCGAGCGCCAGAACCAGACAGCGCGGCAGACGGATGGAGGCTTCAATGGTGCGAGCGGCAACGGTGTTGAGAACGCTTCTGCTGTCGACGCTGGCGGCAGCCGCCCTGGCAGCGTTTACCTCTAGCGCATCCGCCTCCACAGGCGCCTGCGAGCGCGAGATCCAGTCTGCTGCGGCCAAATACGGAATCCCTGAGGGCATTCTCTATTCGGTCGGCTTGACGGAAACCGGGCGCAAGGGATCGCTCTATCCCTATGCGATGAACGTCGAGGGCAAGGCTCTGTTTCCAGCTTCAGAGCAGGCCGCGTTGCGGCAATTCGACACCGCCAGCAGGGGCGGTGCGAAGCTTATCGATATCGGATGTATGCAGATCAATCACTATTTCCACGGCGAGAACTTCAGCTCCGTGGAGGAAATGTTCGATCCTCACCGCAACGTGGAATATGCCGCGAAGTTCCTGCGCAACCTGCACGACCGTCACGAAACGTGGACGATGGCGGTAGCCAGATACCACGCGGGACCGAACAACAATCCGGCGCAGAAGCAATATGTCTGCCGCGTCATCGCAAATCTGGTCGCCACCGGCTACGGCAAGTGGACTCCCAATGCGAGTAATTTCTGCGGAAATTAATTCAATTAATAATTGAATTCACCAATTATGACCGAACTGTGTCAAAGTGTGGCGAGAATCCGGCGCGATTCCTGCTTGCAAGGCGTAATTAAGCGAGCGTTAACTTTTCCACGAAATTTTTGTGTGCATAACGTGATCGACCTACTATATGTAGATCAAATCGGTACCCAATTCTTAATCAATTATTAATTTCCGCCATTAACTTTCACGAGTAGCCGCTGATTCGCGCGATTCGTATCCATAGATCATCGATGTGCCACACTGATTCGGAGGCGGACGAATGATCGTAGTGGTTGATGAGCGTGAGCTCGTGAAGGATGGTTACACTTCTCTCTTTGGCCGTGAGGGCATTCCCTCAACCGGCTTTGATCCCAATGAATTCGGCGAATGGGTGCAGACAGCGGCTGATTCAGATATCGCTGCGGTCGAGGCATTCCTGATCGGCCAGGGACAGCGCGCCATGGAACTGCCGCGTGCGATCAGGGATCGCTCGATGGCGCCCGTGATCGCGGTCAGCGACCAGCCGTCGCTCGAAAACACGCTTGCCCTTTTCGACTGCGGCGTGGACGACGTTGTACGCAAGCCGGTGCATCCGCGTGAGATTCTCGCGCGCGCCGCTGCAATCCGTCGTCGCCTGAAGGCGATCGCAAACTATACCGACATCGGCGCCATCCGCGTCTTCTCCGACGGGCGCGATCCGGAAATCAACGGCGAAACTTTCGCCTTGCCGCGCCGCGAGCGCCGCATCCTCGAATACTTGATTGCCAATCGCGGCCGTCGCGTCACCAAGACCCAGATCTTCAATGCGATCTACGGCATTTTCGACGAGGAAGTCGAAGAAAACGTCGTTGAAAGCCACATCTCTAAGCTGCGCAAGAAGCTGCGCAAGAAGCTCGGTGTCGATCCGGTCGATTCCAAGCGTTTCCTTGGCTATTGCATTGATTGGAATTGATTTTTCGGCGCGGGTCGTGCCGCGCGGGAAAGCCGGAATATTTCGATCGGCGACCCGGCACAACAGACAGCTTCACGCAAGGCCCGCCAAATACTGTTGCACTTAACAGGTAAAACGAGGTTTTCAGATGAGCATTTTCGGCAGCATGAAGACGGCAGTATCGGGGATGAACGCGCAGGCGAACCGCCTCAGCACCGTCTCCGATAATATCGCGAATGTGAACACCAGCGGCTACAAGGCAGTTTCGACCGCGTTCTCGTCGCTGGTCCTGCCATCGGGCTCCGGTAACTACAACTCGGGCGGCGTGACGACGACGGTTCGCCAGGCTGTTTCCGACCAGGGCGACATTTCCTACACGACCTCCGGTTATGACCTCGCAATTTCCGGCGACGGCTTCTTCATCGTCCAGGGCGGCGATGGCGTTCCCGTCCTGACGCGCGCCGGCGACTTTACGAAGGACGACAGCGGCAACCTCGTCAACTCGGCCGGCTTCACGCTCATGGGCTATCCGTGGGGTTCCTCGGCTCCGGCAGTCGTCGTCAACGGATTTGATGGTCTCGTTCCGATCAACGTCCTCGGTGACCAGAAGCTGGAAGCCGTTCCGACCGCAAACGGTACCTGGACCGGCAACCTGAAGCCCGGCGCAAAGATTGTGACGGCTCCGGCCAACCTGCCGAGCGCAAACTCCGCTACGGTGAGTTCCGACACACAGAAATACTCGATGGTCACCTACGACAAGCTCGGTAGTAAGGTGATGTACGACATCTACTACACGAGGGTTCCCGATCCTGCAGCGGGCACGACCCGGTGGGAAATGGCAGTCTACCGCAATGCCGACAAGGCGACGACGGGCACGAGCTCGTTCCCCTATACGTCTCCGGCGGTCAATGTCACCACTATCGAGTTCAATGACAAAGGCCAGATGACGGTCCCGGCGGCTCCGTCGACGACAAACATCGTCGATCCGAAGACGGGCCTCACCATTAAGATGAAGCTCGATCTTTCCCAGGTTGGCGACAATTTTTCTGGTACAGGTAACGTCGACGGCCAGGGCGCGAATTCGCCGGTCGATATCACCATCGATGCTGATGGTATCGTGTATTCCAAGTATGATGACGGCAGCACCAAGCCGGTCTTCCAGATCCCGCTTGCTAACGTTCCGAGCCCGGACCTGCTGACGCTGATGTCCGGCAATGTTTACTCGGCCAACGGCAGATCGGGCGTGACCGTCACCGGTTTCCCGCAGACCAGCGGCTTCGGCAAGATCCAGTCGGGCGCTCTCGAAGGCTCGAACGTCGACCTTGCCGGCGAACTGACCGAAATGATCGAATCCCAGCGCAGCTACACCGCCAACTCCAAGGTGTTCCAGACGGGTTCCGATCTCATGGACGTCCTCGTCAACCTCAAGCGTTAATAAGGGTAACGGGTAAGCCATGTCGCTCACTTCAGCACTTAACACCGCGCAGAGCATATTCAACAATACGGGCGCGCAGAGCAGCATCGTATCGAACAATATCTCGAATGCCGGCAACAAGGACTATGTGCGCCGGCAGGCGATGCTCACCACCTCGCTGAACGGCGCCCAGGTGGTCAAGATCAGCCGCGCACAGGAAGATGCGCTGCTGAAACAGTATCTCAAGGCGTCCTCACAGGACAGCGCTCAGCAGACCCTGTTGAGCGGCCTTGAAGATCTGAAGTCGATCATGGGTGGCAACGATAACGAAACTTCGCCTGAAACTGCCCTCCGCACCTTTCGCGACAAGCTCGGCACTTTCCGCGCCACCCCGGGCGATCTTATTGCTGCCCAGGGTGCGATTACGGCAGCACAGGACGTCGTGACCTCGCTGAACAATGCCTCCAAGGCGGTGCAGCAGCAGCGTGCAGATGCCGACAAGCAGATCAAGAACCAGGTCGACTCGCTGAACAGTCTCTTGAAGCAATTCGAGACGGCCAACAACGCGGTCAAGAAGGCAACGGCAGGCGATGAGGATCCTTCGAGCGCTCTCGATGAGCGTGAAAAGGTCCTCAAGCAGATTAACCAGATCGTTGGCGTGTCTACAGCGACACGCGCTAACAACGATATGGTGCTCTACACAGGTGACGGCACGACGCTGTTCGAGACGATCCCGCGCACGGTCAGCTTCGAGCCGACGCAGTCCTATGCGGCTGACACAGTCGGCAAAAAGGTCTTTGTCGATGGTGTGGCCGTCAATATGGGCTCGGGCTCGACGACCAATGCGAAGGGTAGCCTGGCTTCGCTTCTGCAGATCCGCGACGATATCGCACCGACTTTCCAGAGCCAGCTTGATGAAGTCGCTCGCGGCCTTGTGAACCTTTACCAGGAGGATGGCAATCCTGGCCTCTTCGTCTGGACAAACCCGACGACCGGCACTGCAGGCGGGGTTCCGCCGGCTGGTACTGTCATCAAAGGCATCGCCGGAACGATTGCGATCAACGACCGTGTCGTCACCTCCAAGGGCGGCGATCCGATGCGGTTGCGTGACGGAAACATCAATGCGAGCAGCACGGCCGCGAACCCGACGGGTTCGAGCGGTTATACCGCGGAACTCGACCGTCTTTATACGTCGATGGATTCGGGGATTCCATTCGATCCGAATACCGGTCTGGACACCAATGTCAGCATCCTGACCTTTGCCACCAATTCTATCGGCTGGCTCGAACAGAACCGCAGCAACGCGACGACCGCGGCGGAAAATACCCAGGCTGCCGCAGCACGAACCGATGAAGCTTATTCCAACGAAACCGGCGTCAACCTCGATGAGGAACTGACGCTCCTTCTCGACATAGAGCAGTCCTACAAGGCGGCGACCAAGATTTTGAACGCCGTTGATGAAATGTTGAAAGCATTGCTGGATATTGCGAGTTAAGCCATGAAGAGCTCATTTATTTCAAGTTCGGCCATCCAGAACGCCATGCGGTTGACGATCCGCCAGGCGCAGAACCAGATGACGAAGGCGACGATGGAAGCGACCACCGGCACCTACGCTGATATTGGTGTGTCGCTTGGGGGTTATGCAGCCAAGAGCATCGACTTCACGCGCGAAGTCGACCGTATCAAATCGATCAAGCTGAGCAATGCTCTCGTCGACGCCCGCATGGAATCGGCTCAAACCGGGCTCGATAAAATGAAGAAGGCGGGCGATAGCTTCCTCTCCAAGCTGACCGCCCTACAGAGCAGCCACGATCCGGGCAGCATCACCGTCGCAATCCAGTCGGCCACGAGCGCGCTCTCCACGATGATGGACACGTCGAACTCGATGGTGAATGGCGAATACCTCTTCGCCGGCATCAACACTGACATCCAGCCGCTGACGGATAAGACGGCCGCGACTTCGGCAGCGATCGTGACAGCTCTGACTAACTATGCGGCAACCCTGCCGACGCCGAAGCCGGTCAACCAGCTCACCGGCGCTGAGATGAAGGCCTTTATCGAGACTACGGTCGAGCCGATGTTCAGCGAAGCTGCCTGGACGGATCCGACCACCGGCTGGTCCAAGGCGTCCAGTCAGAACATGACGAGCCGTATCAGCAATTCGGAAGTCGTTGAATCCTCGACCAATGCCAATTCCGAGGGCATGCGTTACTTCGCTCTGGCGACAGTAGTGACCTCTGCGCTGATGGGCCAGAACCTCAGCACGGACGCGATGAGCGCGGTTTCTTCAAAGGCGATCACCTATACGACTAGAGCCACCTCGGGTATCGTCACTCAGGGCAGTCAGCTTGGTCTGTCACAGGAACGTGTCGAGAAGGCGAATGACGCCCTCGATGCCCAGGCAAATATCATGCAGACCAAGCTCGTCGATATCCAGGGCGTCGATCCCTATGAGGCCTCGACCCTTGTCAAGACTTTGGAAACACAGCTCGAAACCGCTTACACGATCGTATCGAAGATCCAGCAGTTGAGCCTCGTGAACTACCTTTGATGATCAAAGGCGCGCAATATAAAGAAGGATGCATGAATGTATCAGTTCTCTTATGCCGAGGTCATGCAAGACTCGGTTGCCGACGCGAAAGAGCGGGAATGGCAGGTTCTCGAACGTTCGATCGAACTGCTTTCGGTGGCGCGCGACAAAGAGAAGTACAGCCGGGAGTCTATTGAAGCTCTCTTTTATACAAGAAGAGTGTGGATCAGCTTCATCGAGGATTTGAAACATCCCGACAACCAGCTGGAAGTCGAGCTCAGGGCCAACCTCATCTCGATTGCAATCTGGATATTGAAAGAATGCGACCGAATTAGAAAACGTCAGTCGAATAACTACCAGGGCATCATCGACGTTACCACCATCATCAGGGATGGACTTAAATGAAAAGTACACTTCGCATTTCTCTGAAAGCCGGAGAAAGAATCTTCATCAACGGCGCTGTCCTGCGTGTCGACCGTAAGGTCGCACTGGAATTCCTGAATGATGTGACGTTTCTTCTCGAAAATCACGTGCTTCAGCCGGAAGGCGCGACCACGCCGCTTCGCCAGCTCTACTTCATTGCCCAGATGATCCTCATCAATCCCGAGGGCAAGGAACATTCGACGGCGATGTTCCGCAAGTCGATCACGATGCTGCTCACCTGCTTCAAGAACGAGGAAATCCTCGCCGAGCTGAAGCGTATCGACGCACTCGTTTCGACCGGCCGCGCCTTCGACGCGCTGAAGGCGATCCGCGGTCTCTACGCGATCGAAGACGGCATTCTCAACAATCACGAGTTGCCCCCGACAATGGTCGAGCAGATTCGCAGGGAGATCGCACCATGGCGGTAGATGGAACTCAGAGCGTAGGTGGAGGCAGCAGCACGTATGGCTCGTCCAATACCGCGCAGCAGAAGGCCACGCTGAACTACGACAACTTCCTTCAGTTGCTCGTCGCGCAGATGAAAAACCAGGATCCGACCGATCCGATGGATGCCAGCGAGCAGATGTCGCAGCTCGCAAGCTTCTCACAGGTCGAGCAGACGATCCAGACGAACTCGAAGCTTGACACGCTGCTGACGAGCTCCAGCCTGACCCAGGCAAGCGCCTATGTCGGCAAGTACATGGAAAGCGCCGACGGCAAGACCAAGGGCATGGTCGAATCCGTCAAGGTTTATTCCGACGGCCTCATTGCAACGCTCGACAATGGCGGTAAGATTCTCATTCAGGCAGGTATCTCGCTTTCCGATTCGGCGCCGACCAAAACCGCGGATAACGACAGCGATTCGGATGGATCCGGAGATGACTCCGGCACCGATGAAACGGATGGCGTCTAACGCCCAATTTGTTTGGATGAGGCCACAAAATACCAGTCCGGCTAAGCCGGGCTGACCGCTTTCAAGGCGATATGAGGTTGCCTGACGATGAATGAAGCTGATGCACTCGACCTGTTCCAGGCTGCGATCTGGACCGTTCTCGTTGCCGCGGGGCCTGCGGTCATTGCGGCGATGGTCGTCGGTCTCGTGATCGCGCTGATCCAGGCGCTCACACAAGTGCAGGAAGCGACACTCACCTTCGTCCCGAAGATCGTCGCCGTTCTGGTGACGGTCGGTATTTCTGCCCCTTTCGTGGGCTCCCAGATTTCCATTTTTACCAATCTGGTCTTCTCGCGAATCCAGTCCGGCTTCTGAGCCAACTTCGCGCAAGCTTCGCCATTTAACTGTCGATCCGAACTGGGCGGACTCCGATGTTCGCCTCCTCTCATGAAGAGACGGAATCGTTATGGCGCAACCACCTGCACTACCCCTTCCGAAAGTCGCTCCGAGCATGCGTGACATCGGCTTTGCCATGGGCATCGTCGGTATCATCTGCATCCTCTTCCTGCCGATCCCACCGTTTCTGATCGACATGGGTCTGGCATTCTCGATCGCCTTCTCGGTGCTGATCCTCATGGTCGCATTGTGGATACAGAAGCCGCTCGATTTCTCGTCCTTCCCGACCATTCTTCTGATAGCGACGATGACGCGACTGGCGCTGAACATTGCGACGACGCGCGTCATCCTTTCACATGGCAACGAGGGGCACGATGCGGCCGGCGGCGTCATCGCCGGCTTCGCAAGCCTCGTCATGTCCGGCGACTTCGTCATCGGTCTGATCGTCTTCCTGATCCTCATCACGATCAACTTCATCGTCATCACCAAGGGCGCGACGCGTATCGCGGAAGTCGGCGCGCGTTTCACCCTGGACGCCATCCCCGGCAAGCAGATGTCGATCGATGCGGATCTTTCGGCCGGTATCATCGACGAGAAGGAAGCGCAGCGCCGCCGCAAGGAACTGGAAGAGGAAAGCTCCTTCTTCGGTGCCATGGACGGTGCGTCGAAATTCGTTCGCGGTGACGCGGTCGCAGGCCTTCTCATTACCGCTATCAACGTCTTCGGCGGCATCATCATCGGTTACTTCCGCCACGGCATGCCGATCGGCGAAGCGGCCGACGTCTTCGTCAAGCTGTCGGTCGGTGATGGCCTCGTCTCGCAGATGCCGGCTCTCATCGTCTCGCTCGCCGCCGGCCTTCTCGTTTCGCGCGGCGGCACCACCGGCTCCACCGACCAGGCGGTCGTCAATCAGCTGAGCGGCTATCCCCGCGCGCTCTCCGTCTCGGCCGTGCTGATGTTCGTCCTGGCCCTGATGCCGGGCCTGCCGTTTGTCCCCTTCGTGATCCTCGGCAGTCTTCTCGCCTTCGGCGCCTGGTTCATTCCGCGTCAGATCGAAGCCGAGAACAAGATCCGTCGTGATGCCGAGGAAAAGAAGGTTGTCCAGAACAAGGAGCTCGAAAAGGACTCGGTCAAGTCGGTTCTCCGCACCTCCGAAATCGAGCTTGCTCTCGGCAAGATGGTTTCGACCCGCCTTCTGGGCGCCCATCAGGAGCTCGCCTTCCGCGTCGGCAAGATGCGCAAGAAGTTTGCGACGCAGTACGGTTTCGTCGTGCCGGAAATCAAGGTCACTGATGATATCGGCATCCCCGAAAAGTCGTACCAGATCCGCATCCACGGCACGACGGTCGCCTCCAACCTGCTGCGTGTCGGCGAAGTTCTCGTCGTCACTGGCGCCGGCCGCAAGCCGAGCATTCCGGGCGACGAAATCCGCGAACCCGCATTCGGCATGCCGGCTGTTTCGATCCTCGAAAACTTCGCCGAAGATTTGAAACGCGAAGGCTTCCAGCCGATCGACAACGTCTCGGTCGTACTGACGCATATGAGCGAGGTTATCAGAAACAATCTGCCGCAGCTTCTCTCCTACAAGGACGTGAAGATCCTGATCGATCGTCTCGACCCTGAGTATAAGAAGCTCGCAGACGAGATTTGCTCGTCGCACATGTCCTATTCAGGCCTGCAAGCGGTGCTGAAACTGCTTCTTGCCGAGCGTGTCTCGATCCGCAATCTTCACCTCATTCTGGAAGCGGTTGCCGAACTTGCCCCGCATGTCAGAAAGACGGAGCAGATCGTCGAGCACGTCCGTATCCGCATGGCCCAGCAGCTCTGCGGCGACCTTGCCGACAACGGCGTGCTGCGCGTCCTGCGGCTCGGAAGCAAATGGGACCTTGCCTTCCACCAGGCGCTCAAGCGCGATGCCAAGGGCGAAGTCGTCGAATTCGACATCGACCCGCGCACTCTGGAAGAGTTCAGCGAGCAGGCCACGAAGGTTATCCGTGAATTCATGGACAGAGGCCTGCCATTCGCCCTTGTCACGTCGCCGGAAACACGCTCCTATGTCCGCATGATCATCGAGCGACTCTTCGCAACGCTTCCCGTCCTCTCGCATGTGGAACTCGCCAAGGGCATCGAAATCAAGATTCTGGGCTCGATTTCATGATTTCAGACCCGCAAGGGACAGTTCTGGCGCTGTTTCTGGTTTTTTGCCGGATCGGTGGTTGCGTGCTGACCCTTCCGGGTTTTTCTTCCGCCCGTGTTCCGGAGCAATTGCGCGTCTTCATTGCCGCCGGACTTTCGCTCGCGGTGCTGCCTGTGCTCTGGGACACGGTCTATCCGTCCGTTCACACGAGTTCCGGCACCTATATCGGCCTCATTTTCAGCGAATCGCTGATCGGTGTGATGTACGGCATGCTTGCCCGGCTCTATACGCTCGGCCTGCAGTTCGCCGCCTCGATCGTCTCGATGATGGTTGGCTACACGCAGCCGAGCACGTCCGATGTCGTCGAAGACTCTGCCGAAATCAGCCTGACGGCCTTCATCACGATGACTGGCCTGATGGTTCTCTTCATCATGGACTTCCATCACATCGTCTTCCGAGCACTGATCGATTCCTACACGACCATGCCCTTCGGCGGGTTGATGCAGATGCGCTCCACGCTCATTACCTTCACCGATACGCTGGAGCAGACCACCTACATCATGCTGCGGCTTTCGAGTCCCTATCTGATTTACGGGTTGATCTTCAACATCTCGATCGGCTTCATCAACAAGCTCGCGCCGCAGATCCCGGTCTACTTTATCTCCACGCCTTATCTGCTGATGGGCGGCCTCTTCCTGCTCTATTTCTCGATTGCTGCATTGATCAGCCAGTTCGGCCAGTCCTTCGCCGCAATATACGTGGGAAGGTGAGGGGCAATGATTGAGAAGAAGCGTTCCGACAAGCTCAAGCGTCTGGTCGCAGTGCAGCGGCATCTTGAAAAGATGGCGGAGTACGATCTCGCAGAAACCAGCCGCCAGCGCGCCGAAGTCAATGCAGCTATGGATGTCGCCATTCTTGCGCTCGGTTCGCTGGACCCTATCCATCGTGCTTTTTCGCAGAGCTACGCCGATCGATTCGGCAGGCTGAGCATCAAGGACCAGCAGTTGACCGGCATGCAGCAGGTGCACGAAATGCGCCTGACGCGCGAGCGTGCCAAAGGTGACCGGCTTGAAGAAAACATGCTCGATGCCCTCCAGGCAGAGCGTCGCGAGGCGGATGACAATGCTGTCTACGACGTAATCGATCAGCAGTTCGCAACGCCAGCCTCCAGCAAGCTTCAAAAATAATAATCGCCACGATCTTACATTAGAGGATTGTAACGTGGCTATTTCACCCCCCAGCGATCTGGTGATGGACGTCGTCAAGGCGGCCGACCCCATGGAGGTACAGGCTGCCCAGGAAAAGCTGAAGGCCAACCGCGCGGCCTTTGCTGCGACAAGCCTGGCCGACAGCGGTAACGGCTTTTCTTCCGCAGTCGACATTCTCGACCACGTCAAGCAGAAGAGCGGCCTGAACAATATTCAGAACCGTACCAAGACCGAGGAAGTGCCGGAAACCTACCGGAAGTTCGAGGCGATGGTTCTGCAGAACTTCGTGAAGTCCATGCTGCCGAGCGATGCCGAGAATGTCTTCGGCAAGGGCGCAACGGGCGACATCTGGAAGGGCATGATGGCCGAGCAGCTCGGCAACGTCATGGCCAAGGGCGACGGCATCGGCATCGCCAAGCAGATGTATGCCGAGCAGCTCCATCGCCAGGAAGGCAAGATCGTCAATGCCTCCACGGATGAAGATGATCGCAAGACCGCTATGAGCATGATCGACGAATTTCAGCGCAAGACCTTCGGCACTCCGACTGCCGACAATAAGTCCGCAACAAGCGACGCATAATCGAGGATAAAATGGAAATAGTTTCGAACGAATACAGGATCAAATCCGTTCTCGGACGCCTCGAAATGATAATCGACAATGAGAACACCCGGATCGGCAATGATCCGCAGTTCGATCTCAAGGTCTCCAACGCGCATAAGAGCCGGTGCCTGTACGAGCTCTCGATGCTTTTCCGTGACACCGATCCGGCCGAACTTGCCGCTTCGCATCTGGACCAGCTTCATGGTCTGAAAAAGAAGCTGGTGCTGAACGCCCGTCGTGTCGAAGCGCATCTGGAGGCCGTTCGCGCCGTTGCCGATCTTCTGAAGAATGCCGTACAGGATGCGGATGCTGACGGCACCTATTCCCAGGAACAGTTTGTCGCGCGGGATGCCTGATGATCAAGCTCGTCCTCACAGGTGTCTGGGTTTGCGCCGTCACGTTGGCATCGGTCTATTTCTCGGTGAACATGGCGACTGCGCCAGCGCCGGCTGTTGCGGATACCAAGCAAAGCGCGCTCGAGCTGGTGAAGGGCGAGACGATCACAGTGCCTGTCATCGGTAACGGTGCTGTCAACGGTTATTTCCTCGGTCGCATCTCCTTCATGATGCATAAGGATATGATCGCGGGCCTCAACCTGCCGATCACGGAGATGACGACCGACGAGCTCTTTAGCCTGCTCGTCGGCAACAAGATGATCGACGTCTCCAACATCAAGGCTTTCGATCCCGGCGCTTTCCGCGAAGAGATCAAGAAGGGCATGAACGAGCGTCTTGGCGGCGAATATGTGGCCGAAGTCATGCTGGAACAGCTTGACTACCTTTCGAAGGAAGACGTGAAGGAAAATTCCGGTGGCAAGCCGCAGAAAGTTGGCGCGCCGGTCAAGATCATCGACACCGCGCCTGCATCCGAAACGCCGGCTCCATCCGCCGGTCACTGATCACCATCGACCGATCAGTTGAAAACGGCGCCGAAAGGCGCCGTTTCTGCGTTCTCGCCTTGGTTAATGAACCACTTATGCGCGCAGGAAAATCCAAGGCTTTTTCCTAAGGGTTGTTTGAAACCGAGTTGATATAAACGCGGCACAAGCTTGGGAGGATGCCACCACGGGGTTGGGGGAGGTCGCTTCAGGCAGGACGCTGCTGGTCCCTACAAGACCTCCGCTGCGGAAACGTGGGCTTATTTTCCGGGATGTCGGGCGCATGACGCACCCTCGGCAGGAGGTTGGAATGAATCTGATTGCAAACTTCGCGGTGCTTGCATCGCGGCGGACGATTTTCGATCTGCCGGTCTGCGATCTCGGCTGGGACGACGCGCTGGTTTTCATCAACGAACTGGCTTCCATTCCCGTCGGGCAGACCGTGGTTTGCTTCGTCAACGCCCACAACATGCTGACGGCCCTGCGCGACGACGAGTACTATCAGATCATGTCGCACAACCTCGTTCTGCCTGACGGTATCGGCCTCAATATCGCATCCCAGGTCACGCATGGTTCGCCGTTTCCCGCCAATCTGAACGGCACCGATTTCGTGCCGGCCTTCCTGACTTTCATGGAAACACCGCGCCGTATCGGTCTGATCGGCGGCGCGCGCGCGGTCGTTGAGAAGGCGGCCGAGAACTTTTCCAGGCACGCGCCCTGGCACGAGTTCTTCGTGATCTCCGACGGCTTTTTCGACAAGGCCAATCCCGAACCCGTTATCGCCGAGGTGGAGCGCCAGAAACTCGATATTCTGATCGTCGGCATGGGCACGCCGCTGCAGGAAAAATGGGTCTACCAGAATATCCGCGCCGATCACGCACGTCTCGTTCTGACGGTCGGTGCACTTTTCGATTTCGTTTCGGGCACTGTGCCACGCGCGCCGAAGACCGTGCGCATGATGCGTCTGGAATGGGCCTACCGCCTGGTGCAGGAGCCGGCGCGCCTATGGCGCCGCTATATTCTCGGTATTCCGGTCTTCCTCTTTCGGGTCTTCCAGTATCGCTTCAGCCGGCGCGCACGCATTCTCAGTCAGCCGGTTGAACGGGCGCACGCCGCGGACGAACAGAAGAGAATCGAGCAGATGAAAAAAGCCGGCTGATTGCAGATTTCTGCAGGTTCCGGTTAACCATTTCTTTGCCATGTATATTTAGAGTAGCTTAATCCTCCGCGTCAGCGCGGTTGAGCGAACTCGGCCATCATGCGCATGAGATGTGACGCAAATGCACGATTCCAGGGCGAAAAACAGTTTCCATGATCGCGCAACCACCTCTTTGCGCGGCCAGCGGCAAAGTCATGCCGAAAAGAACACCCATCCGCCGGAGATCCGTCCGTCCGAAGCTGAGCTGCTGCGCGCCATAGGTCGGTTGCTCGACGAACAGCGTGCGAAAGCGCGGCAGACTAAACCGCTGGTGGACCGGATCGAAACGATCCTGGGCTCACGTCTTCAGGCTGCAAACGATATCGCTTCCGTTTCCGCACCTGAACCCTCTCGTCCTGCACCAGAGCCAACGACGCAATTCGTCCAAGTTCACCACGTCGTTCCCGTTGAAAAAACACCCATTTTGCCGGTTTCACGCGAAATACGGCGCTCGAACTGGGGCAGAAGCGCTCTCATCGTTGCCGCCCTCTCGTTCGGCGGCGCCGCCACCCCTATCCTGATGCCATCCTCACCTGCGCTTTACACCGCAGAAACGACGCTCGCCGTGGATGCGGGCGCAAGTAACCGGGCTGCGCTTGTTGGGGAAACCGTCAAAAGACTGTCTTCGGTACCTGTCATCACCTCTGCCGTTGCTGCACTGAAACTGGACCGCGATCCGGAATTTGCCGGCAACAACGCCAATGCACTTGGTGTCGCCTTCGATCTTCTCTCCGGCAGTGGTGTGGCCGCCGATCCGGCATCGCGCGCAGAGGCCGCGCTGAAATCTGCCGTGACGATCATTCCCGACGACCGCACTGGCGTGATCCGTCTGATGGTAACGACAGGCGATAGCGACAAATCGACGCGTATCGCCATGCGGCTGTCCGATGCGGTGACCGGCGGCAGTGCCACAGGCAAAGCGGCCGAGACGGCCACTGCCCTGAAGAAGGAAAATGATCAGGCTCAGGCAGAGCTCATAGCTTTCGGCCAGAAGAATGGCGAGGGCAATGTCAAGGTCGCGATGCAGCTGCAGCGCCAGATCGCCGGGCTCGATAGCGATCTGAAGAATGCCGACGACAATATCCTGAGCGCCAAGGAACAGGCCGACAAGCTGAAGGCCGCCAAGCTCGCGGACGTGCTGGAAGGCTCGCTCGCCCCGGATATGATCTCGCCCGCCCTGCAGGATCTGCGCGACAGATACGCGATTGCCAAGACTGCACTCGCGCAGCTTTCGGCAGACCTCGGACCGCGCCATCCGCGCCTGCTCCAGCAGCAGTCCGAGGTCGACGGTCTGAAGGACAGCATCGGCAAGGAGCTTGTGCGCCTCGCCCAGAACGCAAATGGGACAGCCAAGGCTGCCGTCGATGCGCGCAGGCAACTTAGCGACCGCCGCAATGCGCTGATTGCCCAGAGCCGTGACACTGGCGTCGATCTCGCCAAGCTGACCGAATTGCGGGAAAAGGCATCTGCCGCCCGCTCGCGCCTGGAAGAGGAGGTTTCCACGACAGGTGCCATCGGTGATGGCCGGGTTGCGGTTCGCAAGCCCGCTCTGGTGCTGCCGGTCTCCCGCGGCAGTAATTTCGATTTCAACGCCCTGGTCGGCGGCCTTGCCGGTTTGGCGGCAGGCCTCGGCCTCGCCTTCGTGCCGCGTTTCTTCCGGCGGCAGCCCGAACGGACGCCGATCACAGTTCCCGTTCAGGCTCCAATTCTCGCCCCTGCGCCCGAACTTGCTCAGGCCCCGGCGTTGACGCAGGTATCAGAGCCGGCACCCCTCCCGCAGGCGGCAGACGAGGTCGATGCGCTGCGCTCGCAGATCGCCAGCCTGCGCGATCGCCTCCACGCCCACCAGGTGTCACGGTAGGCGACTGCCTGACCACAGATTGCTCTTGCATTTGCCGTTTTTAAACGGGATAGGGCGTTATCGGGAAATCATTCCCGCCGCGGGCGAATAGACTGGCGCGAAACTGGGCGGAGAAGACGCGTGACAACAGTAATCGACGGCAAGCAGGTTGCCGCATCCGTAATCGAAACCGTGAAATCGGCAAATGCTGCGCTTGAAGCCGCCAAAGGCGTGCGGACGGGTCTCGCCGTCATCATCGTCGGTGACGATCCTGCCAGCCACACCTATGTCAGCTCCAAGAGCCGCATGGCCAAGGAATGCGGCTTCAAATCCATCCAGCACACGCTGCCTGTCGAGACCAGCCAGGAAGAGCTTGCAGCCCTCGTCGCCGCGCTCAATGCCGATCCCTCGATCCACGGCATTCTCGTGCAGCTGCCGCTGCCGAAACATCTCGACAGCGAGCCGATCATCCAGTCGATCCTGCCGCAAAAGGATGTCGATGGCCTGAGCGTCGTCAATGCCGGCAAGCTTGCGACCGGCGACCTGAAGACCGGTCTCGTCTCCTGCACGCCGGCCGGTGCCATGGTCTTCGTCCGCCGCACCCATGGTGAGGACCTGTCCGGCCTCAATGCCGTCGTCATCGGCCGCTCCAACCTGTTCGGCAAGCCGATGGCGCAGCTTCTGCTGAATGCCAATGCAACGGTCACCATCGCCCATTCGCGCACCAAGAACCTCGCCGGCATCTGCCGCAACGCCGATATTCTGGTGGCGGCCGTCGGCCGTCCGGAGATGGTTAGGGCCGGCTGGGTCAAGCCCGGCGCCACCGTCATCGACGTCGGTATCAACCGCATCGCAGCCCCCGAGCGTGGCGAGGGCAAGACTCGCCTCGTCGGCGATGTCGCCTTTGCCGAGGTTTCTCCGGTTGCTGCCGTCATCACCCCGGTTCCGGGCGGCGTCGGTCCGATGACAATCGCCATGCTGATGGCCAATACGGTGATTGCCGCCCATCGTTCGGCAGGGCTGACGCCGCCGATATTCTGATAAGAGCAATTCAAGCAAAAATGTGCAGCGGTTTTGCGTCCGGAATTCCGCTAAGTAACTGATCAGATTTGCGGGACGGGCCCTGTCGAGGCCCTGACGATCAGTTCGGTCTTCCAGAGTTCCTGCTCGGGGAAGGGGCCTGCCTGTTTGACCGTGCCGATGAGCCGCTGCGCGATACGCACGCCGGCGGCCCGCAGTGACGAGCGTGTCGTCGTCAGCGGCACGGAGAAATTCTCCGGCTTCAGGAGCGGCAGCACGTCGTCATGGGCGATCAGCGAAATATCCTCGCCAAGTTTCAGCCCGGCCTGATTGACGGCACGGATTGCGCCGAGAGCCAGAACCGTACTGGAGCATAGGATTGCAGTCGGCCGATCTGGTAGCTGCAGGAAACGCTCCATGGCGATCAGCCCTTCCTCGTCCGTCATGACCGTATGGCTCGTGCAGTCGTCCGCCAGCTCCAGCCCGCGTTCGCCGAGCGCCGCAATGAGGCCGTTCCTGCGGCGAATGGCGAAGTCGAGATGCGCCGGCCCGTTCATCAGCGCAAAGCGCGTATGGCCAAGCTGCAGGAGAAGCCTCGCCGCCTCGTAGAAAGCCGCCTCGTTGTCGATGTCGAGATAGGGATAGTCCGGCTCTGAACCGAAGGAGCGCCCATGCACCACGAAGGGCATGGAAAGCGATTTCAGCATGGCGAGCCGCGGGTCGTGCCCGCGCATATAGGCCACGAAGAGCGCATCCACATTGCCGCTGATTGCCAGGCGCCGCAGCGCTGCGACCTCATCATCCGGATCCGCCGGCATGATGACGAAGTGAAAGTCATGGCGCACCGCTTCCTCGCCGAGACCAGTCAGGAACTCGCCGAAATGCACATCCGACTGATGGCCAGGTGCTGTCGGCATGACAAGGCCGATCGAACCGGCCTTGCCGGTCGCGAGCCGCTGGGCGGCCTTATTCGGCCGGTATCCGGTTTCCTTGACTGCCCGGAGCACGCGTTCCCGGGTCGCCTCGTTGACCTCGGGATAGCCGTTGAGCGCGCGGCTCACAGTTGTCTGCGAAAGCCCCAGCAATTCCGATAGCTGTTTGAGATTCACCTGCTATGCTTCCTCCCGGCCTGCCCTGTGGCCGTCAAATAGTGGCCGCCGCCTCCCAATGGCTTCCAAAGCGCTTTCAAATATGTAGCATCTGTTGCGCTTGACTCAAGAAAAATCGCTCCATATTCCCCAATAAGCCTTGCCGCAACGCGAGATAGTAGCGGTATTCCCGCTGTTTTCGCAAAATGGCTTGACTTCATTCTGCTGAAAGTGAATGAGTTGCGTTGTCAAAGCGCTTTGAGATTTCCTTTGAATGAAATTCTGCGCTATCGGATTGTGATGGGAGGTTGATCACATGAAAAAGTCATTCTTGATGGGCGTTGCACTTGCGGCGCTTTTTGCGGGCGCTGCATCGGCAGCGGATCTGAAATTCGCGCCAGGTCAGGACTCCAAGTTCAACTGGAAGAGCTATGACGACTTCAAAGCTGCTCATGCCGACCTGAAGGGTCAGCAACTGACAATCTTCGGCCCCTGGCGCGGCGAAGACGAAGCCTTCTTCCAGAGCATCCTCGCCTATTTCGTCGAAGCGACCGGCATCGACGCCAAGTATTCCTCCTCTGAAAACTACGAGCAGCAGATCGTCATCGATACACAGGCTGGCTCCCCGCCGAATATCGCCATCCTGCCGCAGCCCGGTCTGCTGGCCGATCTCGCCAGCAAAGGTTATCTGACACCGCTCGGCGACGATACCTCCAAGTGGGTCAAGGACAACTACGGCGCCGGCGACAGCTGGGTTGGTTACGGCACCTACAAGGGCAAGGACGGCAAGGACGCCTTCTTCGCTTTCCCTTACAAGGCCGACGTGAAGTCTCTTGTCTGGTATGTTCCTGAAAACTTCGAGGAGGCAGGCTACAAGGTCCCGACGACCATGGAAGAGCTGCACGCCCTGACCGACCAGATCGTCAAGGATGGCGGCGTTCCCTGGTGCATCGGCCTCGGTTCTGGCGGCGCGACCGGCTGGCCGGCAACCGACTGGGTCGAAGACATCATGCTGCGCATGCAGAAGCCTGATGTCTACGACAAGTGGACCACCAACGAAGTGAAGTTCACCGATCCGGCCGTCGTTGCTGCCATCGATGAATTCGGCAAGTTCGCCAAGAACGAAAAATATGTCGACGGCGGTGTTGCAGCTGTTGCTTCGACCGACTTCCGCGACAGCCCGAAGGGCCTCTTCGCCGTTCCGCCGAAGTGCTACCTGCACCACCAGGCTTCGTTCATCCCGTCCTTCTTCCCTGAAGGAACGAAGCTCGGCACCGATGCAGACTTCTTCTACATGCCGACCTATGCTGCACATGCCGATCTCGGCAAGCCGGTTCTGGGTGCAGGCACGCTCGTCACCATCGCCAAGGATTCTCCGACGGCTCGCGCCTTCGTCGACTTCCTGAAGACGCCGGTCGCTCATGAGCTCTGGATGGCGCAGTCGAGCTTCCTGACCCCGTACAAGGGCGTCAACGTCGATGCATACGCTAACGAACAGATGAAGAAGGAAGGCGAGATCCTGACCTCGGCTACGACCTTCCGCTTCGACGGTTCTGACCTGATGCCCGGCAAGATTGGCGCCGGGGCCTTCTGGACCGGCATGGTGGATTTCGTCGGCGGCAAGTCCGCTCAGGACGCCGCAGCCGAAATCCAGAGCGCATGGGACGGCATCAAGTAATTTCCTGCCATTTCGTGCCGCCGGGCGACCGGCGGCATCACCGGAATGAACGGCCAGGCTCCAGAGGGGGAGCCCGGTTGTGCCGGATCCTGTGGTCAAACGCACAAGCAAGATTGACGGTGTCCGGCATTAGCCCTTCAAAATAAGACAGGGAAGCAGGGGAGGGACGAAATGCTGTCGCAGATAGTGTCCGCTTTGGGCGTCGTGGTTGTCGCCGTTTTTGCATGCTCGGCCTATTTCTTTTTCTCGAACAAGATCCTCGATCTCGCTTTGCCGGTGAAGGACGGTGATATCCGTCAGGCCTCGCGCAATCTGAACCGGCGCGCGATGATCCGCCCCTGGCTGTTTCTCTTCCCGGCGCTCTTTCTGCTGATCGTCTACCTTGTCTATCCTGTTGTCGCGACTTTCATTCTGTCCTTCTACGACCGGTCGGGCAATGAGTTCGTCGGCGCGACCAATTACTTGTGGGCCTTGAACGACCGCGAATTCCGCCAATCGATTTTCAACAACATCCTCTGGCTTGCCGTCGTGCCTGCCGCTTGCACCTTCTTTGGTCTCGTCATCGCCGTCATGACCGACCGCATCTGGTGGGGCAATATCGCCAAGAGCATCGTCTTCATGCCGATGGCGATCTCCTTCGTCGGCGCTTCCGTCATCTGGAAGTTCATCTATGAATACCGCGGCGGCAACGATGTGCAGATCGGCCTCCTGAATGCCATCGTCCAGACATTCGGCGGCACGCCGGAGGTCTGGATCTCCGTTCCCTTCTGGAACAATTTCTTCCTGATGGTGATCCTGGTCTGGATCCAGACCGGCTTTGCCATGGTCATCCTTTCGGCCGCATTGCGCGGCATCCCGGAAGAGACGATCGAGGCGGCTGTCATCGATGGCGCCAATGGCTGGCAGATCTTCTGGCGAATCATGGTGCCGCAGATCTGGGGTACGATCGCCGTCGTCTGGACGACGATCACCATCCTCGTCCTCAAGGTCTTCGACATCGTGCTCACCATGACCAACGGCCAGTGGCAGACCATGGTGCTGGCGAACCTGATGTTCAACTGGCTGTTCCGCGGCGGCGGCGATTCCGGCCGAAGTGCCGTCATCGCCATCATCATCATGCTCGCCGTCACGCCGATCATGGTTTGGAACGTGCGCCGCGCCAATGCCGAACTGAAGGGACGCTGAGATGACGAGAGCTGCAAGCTACTTCAAGATCGGCCCCGCCCGTCTCTTCGTCCACTTCTGCGTTCTCGTCATCGTCATCATCTGGCTGGTGCCGACGCTTGGCATCTTTGTCAGCGCGCTGCGCGACAGGGACCAGATCACCGTCTCCGGCTGGTGGACCGCCTTTGCCGGCTCCACGCAGACTGTGGCCGCACGCCTCGGCACGCCCGACCAGCAGAAGCAGGAAGGCGATATCTTCGTCATCACGGGCAATGTGCTGGCAGACCAGCCGGGCCGCTCGGTCAAGGCCTTCGGCGTACGCGTGCAGCAGCCTTCCGCCTTCGAAGCCGGTCAGACCGCCGATCTTGGCGACGGCGCAAGTTTGCTCATCAACAGCGACGGCAGCTACCGTTACATGAAGAATGTCGCCTTCGCGCCCGACGAACGCCCACGCCGCATCTATGTCGCGGCATCGGCTCCGCCGGAATTCACGTTGGCGAACTATAAGACTGTTCTGACAAGTGAGGGCATCGGCCAGTCCTTCATCAACTCTCTGACGGTGACCATTCCGGCGACCATCATCCCGATCCTGATCGCCGCCTTCGCCGCCTACGCTCTGAGCTGGATGGAATTCCCCGGCCGCGCATTGCTGATTGCACTCGTCGTCGGCCTCATCGTCGTGCCGCTGCAGATGTCGCTTATCCCGCTGCTCCGTCTTTATAACGAGATCGGCACCGCGATCGGCCAGCCCTCGAAGACCTATCCTGGCATCTGGCTGGCGCACACGGCCTTCGGCATGCCGCTCGCCATCTACCTCCTGCGGGCCTATATTGCCGGCCTGCCCAAGGAGATCATCGAATCCGCCCGCGTCGACGGCGCCAGCGACTTCGAGATCTTCACCCGCATCGTTTTGCCTCTGTCCTTCCCCGCGCTCGCATCCTTCGCGATCTTCCAATTCCTGTGGGTGTGGAACGACCTGCTCGTCGCCATGGTCTTCCTCGGCACCGACAAGGACCACCTCGTGCTGACGGGAGCGCTGAACGCGCTGCTCGGCTCGCGCGGCGGCAACTGGGAAATCCTGACGGCGTCGGCCTTCGTCACCATCATCATCCCGCTGCTCGTCTTCTTTTCGCTGCAGCGTTATCTGGTGCGCGGCCTGCTGGCTGGGTCGGTCAAGGGAGGCTGATCCATCCCAAGACGCAATTTCAAACAGGATATTCCATGAGTCTGGCTTCCCAATCCAATCTGATCGCCGACAAGGACTGGTGGCGCGGCGCAGTGATCTATCAGATCTATCCGCGCTCCTACCAGGATTCCAACGGCGACGGCATCGGCGACCTGAAGGGCATCACCGCCCGCCTGCCGCATGTGGCAAGCCTCGGGGCCGACGCGATCTGGATTTCGCCCTTCTTCACATCGCCGATGCGGGACTTCGGTTACGACGTCTCGGACTACGAAAACGTCGACGCCATCTTCGGTACGCTGATCGATTTCGACACGCTGATAGCGGAAGCCCATCGCCTCGGCATCAAGGTGATGATCGATCTCGTCATCTCGCACTCCTCCGACCAGCACCCCTGGTTCGTCGAAAGCCGCACGAGCAAGACCAACGCCAAGGCCGACTGGTATGTCTGGGCCGATGCCAAGCCGGACGGCACGCCGCCGAACAACTGGCTGTCGATCTTCGGCGGCTCTGCATGGGCGTGGGATCCGACGCGCATGCAATACTACATGCACAACTTCCTGACCTCGCAGCCGGATATGAACCTGCACAATCCGGAAGTTCAGGACCGCCTGCTCGATGTCGTCCGTTTCTGGCTGAAGCGCGGTGTCGACGGTTTCCGCCTCGACACGATCAACTTCTATTTCCACGACAGGCTTCTGCGCGACAATCCGGCGCTCGCTCCCGAACGTCGCAATGCGTCGACCGCTCCTGCCGTGAACCCCTATAATTTCCAGGAGCACCTCTACGACAAGAACCGCCCGGAAAACCTCGAATTCCTGAAGCGCTTCCGTGCGGTGCTGGAAGAGTTCCCGGCCATCGCCGCCGTCGGAGAGGTGGGCGACAGTCAGCGTGGCCTCGAAATCGTCGGCGAATATACGTCCGGCAATGACAAGATGCACATGTGTTACGCCTTCGAATTCCTGGCGCCCGATCCGCTCACGCCTGAGCGCGTCGAGGAAGTCATGAAGGATTTCGGTGCGGCCGCTCCCGATGGCTGGGCCTGCTGGGCCTTCTCGAACCATGACGTGATGCGCCATGTCAGCCGCTGGGGTTCGCTGGTCGCCGATCACGATGCCTTTGCCAAGCTCTATGCCTCGTTGCTGATGACGCTGCGTGGTTCTGTCTGCCTCTATCAGGGCGAGGAGCTTGCGCTGACCGAAGCCGATCTCGCCTATCAGGACCTGCAGGATCCCTACGGCATCCAGTTCTGGCCCGAATTCAAGGGCCGTGATGGTTGCCGCACGCCGATGGTCTGGGACAGCCAGGTCGCCCAGGGCGGCTTCTCGACGGTCAAGCCCTGGCTGCCGGTGCCGGTCGAGCACATCCTGCGCGCCGTCAGCGTGCAGCAGGGCGACGAGAATTCCGTGCTGGAGCACTACCGCCGCTTCATCGCCTTCCGCAAGCAGTACCCGGCTTTCGCCAAGGGCGAGATCGAGTTCGAGGATCCGCAGGATGACGCACTGATCTTCACGCGCGAATTCGGCAATGAGACGCTGCTCTGCATCTTCAATATGGGACCGGCGGAAACCAATGTCACCCTGCCGGCAGGCGAGTGGCAGGCTTTGACGGGGCACGGCTTTACCAGCAACAATTACGGCGACAGGATCGATATTCCGGCCTGGGGGGCGTATTTCGCCCGCCTCGCTTAAGGATCAGGAGGGGAGAGGGAAATGACTGGACTGACGCTTAAGGATATCCGCAAATCCTATGGCTCCGTGGACGTGCTCCACGGCATCGACCTGGAGATCAACCAGGGCGAATTCATCGTTTTCGTCGGCCCCTCCGGCTGCGGCAAATCCACGCTTCTGCGCATGATCGCCGGCCTGGAAAACATCACCGGCGGCGAGATGTATATCGACGGCATGCTGGTCAACGATGTGCCGCCCTCCAAGCGCGGCATCGCCATGGTGTTCCAGTCCTATGCGCTCTATCCGCATATGACTGTTTTCGACAACATGGCCTTCGGCATGAAGATCGCCGGCGAAAGCAAGCAGGAGATCGACCGTCGCGTGCGGGCAGCGGCAGACAGCCTGCAGCTCACAAAATATCTCGACCGCCTGCCCAAGGCGCTCTCGGGCGGTCAGCGCCAGCGCGTGGCGATCGGCCGAGCCATCTGCCGCAACCCGAAAGTCTTTCTCTTCGACGAGCCGCTGTCCAACCTCGATGCAGCGCTGCGCGTCGCAACCCGCATCGAGATCGCTCGCCTGAACGAACAGATGGCCGATACGACGATGATCTACGTCACGCATGACCAGGTCGAGGCGATGACGCTGGCGGATCGCATCGTCGTTCTATCGGCCGGCAATATCGAACAGGTCGGAGCACCACTGGAACTTTACGAGCGCCCCGCAAACCTTTTCGTCGCCAAGTTCATCGGTTCTCCGGCCATGAACGTCATCCCGGCAACGATCACGAACGCCGGTGAGAACACGACGGTAACACTGACCGGCGGCAAGTCGGTGACGGTCGATATTGCCACTGCGGCTTCGGAGAAGGGCAAGCAGGCAAGCTTTGGCGTTCGTCCGGAGGATCTGCGTATCGCAAGCCCCAACGAGGATTACCTGTTCGAAGGCGAAGTCTCGATCGTCGAGGCGCTCGGCGAAGTCACGCTTCTCTATATCGAAGGCCTGGTTCAGGGCGAGCCGATCATCGTCAAGCTGCCTGGCATCTATGATGTGAAGAGGGGCCAGAAAATGCATTTCGTCGCTGACAGGCAGAAACTGCATCTCTTCGATGCCGCGGGTCATACCTATAGGAAATGACCATCCATTTTTGGTGGAATCCTTCTTCTTGAGGCTGTGGAGGGGAAGGATTCTCACTTTCTGTTAAACATGCGGTGCTAGCCTTTTTCTCATCAAGACTGAGGGGACTAAGGCCATGGCCGCATCGAATCCAACACCTCCGAAATCACACTTCCTGGCGAAGGAAGAATCTTTCATGTACGACCGCGAATCGCGGTTCAAGATGGAAGACACGATGAACGCGGCGCGCATCGAATATACGGAGAAAGGCGTCATGCACGCCGCCTCGCGCCGCTGCGATATCGTCCGTATATCCATGAGCAGCGCGATCCTCGCGATCCTCACGCAGTATACGCTGCCGAAGCAGTTCTATCTGGATATTCCGGACGCCCGCATCACCAAGGTGGGTTGCCTGCTGATGAAGACCTTCCCGAACAACACGATCGAAGTTCGCTTCCTGCGCCTGCTGACGCAGAAGGAGCTGAACAAGATCTTCGTCTACAGCACGCACCCGGCTCACAAGGATTACGTCCTCGATATCCGCGCGTAACAGTCTCGCGTCTCGCTGGATATGAAAAACCCGCGGTTCCGGCCGCGGGTTTTTCTTTTGCATCGATGAGGGGATGTCAGTGCGCGTGGAAGAGCACGCTGGCACCCTGGTCGGACGGACCGACCGCGTGACGGAACGGCGCGAAGAGCTCGCGGCCCATGCCGAATTCATTGTCCGAAAGATCGATCGTCACTGGCTCGC
The DNA here is from genome assembly GCF_014873945.1 of Rhizobium viscosum. NCBI lineage: Bacteria > Pseudomonadati > Pseudomonadota > Alphaproteobacteria > Hyphomicrobiales > Rhizobiaceae > Rhizobium > Rhizobium viscosum. The sequence goes on along the minus strand of NZ_JADBEC010000001.1, from coordinate 1,190,487 downwards.
GCTCGGCCATGTCCGCCGCATCGACGAGAACTTCGAGCGTGCCCCTGATCGCATCGAGACGGATGATGTCGCCGTCCTTGATGCGGGCGATCGGGCCGCCATCGACCGCTTCGGGCGTGACATGGATTGCCGCCGGCACCTTGCCGGATGCGCCGGACATGCGCCCGTCGGTCAGGAGCGCCACGCGGAAACCGCGGTCCTGCAGCACGCCGAGCGGCGGCGTCAGCTTATGCAGTTCCGGCATGCCGTTGGCCTTGGGACCCTGGAAGCGCACGACAGCGATGAAATCGCGGTTGAGCTTGCCTTCCTTGAAGGCGTCCTGCAGCTCCTGCTGGCTGTGGAAGATGATAGCCGGCGCCTCGATGATGTGGCGCTCGGCCTTGACGGCGGAAATCTTGATGACCGCCTTGCCGAGATTGCCGCGCAGCATTTTCAACCCGCCATTCGCCTGGAAGGGCGTCTCGATGCTGGCGAGCACCTTCGGATCGTGGCTCTTTTCCGGCGAAGGCTGGCGCACGACAGCACCGTTGTCGCCAAGCAGCGCATCGACAGTATAGGCCTGCAGCCCGTGGCCAAAGACGGTGCGCACGTCGTCATGCACCAGGCCCTGCTTCAACAGTTCCTTGATGAGGAAGCCCATGCCGCCTGCCGCCTGGAAGTGGTTCACGTCGGCAAGCCCGTTCGGATAGACTCGGGCAAGCAGCGGCACCAGTTCCGAAAGCTCGGCAATATCCTGCCAGGTCAGCACGATGCCGCCGGCGCGCGCCATGGCGACAAGGTGCATCGTGTGGTTCGTCGAGCCGCCCGTCGCGTGCAGACCGACGACGCCGTTGACGATCGAGCGTTCGTCGATCATTTCGCCGGCCGGCGTGAACTCGTTGCCGAGAGCGGTAATGGCAAGCGCCCGCTTGGTGGCTTCGCGCGTCAGCGCTTCGCGCAGCGGTGTGCCTGGATTGATGAAGGAGGAGCCCGGCATATGAAAGCCCATGATCTCCATCAGCATCTGGTTGGAATTGGCCGTGCCGTAGAAGGTGCAGGTGCCCGGGCCGTGATAGGACTTGGATTCGGCTTCCAGCAGTTCCGCACGTCCGACTTTGCCCTCGGCGAAGAGCTGGCGCACGCGCGACTTCTCGTCGTTCGCCAGGCCCGACGTCATCGGTCCGGCCGGAATGAAGATCGACGGGAGATGGCCGAAGGAGAGGGCGGCGATCATGAGGCCGGGCACGATCTTGTCGCAGACGCCGAGAAAGAGCGCCGCATCGAACATGTTGTGCGACAGGCCGACGCCTGCTGCCATCGCTATCAGGTCGCGCGAGAAGAGTGAGAGCTCCATGCCCGGCTGGCCCTGGGTGACGCCGTCACACATGGCCGGCACGCCGCCGGCAACCTGTGCAATACCGCCGGCCTGCGCTGCCGCCTCGCGGATGATCGCCGGATAGGTCTCGAACGGCTGATGGGCCGAGAGCATGTCATTATAGGCGGTGATGATGCCGAGATTGGGCACGCGGTCGCCCGCAAGTGCATCTTTCTCGGCGGGGGAACAGATGGCAAAGCCGTGGGCGAGGTTGGCGCAGCCGAGAACCGAACGGTTGACGCCTTGAGAGGCGGCAGCGCGCAGGCGCTCAAGATAGCGCTCGCGGGTCGGCTTCGAGCGTTCGACAATGCGATTCGTGATCGCAGCAATGCGTGCGTGAGCGGACATGGAAAATCCCTGCCTTGTTCTGGTTCGTCTCTATCTGTTCGTCGGCTCTGGCGGCCCTTGAGGCCCTGTCAGGGAGCCCAATAGATCTCGACCGGGGAAGTGGCCCGGCGCAGAATGGCGCGGATCGGCATTTCTGCCTCTTCACCGTTGCCTTTTGCCTTGGCGAGAACGTCTTTTTTGCCTTCGCCCTCAATGTGGAGAATAAGCAGTTTGGCATCTTCAAGGGCGGAGAAGGTGAAGGTCAGGCGCGGCTCGCCGGCCCCTTCCGCGTCCATGGTGATAACGCCGCGCGGCGTCTGCGGGTCAAGCGCAACGCTCAGATTGTTGCCGCCCGGGAAGAACGAGGCCGTATGGCCGTCGCCACCCATGCCGAGAATGACGACATCGAAGGGGATGCCGATCTCTGCACTCTTTGCCGTTGCAAGCTTTGCGGCCTCCTCGACGGAGGCGGCCGGCTGGTAAAGCGGCACGAAACGTGCCGCTTTCGCCTTGTTCTGGAGAAGATTGGCATCGACCAGCAGATGGTTCGAGCGCGGATTGTCGGCGGGCACGAAGCGTTCGTCGACGAGTGTGATCGTCACCTTGGTCCAGTCGATATCGCGCGTCGAAAGCGCCTGGAAGAAGGCTTTCGGCGTGGAACCGCCGGAAACGGCGATGCTCGCTTCTCCTCGGGCCGCGATGGCTGCCGTAAGCGCTCCGGAAACCTTGTCTGCAAGGTTGGCGGCGAGTTCGGCGGCATTTGCGAAGGAATGTAATGTCGATGCCATATCTTCAGACCCTTGGACTTAGATATCGTCGTGCCAGGTGCGACCGTCGCGTTCGATGAGCGCGATGGCCTGACTCGGACCCCAGGTGCCGGCCGTATAGCCTTGCACCTGCTGGCCGGTCGATTCCCAGCCCTTGAGGATCGGATCGACCCACTGCCATGCCGCCTCGACTTCGTCGCGGCGCATGAACAGCGTCTGGTTGGAGCGGATGACGTCCATCAGCAGGCGCTCGTAGGCATCGGGGTTGCGGACGTTGAAGGCCTGGGCGAAACTCATGTCGAGCGAAACATTGCGCAGGCGCATGCCACCTGGACCCGGATCCTTGATCATCAGCGACTGCTTGACGCCTTCATCGGGCTGCAGACGGATGATCAGCTGGTTCTGGCTGATGCGGCCGGCGGCCTGATCGAAGATCGCATGCGGGATCGGCTTGAAGGTGATGACGATTTCCGACATGCGCCCGGCAAGGCGCTTGCCGGTGCGGATGTAGAAGGGAACACCTGCCCAGCGCCAGTTGTTGATCTCGGCCTTGATGGCGACAAAGGTTTCCGTGTTGGAAACACCGCCTTCGAGCTCTTCGAGATAGCCCTTGACCGGGCCGCTGCCGGAGGCGCCGGCGCGGTACTGGCCGCGGACGGTGGCCTGCTCGACGTTCGAGGCGTTGATTGGCTTCAGTGCGCGCAGGACCTTGAGCTTTTCGTCGCGAACGGCTTCCGAATCCATCGAGGAAGGAACTTCCATCGCGGTCAGGCAGAGGAGCTGCAGGATGTGGTTCTGCACCATGTCGCGCAGCGCGCCGGCCGTGTCGTAGTAGCCGGCGCGGCCTTCGAGGCCGACGGCTTCGGCAACGGTGATCTGCACGTGGTCGATATAGTTGGCGTTCCACAGGGGCTCGTAGAGCGCGTTGGCAAAGCGCAGCGCCATCAGGTTCTGCACCGTCTCCTTGCCGAGATAGTGGTCGATGCGGAAGATTTGCTCTTCCTTGAAGGCGCGGCCGATACTGTCGTTGAGTTGTAAGGCCGAGGCGAGGTCACGGCCGATCGGCTTTTCGACGACGATCCGGGTCGACTTGGTGATCAGCTTGTGGTCGTGGATCTTCTGCGAGATGTCGCCGAAGATTCCCGGAGCGACAGCGAGGTAGAAGGCGCGCACGCGATCCTTGCCCTCGTCGAGCAGCTTCTTCAGTTGATCCCAGCCGCTGTCCGTGCGGGCATCGACGGAAACATAGAAGAGACGGGAGCAGAACTTTTCGACTTCCGCTTCGTCATATTCGCCCTTTTTCAGGTGCTCCTTGAGCGCATCCTTGGCGAACTTACGGTATTCCTCATGCGAGAGCGGGCTGCGCGAAGCGCCGATGACGCGGGTCGGCTCCGAGAACTGGCCCTCGATCTGGCGATGATACAGCGCGGGCAGAAGCTTTCGCTCGGCAAGGTCGCCGCTGCCGCCAAAGACGACGTAATCAAAAGGCTCAACGGGAATGATTTGGCTGCTCATGAGCTTGTCTCTCAATCAGGCTTGGTTGGTGGCCGTTTTAATCTAATCGATTTAAAAAAGCCAGTGTGCGGTGCAATGAATCTGTCGGTCATCGGTTTTAGAGCGAATTGCCTGGAGAGGAAATCCGCAATCGAACTAAAACTTGTCGCGGAGGGCAAACCACGACAAGGCAAGGAAAAGCAGTGGCGCCCGCATGCGCGCGCCACCCGGAAAAGCAGGAATATCGAGCGCCTTGAAGAGATCGAGATCGGCTGATTTTCCCAGCACCATTTCTGCGTAAAGCTTGCCACAGTAATTTGACAGCATGACGCCATGGCCCGAATAACCGCCGATCGAGGTGACGCCAGGCATGACCTCGCGCACGAAAGGCTGGCGCGGCATGGTGATGCCGACCGATCCGCCCCAGGCATGGGTGATCTCGATATCCTTGAGCGCGGGGTAGATTTCGGCGATCTGCCGGCGGATATGCTGCGAAATGTCACGCGGATTGTCCGCCGTATACGCCTCGCGTCCGCCGAAGAGCAGCCGCCCGTCCTTCAATTTGCGAAAATAGCGCACGACGAAACGCGAATCCGCCACCGCCTCGCCACCCGGTATCACATCAGGAAATCGGTCGAGAGGAACGGTCGCCCCGATGAAGGAGCGGATCGGCATGACATGGCTTGCCGTCACGGGCTCCAGATTGCCGATATGCCCGTCGCAGGCAATCAGCGCACGGTTGGCGGTGATGGTGCCCCGTTCGGTCTCGATCAGGACCCTGCCGCCAGCCTGGCTGATGGACGTCGCCTTGGTCATTTCGAAAATATCGGCCCCGGCATTGGCCGCCACCCCGCCAAGTCCGATCAGCAGCTTCAGCGGATGGATATGACCGGTGCCGACATCGCGGACGCCGCAATAGAAGCGTTTGGAGCCAAGCCGCTCCTGGGTCTCCTCGCGGTCCATGAAACGGATATGCGGATAGTCGTAGCGAAAGGCTGCGATTTCCGCATTCTCGTAATAATCCCGTTTGTAGCTTTCCTTGTGCGCGACATTGAGCTGGCCGGGCACATAGTCCATGTCGATCTGATGCTCGGTCGCAAAATCCATCAGATGCCGCTTGGCATCCTCGGCAAGATCGAACAGCGCCTTTGAACGCTCATAGCCGATCTTCTTTTCGAGCTCTTCCGGCCACCAGCGCTGGCCGGTGCCGAGTTGCCCGCCGTTGCGCCCCGAGGCGCCGTCGCCAAGTCGGTTTGCCTCGATGAGCGTCACGGAGACGCCGGCCCTGGCGAGATTATAGGCGGCCTGAAGACCCGTATAGCCGCCGCCGATAATGGCGACGTCACATTGCCTCGAGCCGTCGAGCGCCGGATAATCCGGCCGCTCACCGACTGTCGCTTGATACCAGGAGACGCCTGGCGCGATCGGGCTTTGCCATATCTCTTTCGTCATGGCGCGCCCTCACACGTTCAGAAGGAGGAATTCCCGCTCCCAGGGGCTGATCACCTGCATGAAGGTTTCGAATTCGCCGCGCTTCACGCCGGCATAAAGCCCGATGAACTCTGCGCCGAAGACCTCTTCGAAAGCCGGCTCGTCTTCCAGCAGTGCGACGGCTTCGAGAAGCCCACGCGGCAGGTCGATCGAGCCTTCATTGGCCGAATCCTCGGTCGGAGCCGTCGGCTCGATTTCCTTCATGATGCCGAGCAGACCGGATGCCAGCGAGGCGGCGAGCGCCAGATAAGGGTTGGCATCCGAACTCGGCAGCCGGTTTTCCACGCGCCGTGCCTGCGGATCGGAGACAGGCACGCGGAAGGCAGTCGTGCGGTTGTCATAACCCCAGGCGTTATTGACCGGGCAAGACATATCCGGCTGCAGGCGCCGGTAGGAATTCACGTAAGGCGCCAGCATGGCAAGCGCGCTCGGCACGTATTTCTGCATGCCGCCGATGAAATGGAAGAATTCCTTCGAAGCCGAGCCGTCACTGTTCGAGAAGACGTTCTTGCCGGTGTTGATGTCCACCACGGACTGGTGGATATGCATCGCCGAACCCGGCTGGCCCTGCATCGGCTTGGCCATGAAGGTGGCGTAGATATCGTGCTTCAGCGCTGCCTCGCGGATCGTGCGCTTGAAGAGGAACACCTGGTCGGCAAGTTCGATCGGATTGCCGTGACGGAGGTTGATTTCGAGCTGCGCCGGTCCTTCCTCGTGGATCAGCGTATCGATCTCGAGACCCTGCTTTTCCGAGAAGTGGTAGATGTCGTCGATCAACTCGTCGAACTCGTTGATGCCGGCGATCGAATAACCCTGGCCGCCGAGAATAGAACGACCCGAACGTCCCTTGGGCGGATGCAGCGGATAGTCCGGGTCGTCATTCGTGGCGACCAGGTAGAATTCGATTTCCGGCGCCACGATCGGCTTCCAGCCGCGCTCGGAATAAAGGCTGAGAATGCGCTTCAATACGTTGCGCGGCGTGTAGGGAACTTCCTGTCCGTCGGAATTGACGATGTCGCAGATGACCTGCGCGGTTGGGTCGGTTTCCCAAGGAACCACGGACAGGGTAGAAAGGTCGGGCACGAGCTTCAGGTCGCTGTCGCGCGGCTCGTAGCGGAAGCTTTCAGTCTCCTCCGGATATTCGCCTGATATCGTGTGGCGATAGATCGCCGAAGGCAGTGCGAGCGATGTGTTGGAGGTAAACTTGGACGACGGCATCATCTTGCCGCGCGGCACGCCGGCAAGGTCCGGTGTGATGCATTCGATGTCTTCGATACCGCGTGCCCTCAGCCACTGCGCCGCTTCCTTCCAGTTCGCAACACCGCGCAGAGATCCGGGATCGGGAGGGGATTTCTTCGAGGCGGGTACGTTTCTGGCAGGCTTCAGCGTCGTCTTTTTTGGGGACATGACACACCGGTTTGCGTTGATCGTAACGCCATCATAGCCGGAGTTTGGCAATTGGCGAGGGGGTGGAAGGCGTTGACTTTCGTCCTTTGATGGAAAAAGAAGACGCGATTTCAGCAGGGAAAACGGATTTTGCAGCGCAAGAGCGATGTGATCGTCATCGGGGCGGGTGCCGCGGGCATGATGTGCGCCATCCGCGCCGCACAGCGCGGCCGTTCCGTCACCGTGCTGGACCACGCCCGAGCACCGGGCGAGAAGATCCGCATCTCCGGCGGCGGCCGCTGCAACTTCACCAATATCAATGCCGGTCCGAAGAACTTCCTCTCCGCCAATCCGCATTTCTGCAAGTCGGCGCTTGCCCGTTTCACACCGGCCGATTTCATCGCCATGGTGGATCGGCATGGCATCGCCTGGCATGAGAAGACGCTCGGCCAGCTTTTCTGCGACAACAGCGCCAAGGACATCATCTTCATGCTTCTCGACGAGATGCGTGCGGCAGGTGCCGTCTGGCATCTCGGTGTCGAAATATCAGGGGTTGAAAAGACCGAAGGCGGCTTCCGTGTCTCGACCTCGGAAGGCCTCTTTGAAGCCGCCTCGCTGGTCATCGCAACGGGCGGAAAATCCATTCCGAAGATGGGAGCAACCGGCTTTGCCTATCGCATTGCCGAGCAGTTCGGCTTGGCCGTTACCGAAACGCGCGCCGCCCTTGTGCCTCTGACGCTCGATCCGACCTTGCTCGAAAGCATCGCGCCTCTGTCAGGCATCTCCGCGCCCGCAGAGATCCGCCACGGCAAGACTGCCTTTCGCGAAGCGTTGCTCTTCACCCACCGTGGTCTCAGCGGCCCCGCCATCCTGCAGATTTCCTCCTACTGGCGGGAGGGCGATGCGATCACCATCGATATCGAACCGGATATCGATATTGCCGCCCATCTGAAGAAAGCCAAGCAGGTAAATGGGCGCCAGTCCGCACAGACCGCACTCGGCGAGATCCTTCCGAAGCGCCTGGCGCAACATATTGTCGAACGCGAGGGCGTCAGCGGCAACATGGCCGACCTCTCCGACAAGCTGCTGACCAGGCTTGCCGATGCCGCACAGAACTGGTCCTTGAAGCCTTCCGGCTCAGAAGGCTACCGCACCGCGGAAGTCACGTTCGGCGGCATCGATACGGCCGCCCTTGATTCACGCAGCCTCCAGGCGAAAGATGTTGCCGGCCTTTATTTCATTGGTGAATGTGTCGACGTGACCGGCTGGCTCGGCGGCTATAATTTCCAATGGGCGTGGGCCTCCGGATTTGCCGCCGGTGAGGCATTGTAAATGCTAATCTTTGTAGGCGTGAAACCTTTTCGCCGATTCAAGACTTCTTAAGATTGCCTGCGCCATCCTGTCTCAATGGCAGGTTGGCAAAGCCGTTCCTAAATTAAGCTTTACCGACAAGCCGTTTTGTTGGATTGTTGTGCTTAGATAGAAGTGAGGTTTCGCAATGAACAGAAACACTCGACGCGCCCGCGCCATTGTAGTTGCCCAGGCAAAGCCTGATCCAAAGCTCGTTACTCTGCGCTATCTGATGCTCGCCGCCGGTGCAACCGCCGCCAGCATTGCAGTTCTTCTTTCCCACTTCATCTGATCTTTCCGCAGCTTGAAATGGAAATGTTCGGTCGCGCGACTGATGTATCGCGATTCCGCGACGTGTAATTTGCAACTATTGTGCGATCACGGCTAACGCGTTCTCACCGCTTATCCGAAAATTAATATATAATCTGACACATTGTGGACGAATATTTGGGTGTTTCCGGTCTTGCCGGAGATGAACCGGCAATGATTGCCGCCCGTTCAAGGGTTTTCCCAACTGTTAGTAGATCAGCTCGATATGCACCCGGCTGGCGCCCGAAGGCTGCCGGCGGGAGGAGTGGTGTATGAAAGGCACGGCGCGCCATGTTCATTGATAAGATTCTTTCTCGTTTCAAGATTCAGACCAAGGTTCTGATTTTTGTTCTGCCATTCGTCATCACCATTTCCGCCGTCGGTCTGACTGGTCTTTATGCCTCCGGTCTGCTGCAGGGCCGGATGGAGATTTCCAACAGCGTTCTCCAGTCGCTGAGCGGGTTCAAGGATCTCTACGCCTCGATGGACGACTTCCTGCAGACGACCAACGAGAAGGCGCGCGACAAGCTTCATGCCGATATCAAGACCCAGGGGCAGACGCTTGACACCACCATGGCGCAGATCGGCGACAATGCCGGTCATGAAAACCTGCAGGCTGCCATCGAGGGTACGAACGACATTTCGGATACCGTCGGCAAGCTCTGGACACTGCATGAGCAGGAAGTTGCCCTTCGTAAGCAGATCGATGACGCCCAGAAGGTGATGATCACTAACCGCTTCAACGTCAGCTACGACGCCAAGCAGCTGGAAGAAAACATCCGCACCGACGAAGGCAACGCGACGGCAACGCTGCGCGCTGCGGATCGTCTGCTGAAGGGCGGCGATACGCTTGCAGCCGCCATGAATGATTTCAATAAGGCGCAGACTTCGCCTGACAAGCTGAAGGTCGTGACCGATGCGCTGCCTCAGATCATCAAGGCGCAGCGCATGATCGAGATCTCCGTACCGCAGAACCAGAAGAGCATGACGCAGTCGATGGCGCAGACCGTCAGCGACTTGAAGGCTCAGGCGGCAGCACCCGAGGCTGGCACGGATGAGGGCGTTGCCAATCTTGGTCGTCTCGTTTCCCGCTTCCGCCAGATGTCGACTTACACGCAGCTCACCGCCACGCAGATGATGCGCGAGGCAACGACGACCTTCGTGGAGCTCGACAGCCGCATCGCCCAGACCAACTCTGTGTTGGAGGATACACGGCGCCTTGAAAGCTCCATCTATTCGCTGCAGCTCGTGCTCGCCGATTTCAACGCCAAGCCGAACAAGGAAAATCGCGTTCGTCTGAACCAGGAAATCGCCACGCTCAACACCATGTTGAACACCCTTCAAGCCAGTGCCAAGGGCATGAATTTCGCCGGCGACATCGTTGACGCGATTACGCCTGCTCTCGCTTCTATGGACAAGGGTGCACAGAGCCTCGTCGATGTGATCAATCAGCGTACGACCGATTACGCCGCGGCGCGACAGCAGCTCGACGGCGTCTGGGGCCAGCTGACCAGCTTCGCGGAAGAGCAGAAGCAGACTGCCGGCACCGAGCGCGATCAGGCCAATAGCATCTCCGTCGGCACGACCGCGCTCGGCATCCTGGTCTCCATCGTCGGCGGTATCGCGCTGGTGCTGACGCTGCAGCGGCCGATCGCCCAGATCACTGCCGCCATGCGTCGCATCGCTGAAGGTGCGCTCGACACGAACATCTCCGGTGAGAAGCGTTCCGACGAAATCGGCGACATGGCCCGCGCCCTCGGTATCTTCAAGGAAAATGCCATCTCCAAGATCCGTATCGAGGAGCAAAGCGACGAAGAGCGTCAGGCCGCCGAGCACGAGCGCCAGCGCAACGATGCCGAAAAGCGAGAGATGGACCGCCAGATCGAATATGCCGTCAATGAGCTCGCCGCCGGTCTCGAGCGCATGTCGCAGGGCGATATCTCGACGACGATCGATACGCCCTTCATCGGCCGTCTCGAACAGCTCCGTCAGGATTTCAACGGTTCGATGATGCGCCTGCAGGCCACGATGAGCCAGATCCGCGACAACGTGCAGATGATCCAGGGCAACGGCAATCAGATGGCCCAGTCCGCCGAGGATCTCTCCAAACGCACCGAGCAGCAGGCTGCGTCGCTGGAAGAAACTGCCGCCGCCGTCGACCAGATTACCGTCACCGTCCGCTCGTCTGCCGAGCGCGCCAAGGATGCCGACCAGATCGTCCGTCAGGCCAAACGTAGCGCCGACGACTCCGCCGTCGTCGTCAACAATGCGATCGACGCCATGGGCCGCATCGAGGACGCCTCGCGCCAGATCGAGCAGATCATCGGCGTTATCGACGAGATCGCCTTCCAGACGAACCTCCTGGCGCTCAACGCCGGCATCGAAGCCGCCCGCGCCGGTGAAGCCGGCAAGGGCTTTGCCGTCGTCGCCATGGAAGTGCGCGAGCTTGCCCAGCGCTCTGCCGCTGCCGCGCAGGAGATCAAGGGCCTCATCAACAAGTCGACGAACGAGGTCAATTCCGGTTCGCAGTTCGTACAGGAAACCGGAACGGTTCTCGCCAAGATCAGCGCCCAGATCGTCACGATCAGCCAGCACGTCGAAATGATCGCCCGCGCAAGCCACGACCAGTCGAGCGCGCTGCAGGGGGTCAACTCCACCGTCAACCAGATGGACCAGATGACCCAGCAGAACGCTGCGATGGTGGAAGAAACCACTGCCGCAAGCCGCGAGCTGGCAAACGAGGCGGACGCGCTGCTGCATCTCGTGCAGCAGTTCAAGATCGACGGCGGCAGCGACGTGCACATGTACCGTGCCGCCTGATTCCGATATTCAGCCTGCAAGACAAATGGCCCCGTTTGGGGCCATTTTTGTTTTCGCTAAAATCGCTCTCAGATTGTATGAAAGTTTAGTGGATTGAAATTTTCTGCCTCGATGGCGACTGCTATGCTCGTCAAGTCATACTAAATTTGAAAAAACGCAAGTAAAGCGCCTCGCGCGGTCCCGTGTTAAGGGAAAATTTTCCCTAACGTATTCTTATGAACCTGATACCGATTGTGTTTGCCAGAGGTTCCAGATGCTGCGTTTCTTTTCGACATCCATCGTGCGCCAGATCGTTGCGATCACGCTGCTTCTGCTTGCGATCAGCACCGCAGCGATTGTCGGCGTGACCTATTACAATCTCGGCAGCTATGTCATGGATAGCGCGGTATCCGACGCGAAGGATGCAAGCCGCTCCATGGCGGTTCTCTATGGCGCAAGCGATGCTGATGTCCGCATCGATGTGAAAGACAACGTTCTGTCCGGCGTCACCGAAGACAAGATCCCCGCCTTCGGCGACTATTCGCTTGTTGATCGCACGGCGCAGTCGATCGCCGGCGTTGCCACCATCTTCGAAAAGCAGGGAGGCGATTACGTCCGCGTCTCCACCAATGTGAAGAAGGAAAATGGCGACCGTGCCGTCGGCACCAAGCTTGCTGCCGATCATCCCGCTCAGCCTGTGCTCGCACAGGGTAATGCCTATTACGGTCCGGCGGACCTCTTCGGCCGCAAGTTCATGACGGGTTATTTCCCGGTCAAGAATCCCTCCGGTGCCACGATCGGCATCCTCTTCATCGGCATACCCATGGAAGTCTACTATGAGCGGATGAACCAATTGCAGATGCTGGTTCTCAGTGTCGGTGCGGTGGTGATGCTGCTCGTCGGTGTGCTGGCCTTCTATGCGATCCGTCGTTCCGTCAGGCCGATGCAGGCACTGACATCAAGCGTGCATGCCATTTCGTCGGGTGATCTCATCAGCGCCGTCCCCTGCGTCGAAAAGAAGAACGAATTCGGCGACATCGGCCGTGCACTCGCTCTCTTCCGCGATAGCGCAGTCGCGCGACAGGAGCTGGAGACGCAGGCCGCCGAACAGCGCGCCCTGAACGATGCCGAGCGCAGCCGCAACGATGCGGAGAAGCGCGCGCTCGACGGCCAGATCGATTTTGCCGTCAATCAGCTTGCCGCCGGTCTGGGCCGCCTGTCACAGGGCGACGTCTCGCAGACCATTGAAACTCCCTTCGTCGGCCGGCTCGAACAGCTCCGTATGGACTTCAACACGTCCCTCGAGCGCCTCCAGGATACGCTGACGCGCATTCGAGCAAGCGCCGCTTCCATCCAGCGCAACAGCGGTTCGGTTTCCGCCTCGGCGGACGAACTCTCCAAGCGCACGGAATCGCAGGCCGCAAGCCTCGAGGAAACGGCCGCTGCCGTTGAAGAGATCACGGTCACCGTCCGCTCCTCGGCTGAGCGCGCGCACGAGGCAAACAATGTCGTTGCCGCGACCAAACGGACGGCGGACAGTTCCGGTACTGTCGTGAGCGACGCTGTCGCTGCCATGGGCCGCATCGAAGACGCCTCGCAACGCATCGAACAGATCATCGTCGTCATCGACGACATTGCCTTCCAGACAAATCTTCTGGCTTTGAATGCTGGTGTCGAGGCGGCGCGCGCCGGCGAAGCCGGCAAGGGCTTTGCAGTCGTCGCGCAGGAAGTGCGTGAACTCGCCCAGCGCTCGGCCAATGCCGCCAAGGAGATCAAGGCGCTGATCGACCAGTCGACTCGTGAGGTGAACGCTGGTTCGGACCTAGTGCAGAAGACCGGCAGCGTGCTCGCCTCGATCAGCCACGAGATCATAGCGATCAGCGGCCATGTCGAGACCATCGCTACGGCAAGCCGCGACCAGTCGGCCGCCCTTCAGGACGTCAACAGTTCCGTCAATGCGATGGACCAGATGACGCAGAAAAATGCCTCCATGGTTGCCGAAGCCACGCAGGCAAGCCGCCAGCTGGCAGAAGAGGCCGACATGCTGATGGCGCTCATCGAGCAGTTCCGGCTTGCCGAAGGCGCCGCCGCTCATGGCCGCGTGAGACAGGCGGCCTGATATTTGCATTCATTTCTGCTGGGCTGCACTTTCGTGCGCCCGGCGCCTCTATTTCCCGGCTCGGTTAGCCACGCGACAAACCGCACCAAGGGGCTGCTTGCGACCGTATTGTAAAACGCGTCTTCGTCTTTAATCCGGTCGTGTCTCGTTCGATGCAGCAATCTTGCCCGCTGCATCCGACCGGCAATGTCGGCGATCAGAAAACTCTCGATCATCGTGATGTCCTTTCGTTTGTGGACATCAATTGATCTACACATCAAAATTCGCTTCTTAAACAGGTGAAACCCCATTATGTTTTTCACCCATGAAAAACAGCAACTGGGATTCCTATCAGCTTTTCCTGCAGGTCGCCCGCACTGGCGGCCTGACGGGCGCAAGCGCCGCCACCGCTTTGAGCCCGGCAACAATCGGCCGGCGTATGCTCGATCTGGAGCAGGAACTTGGCCGCACACTCTTTCGCCGCAGCCAGACAGGCTACCGCCTGACATCAGATGGCCAGATCCTCGTCGATCATCTGCAGGAAATGGAGGCTGCCGCCCGCAAGGTCGACGCATGGCGGCAATCGTCCGAGGGTGGGGGCACCGTCAGGATCACGGCCGGCACATGGATCTCCTGGCTTCTGACGGAGAATTTTTCGGCAATCCGCATGCCGGCAGACGCGTTTGCCATTTCCCTGACCATCGGCGAAGCGCGGGCGAACCTGAATTACCGGGAAAGCGATATCGGCATCCGCGCCTTCGAGCCGGACGAGAGCAATCTCGCTGCCCGTCTGCTCGGCGAAGTCGCCTATGCGGTCTATGTCAGGCGCAATGCCAGCCGGGACGATGCCAGATGGATTGCCGTCGGCGCGGAGGATGCTATCTCCTCTTACCTGCGCTGGCCCTATCAGAATGCAGGATCTGCCATCGTCGCGACGGTCAACCGTCCGCGCTCCCTGCCGGATCTGGTGCGTGCGGGTGCGGGAAAGGCAGTGCTGCCCTGTTTCGTCGGCGATCTAGATCCCGAGCTGGAACGCTGCGGTGGGGAGCTGCCGGAACTGCGTCACCGCCAGTGGATCGTCATGAATGCCGAGGATCGTCACCGCCCGGAAATCCGTACGGTCGCCGACCGCATGACGAAGCTTTTAAAAAGCTATACCGACCTCTTCGCCGGCAAGCGCGCCAGCCGCGGTTAGCGGAAATTGCGTTACGGCATCAGCCGCCGCACGAGCCCCACTTGGCTGTTTACGCCGAGCTTCGAATAGATGTTCTTCAGATGCGAACGCGCCGTCTCGTAGCTCACATCATTCGTCCGTGCGACTTCGCGCAGCGACAGGCCCGCCGCGATGCCGGCAGCGATCCGCATTTCGGCTGCCGTCAGCTGGTCGATGCAGAGCAGGGCGTCATTGAGATCCGGACGCAGCGGCAGGCTCGTCCGCTCGATGATCATCGCCACCGTCGGTCCCTCGAGAAATTCGGTGATGAAGTCTGACTGCATCTTCACCAGCGTGCATTTGAAGCTGGTGCTCTTCATCCTGATCAGCGTGCTTGCCGGCGAAAATGCCTGCAAGCGGTGGCGCAGCAGCGCCGACAAGCGGGAGGCAAGCTCACTGTCATTGATCATGATCCGCCCGGTCGAGGTCACGCCGATCGCTTCGCCCTCGGCAATCATCCGCTCCGCCGCGCTGTTGATCGAACGGATATTCTGATCCTCGCCGATATAGACGATACCAACGCCGATCGCGTCGAAGAGCGCCAATCCGTTTTCATTATTATCGGGATCGCTGTGTTCGCGGCGAATGAAATCGAAGGCGCGGCGCAGATGCGGCGCCAGGTCGCTGAGCAGTTCGGCATTCCTGCGATTGAAATCCGGATCGGAAGACGAGGTCAGCGTCGAAAGATTGAAGGAGCGTCCGCGTTCCCGCATGATCGTCACGCCGACGCTGCTTTCGCAGCCGATCCAGCGAAGGTAATCGCTGTAGAATTCCGTCTTCAGAAGCTCATCGCGCGGCAGCATTTGATCGGCGATCACGCCAAGGCCGATCGGCCGGGTAGCGGCGCGCGGCATCCACGGATTGATGGCGGCATAATAGCGGTTATAGGCCTCGCTTTCCTTTTCCGCGAGACCAGAGGAGAGGGAGAGACCGCCGGTGCGCGCGACGGCATCGTGGAAAAACAGCGTCGACTTGGCATCCGGCATCGTCGCGGCCAGCGCATCGAGAAAGGCTTGCCACGACGTCTCGCCGAAGAGCGCGCCATAGATCAGATCGGTCAGAACTTCGAGTTTTGCGTGCGGCGAACCGGGCATATGCAGTTCCGTTCGAAGATATGCTCAATTATGCCGCGACTCCGTTGTACTGACAATTGCGTCAAATAGCGTAGGTCCGGTGGTCTTTACCACCGGACCTTAACCTAATTTCTGTTGGCGACGATGACGGGGATCAGCAGATCTCCCCAGTTGCCGTCACCGCCATGATGCCGGGCAGAGCGTACCAGCTCCACCGAAACACCGGCCTCGACCGCCTTCATCACTGATAGATTCAGCCTGTGCAGATCGTTGGCGAGCATGCGGATCACCGTCTGCTGATCGTCCGTCATGCTGCTTGCCTGCTCTTCCGTCCGTTCGCGGACGCGCGCAATGGATGCCATGTCGTTTCCTCCTCTACTCGGCAGCCGGTTTGAACTGGGCGTGTTCGGTTGATTCCCCCATGGCCGTCGTCGAGGCGCGGCCACCTGAAATCGCCAGCGACACGGCGTCGAAATAGCCGGTGCCGACTTCACGCTGATGTTTGGTGGCGGTATAGCCGCGCGGCTCCGCTGCGAATTCCGCCTGCTGCAGCTCGCAATAGGCCTCCATCTGCCGCTCGCGATAGCCGCTGGCGAGCTCGTACATGCCGTAATTCAGCTGGTGGAACCCGGCGAGCGTGATGAACTGGAACTTGTAGCCCATGGCGCCGAGTTCGCGCTGGAACCTGGCGATGACAGCATCGTCGAGGTTTTTCTTCCAGTTGAAGGAGGGCGAGCAATTATAGGCAAGCAGCTTGCCGGGATGGACTTTGTGGACGCCCTCGGCAAAGCGGCGCGCCTGTTCCAGGTCCGGCTTCGACGTTTCGCACCAGATGAGGTCGCAATGCGATGCATAGGCGACGGCACGCGCAATGCAGGGTTCCAGCCCGTTGCGCACCTGATAGAAGCCCTCGACCGTTCGCCCGGCATCATAATCGACGAAAGGCTGGTCGCGCTCGTCGATGTCAGACGTCAGAAGCTTGGCCGCTTCGGCATCAGTGCGGGCAATGACGAGCGTCGGCACGCCCATGACATCGGCCGCAAGCCGCGCCGCGTCGAGGTTGCGGATATGGGCGGCGGTCGGGATCAGCACTTTGCCGCCGAGATGGCCGCATTTTTTCTCCGAGGCCAGTTGGTCCTCGAAATGAACACCGGCCGCACCCGCCTCGATATAGGCTTTCATGATCTCGAAGGCGTTGAGCGGCCCACCGAAACCGGCTTCGGCGTCGGCGACGATCGGTGCAAACCAGGTCTCGACCGAAAGCCCGTTGCCTTCGGATGTCTCGATCTGGTCGGCGCGCTGGAGCGTGCGGTTGATGCGTTTGGCAAGCTCCGGTCCGGCATTGGCGGGATAGAGCGATTGATCCGGATACATGGATGACGCGGTATTGGCGTCGGCGGCGACCTGCCAGCCGGAAAGATAGATCGCTTTCAGCCCGGCGCGCACCATCTGCATGGCCTGGTTGCCCGAGAGCGCGCCGAGCGCGTTAACGAAATTCTCCTCGTGCAGAAGCTGCCAGAGACGCTGAGCTCCCATTTCGGCCAGCGTGTGGCGGAGCGTGACGGAGCCGCGAAGACGCTCGACATCGGCGGCGCAATAGGGTCGCTCGATACCGTCGAAACGACCATTAGGTGCATTGCGAATGAGTTTGTAAAAATCTGTCATGTCAATCTCCTCTCAAGAACTCTGAACGCCTGAGCGTTGATGACAGGATTTACAAAGCTGAGAGAATTATCCAGAAAAACCTTTGATCTCAGGTAAGGAAAGAGGTTAGGATGAGGAGGATTTACAGACTTCTTTTGTAATTTTGTAAAAACTTGTAAATTCTGGCATGTAAAGGATGTGACAATGGCGGAACGGAAGATATTTGCGGGGCCGAAAGTCAGGCGCATCCGCAATGCGCTGGCATTGACGCAGACCGCCATGGCCGAGGCGCTGGAAATCTCCCCCTCTTATCTGAATTTGATCGAACGCAACCAGCGCCCGTTGACGGTGCAACTGCTGCTCAAGCTCTCTTCCGTCTACCGCATCGATCTTGAGGAACTGCAGGGCGAAACCGCCGGCAGCCTTGCTCAGTTGAAGGAGGTGTTCGCCGATCCGTTGCTATCGGGTGAGCTGCCGGGCGATCAGGAGCTTGTCGAAGTGGCCGATGCCGCACCCAATGCGGCTGGCGGCATGATCAAGCTCTACCGCGCCTATCGCGAGCAGGCCGCCCGGCTTTCCGATCTGACGGCCTTGATGGCGGGCGAGGGCCGCGCACCGGTCGCTCCCGGGCGCTTGCCTCTGGACGAGGTGAGGGAGGTGCTGGAGCGGCGCCCCGCTTATTTCGCTGACATTGAGGCGGCGGCGGAAAGTTTCGCCAACGGACTGGCTGCCGGCGGCAGTCTGAAGGACTGGCTGAAGAATGAGCGCGGCGTCGCCACCCGCATCCTGCCCGTCCATGTCATGCCGGATCTGCGCCGGCGCTTTGATCGTCACTCGATGCGCCTTTTCCTGTCCGAGCGCCTTTCGGGGGCCGATCAAGCACAGGAAATCGCCATCGAAGTGGCAAGGCTCGCCCTGCGGTCCCAGATCGAAGCCGCGCTTGAGGAACTGCCTTTGGCATCGGACGAAGCACGGCGCATCGCCCGCTTCGAACTGACGCGCAGTGCGGCGCTGGCGCTGCTGATGCCTTACGAGGCTTTTCTTCTCGCCGCACAGAATAGCCGATACGATATCGATCTCGTCCGCGCCCGTTTCGCTGTTTCCTTCAGCCAGGCGGCATCGCGCCTCGTCATGCTGCAGCGTCCCGGCGCTGCCGGCATTCCATTCTTCCTGATGGAAAGCGACGCTGCCGGCCACGTCATCCGCAAGGCAGGCGCCCAGGGCTTTCCGCAGGCGCGCTTTGGCGGCAACTGTCCGAAGCTCAATATCCACGCCGCCTTTCTTGAGCCGGGCAGGGTATTGGTCGAGACGGTTGCCATGCCTGATGGTTCGGCTTTCCTGACGATCGCGCGCACGCTCGAAGGGCCGGTGGTGGCGTTCGGCGAACGGGCTCGGCGTAGGGCTCTGTTGATCGGTTGCGATGCCGCCCTGCGCGACAGTCTGGTCTATGGCGGAAGTGATGCTCTACCGGTCGCGGTTGGCCCCGCCTGCCGTCTTTGTGAAAGGCGCGGATGCCTTTCCCGGGCCGAGCCGCCACTGACACGTCCACTCGCCCTGGACGAGACTTCTGCCGGTCTCGGAAGCTTCGATTTCCAGTGATTGTGAAATCATTGACGCCGCAGGATTTTGCGCTTGTAGGCTTAGAAATTCCTTTCTAGTCTGCAGTCAAACCAGAGGGAAGAAGAGGTGTCCGGGGGCGCGATACCTTTAAAAAAACAGGAGATATCATGAGGTCAAGAATAGCCAATCTGACGGCAGTTGCCGTTGTCGCTCTCCTTGCCGCCGCGCCGGCCTTCGCCCAGGAGCGTGTGGTCAACGTCTACAACTGGTCCGATTATATCGACAGCTCGATCCTCGAGGACTTCACCAAGGAAACCGGTATCAAAGTCGTCTACGACACGTTCGATTCTAACGAAACCGTGGAAACCAAGCTCCTTGCCGGCGGCACGGGTTATGACGTCGTCGTTCCGACTGCCGACTTCCTGCAGCGCCAGATTCAGGCCGGCGTCTTCCAGAAACTCGACAAGTCCAAGCTGCCGAACCTTTCCAACATGTGGGATGTGATCCAGCAACGCACCGCCGAGTATGACCCGGGCAACGAATACGCCGTCGACTACATGTGGGGTACGGATGGTATAGGCTACAACACCAAGAAGGTTGCCGAAATCCTGGGCCCTGATGCCAAGCCCGGCCTCGAAGTGATCTTCGATCCCAAGGTTGCCGAAAAGTTCAAGGACTGCGGCATCTACGTGCTCGACACGCCGAAGGACGTGATGACCACGGCGCTGCGTTATCTCGGCCTCGATCCGAATTCCACCAAGCCGGAGGATTTCAAGAAGGTCGAGGATCTGCTGACCGCCGTCCGTCCCTATATCCGCAAGTTCCATTCGTCCGAATATATCAACGCTCTTGCCAATGGCGATATCTGCATCGCCTTCGGCTATTCCGGCGACATGCTGCAGGCCCGAGACCGCGCGGCCGAAGCCAAGAATGGGGTGGAGGTCAATTACTCGATCCCCGCGCAGGGTGCGCAGATGTGGTTCGACATGATGGCGATTCCCGCCGATGCCAAGCATGTGGCCGAGGCACATGAATTCCTGAACTACATGATGAAGCCGGAAGTCATAGCCAAGGCGAGCGACTTCACCTTCTATGCGAACGGCAACAAGGCCTCGCAGCAGTTCGTCAGCAAGGGCGTTCTGGAAGATCCGGCCGTCTATCCGACGGATGAGGTGATGAAAGGCCTCTTCACTGTACGGCCATGGGATCCGAAGACCCAGCGCACAGCGACGCGAATCTGGACGAAGGTCGTCACTGGCCAGTAAGCCGATGCCAGGCCCGGACGGAAACGTCCGGGCCTTTCAATTCCCGGCCCGGGTGGAGGCCGGCTGAACCTTGCACTTTCGGGGAATTATATGAAGTCTCTCGGCAATATCCGCCGCGCTTTTGCGCCCTGGACCGATCCGTCTGCAAAACCCTTCATCGCTTTCAAGAATGTCACCAAGCGCTTCGGCGATTTTACCGCCGTCAACGATCTGTCGCTGAATATCTACCACCGCGAATTCTTCGCACTGCTCGGCGCATCGGGCTGCGGCAAGTCTACGCTTTTGCGCATGCTCGCCGGTTTCGAACAGCCGACATCGGGTGAAATCGTTCTCGACGGCACGGACCTCGCCGGCACGCCGCCCTACAAGCGGCCGGTCAACATGATGTTTCAGTCCTACGCTCTTTTCCCGCATATGACGGTCGAGAAGAACATTGCCTTCGGCCTGAGGCAGGACGGCATGCAGAAGGACGAGATCGCCGAGCGCGTGTCGCAGATGCTAAAACTCGTGAAACTCGAGCAATTCGCCTCCCGCAAGCCGAACCAGCTCTCGGGCGGCCAGCGCCAGCGCGTGGCGCTCGCACGCTCGCTCGCCAAGCGCCCGAAAGTGCTGCTGCTCGACGAGCCGCTCGGTGCGCTCGACAAGAAACTGCGCGAGGAAACCCAGTTCGAACTGATGGACCTGCAGCAGAACCTCGGCCTAACCTTCGTCGTCGTCACCCACGACCAGGAAGAAGCGATGACCATGGCCGACCGCATCGCCGTCATGAGCCACGGCAAGGTCGTGCAGGTCGCAACGCCGGCTGAAATCTACGAGGCGCCGAACTCCCGCTTCGTGGCTGACTTCATCGGCGACGTGAATATCTTCGATGGCAAGGTGGCTGCGGCAGAGAATGGTGCAATCGAAATCGCCGTCGAAAGCGGCTTCACGATCCGCATTGCGGGCAACGAAAGCCGGGCTGTTGGCAGCACAGTCGGTTTCGCCATTCGCCCGGAAAAGATCCGCGTCACACGCGCAGCACCCGCCAATGCCTCGGTCAATGCCGCCAAGGGCGAGATCTGGGATATCGCCTATCTCGGCGACATGACCGTCTTCCATATCAAGCTGCCGAGCGGCAAATTCGTCAGAGCCTCTTCCCTCAACGCACAGCGTTCCGTCGACGACCCCTTCACCTATGATCAGGAAGTCTGGGTCTCTTTCGATGAGGATGGCGGCGTGCTGCTGAAGGATTGAGCCCATGCAGACCCTCGCATCGCGCTTCTACAGCCGCCTCGTCATCATCATTCCCTATGCTTGGCTGCTGCTCTTTTTTCTCGCGCCGTTCTTCATCGTCTTCCGCATTTCGCTGTCGACGACGGCGATCGCAATACCACCCTATGAGCCGGTTTTCTCATTTGCCGACGGCTGGAGCGGTTTCTGGGGCAAGGTCGCGACCTTCTCCTTCGACAATTACAGTTATCTGATCGACGACCCGCTCTACTTCAACGCCTATCTGTCGAGCGTCATCATCGCGGCGATTTCCACCTTCCTGATGCTGTTGATCGCCTATCCCATCGCTTACGGCATGGCGCAGGCGCCTCGCACGATCAGGCCGACGCTGCTGATGCTCGTGATCCTGCCCTTCTGGACGAGCTTCCTGATCCGCGTTTATTCCTGGATCGCCATCCTGAAGCCTGAGGGGTTGCTGAACCAGCTTCTCCTGTCACTACACCTCATAGACAGCCCGCTGATCATCCTCAACACCAGCACGGCCGTCTACATCGGCATTATCTATTCCTACCTGCCCTTCATGGTGCTGCCGCTCTATTCGGCGCTCGAAAAGATGGACGGCACGCTGATCGAGGCGGCCCAGGATCTGGGCTGCACGCCGATTCAAGCTTTCTGGCGTGTCACCTTCCCGCTATCGATCCCCGGCGTGATTGCAGGCTGCATGCTGGTCTTCATCCCCGCCGTCGGTGAATTCGTCATCCCGGATCTTCTGGGTGGTTCGCAAACGCTGATGATCGGCAAGACACTCTGGAACGAATTCAATGCCAACAGGGACTGGCCGGTCTCCTCGGCGGTCGCCACCATCCTGCTGCTGATCCTGGTGATCCCTATCGTCTTCTTCCAGAATGCTCAGGCCAAGGCCGAAGAGCGGGGGAAATAAGCCATGCTGAGATGGACCCGTTTCAACATCATCTCTGTCGTGCTGGGTTTTGCCTTCCTCTACCTGCCGATCGTGCTTCTGGTGGTCTTCTCCTTCAACGAGTCGAAGCTTGTCACCGTCTGGGGCGGCTTCTCAACCAAATGGTATGTCTCGCTGCTCTCGAACCAGGCCTTGCTCGATGCAGCCTGGGTGACGATCCGTGTCGGCCTGCTATCGGCCACATTCGCAACCATCCTCGGCACCATGGCAGCGCTGACGCTGGTGCGCTACACGCGCTTCCGGGGGCGCATGCTCTTCTCGGGCATGGTCTATGCACCGCTCGTCATGCCGGAGGTCATCACCGGCCTGTCGTTGCTGCTGCTCTTCGTTGCAATCGGTTTCGACCGCGGCTTCTGGACCATCACGCTGGCGCATACGACGCTGACCATGTGTTTCGTCGCCGTCGTCGTCCAGTCACGGCTTCTGAGCTTCGACCAGTCGATCGAGGAGGCAGCCCAGGATCTCGGCGCACCGCCGGTGCGCACTTTCTTCGAAATCACCCTGCCGATCATCTCTCCGGCCGTTTTTTCGGGTTGGATCCTGGCTTTCACCCTTTCGCTGGACGACCTCGTGATCGCAAGCTTCACGTCAGGACCGGGCGCAACCACCCTGCCGATGAAGATCTATAGCCAGGTACGCCTCGGTGTGACGCCCGAAATCAACGCGGTCTGCACCATCCTGATCGCCGTCGTGGCCGTTGGCGTCATCTGCGCATCTGTCGTCACCAAGCGTCGCGAAGTGCAGCGCGAGCGCGATGAGAGGGCTGCGGCGGCGACCGCGTAGAGTAATTCCAGCAAAAGCGTGTAGCGGTTTTGCGTCCGGAATTGCGTGAAGACAAAGGGACGGAGCATCTGCGTGTTTCGAAGAAAAACGGAGATGCTCTAGAACTGACCAGGAAAGCGCTAAGGCTGGGTTTTCGTGGGTGCGTTGAACAGCGGCACCGGCGAAATGACAGGGTTCGGCCACGAGCCGCCGATGAAGAAGGGCAGGCGCGGCAGATCGACCGCTTTTGCCGGATCGATCGCCTCCAGCACGCCTGACAGCGCAAGTCCGTTCGACTGATAAGTGATGACGCCTGATAGCGTCAGCGTCTGATCGGAGCCGGCAAATCGCGCATCGTGAATTTCCGCTGTGCCATTGGCAAAGTCGGCCCGAAAATCGAGCTTGCTGAAGGCGAAGGATCCGTTTCCAGTGGAGCTTAGCGCGAAGAACGGCTTCTGCGCTGCCTGGGTGCGGAGTGCGTAGACATCGACACCGGGAATGGAGCCCGCTGCCGTCCAGAACCGGAGCTTGCCGGTTACATCGGCAAGTCCCGTCGTCCAGATCGCCTTCGGCGTCTCCAGCGAAAGGTCGAGGGAGCCGATCGCATGCGGCAGCGGCCCCTTGAGCTGCAATTTCTCGGCCAGCGCATTGAAGTCCGCATTGCGGATCGAAAGCTGCAATTTGCCGCCACCATCGAAATCGCGGCGGGTCGCCTCCAGATGGGCAGTCATTTCGCCGCCCTCGAACTGGCTTTCGCCGATATCGAACTTCGCCTCCTCGCCGGCGACGATCACGCTGGCGCCGACATAAGCAAGCGAGAAGATACCCATCTGCGCCTGTCGCGCCGAAAGCCGCACATCGAGATCGAGAAGCTGCAGCGGTCCGAGAGGGCTCGGTAGCAGCATGTCGCCCAGGCCGCCGGCGGCAAGTCGGAGCGCAAAAGCATCGAGGAACGGCTTGAGGTTCATCTGGTCGAAGGCAAGCGTCCCGCCGATCTTCGGCCGCTTGCCGGTCGCGACGGTGAAATCCATCACGCCGGTGGCGCTCGCATCGTTCAGCGTCATGCTGACATTGTTGAAGCGGAAGCCGTTTGATACTGACGACACATCCGAGGTCATCGAAGCACTCTTCAACGACTCGATCCCCGGGATCGATCTGCCGGACCATTTCAGGAGGGCCGGCACATCCGGAAAGCTGGCGTTGATATTGCCGGAGACCGAGGAGAGGCTCACCATGCTGCCGACGCCCTGGAAACGCGCGGTCATCAGGTTGGAAGCGATCGAGGCCTTCATCTCGGCATTCCTGCCGGCGAAGACGAGCAGTGGTGCGGCCGAGGCAAAATCGACCTTCAGGTCCTGGCCGTTGAAACGGGCGATGAGGACAGCCGAAATTGGCCTCGACAGCTTCGGCCAGGCGATATCGGCTGCGACGCTGTCGAAGTGGTAGATATTGCCCGTCCGTGTGTCGGTCAGGGTCAGCGTGCCGTCTTCCACCGTCACGGCGCCGATATCGGCGTCGAGCTTCGGAGCGAGAATCTCGGTGCCGTTGTTGTCCTGCACACCTGCGATGGCCCGCGCCAGAAGGCCGGCATAACTCCAGTCGATCAGGCCGTTCTCGTCACGCGTCAGCGAGAGGTTGGGCCTCAGCAGGTGAAATTCGTGGAAGCGGGTGCGGCCGCGTAGCGCATCGATCAGGCTGAAATCGGCTGAAAGGCTCTCGATGCGGCCGAGCAATTTGTCGCCGCTTCCGCGCGGCTGGCGGATAGTGACGTCGTTGAGCGTAATGCGTGGCGTCGGCCAGAATTCGAGGACCGGATTGCCCTTGATCTCCGCGTGATAGCCCGTCCATTTCGATAGGGCATCCTCGATGCCCGAGCGCACGAAGCCGGTGGAAATAAGATAGGGAGCGGCGATCCTGAGCGCGAGGAAGAAGGCAAGCCCGATTAACAATATGATGGTGGAGACACGGGCAAATGCCGGCAGCCAGCGTGAGACGGGGCCGATCCTTTTTCGCCATCTGCCTTGTCTTGACGTACCCATGAGCTCCGCCGGAACTTCAGCCGGTTACCCCGTTATTTTCTGATTTTGCCGGATATATGAAATACCGGGCATATGCAAATCCCACGCACGGCGGATCGCGTCGCTGCACACTTTATAATGCAATGCAGCATGCTATAAGTTCCGCATTGGGGAGGAGGATTGAATGCAGGAAAATCAGCCGCTTTGGAAGCCCACGAAAGATGGGATCGAAAATAGCCCGATCCATGCTTTTATGCAGCGCTGCAATGGAGACTTCGGTCTCGCCTTGAAAGGCTTTGAGGATCTGCATGCCTGGTCGATCGCCGATCGGGAGAGTTTCTGGTCGGCTTTGTGGGATTTCTGTGGCGTGAAGGGAGAGCGCGGCGCGGATATTCTCGTGAATGGCGACCGCATGCTGGAAGCGCGCTTCTTTCCTGAGGCGCGCCTGAACTTTGCCGAAAACCTGCTGAGCGCAAGCGGGCCGGGCGATGCCATCGTTTTCCGCGGTGAGGACAAGGTCGAAGACCGCTGGTCATGGGATCGCCTGCGCGCGCTTGTATCGCAGCTCCAGCAGGGTTTTCGCGTACTCGGCATCGGCGAGGGCGACCGTGTCGCTGCCATGATGCCGAATATGCCGGAAACGATAGCAGCAATGCTCGCGGCAGCCTCGATCGGCGCCATCTGGTCCTCCTGTTCGCCCGATTTCGGCGAGCAGGGTGTGCTGGACCGTTTCGGCCAGATCGCGCCGAAGCTGTTCATCGCCTGCGACGCCTATTGGTACAATGGCAAGCTCCAGGACGTGAAGCAGAAGGTGGCAAACGTCGCAAAGAGTCTCGGCGCACCGACCATTGTCGTTCATTATGCCGGCGATGCCGAAGAGGTCGCGCGCGAGACCGCCGGTGGCAAGACGCTTGCCGAATTCATCGCTCCCTACGAGCCGATGCAGATCGACTTCGTGCAGCTGCCCTTCGCCCATCCGGCCTATATTCTGTTTTCCTCGGGCACAACAGGCGTGCCGAAATGCATCGTGCATTCGGCCGGCGGTACACTTCTCCAGCATCTGAAGGAGCATCGCCTTCACTGTGGCCTGCAGCCGGGGGACAAGCTTTTCTATTTCACCACCTGCGGCTGGATGATGTGGAACTGGCTGGCAAGCGGCCTTGCCTCCGGTGCCACGCTCTGCCTTTTCGACGGATCGCCTTTCGCGCCTGATGGCAATGTGCTCTTCGACTATGCGGCCGAGGAGAAATTCGCGATTTTCGGGACCTCGGCCAAATATATAGACGCCGTGCGCAAGAGTGGACTGACGCCGCGCACGAGCCATGATCTGTCGAGCTTGCGGCTGATCACGTCCACCGGTTCGCCGCTGTCGCCTGAAGGTTTCGCCTTCGTCTATGAAGGTATCAAGGAAGACGTTCAGCTTGCCTCGATTTCCGGTGGCACCGACATCGTGTCCTGCTTCGTGCTCGGCAATCCGCTCCAGCCCGTCTGGCGCGGTGAGATCCAGGGAGCAGGCCTCGGTCTTGCCGTCGATGTCTGGAATGACGAAGGCAGGCCGGTCCGTCGGGAAAAGGGCGAGCTGGTTTGCACCAAGGCCTTCCCATCAATGCCGGTCATGTTCTGGAACGATCCTGACGGCGCCAAGTACCACGCCGCCTATTTCGAGCGCTTCGACAATGTCTGGTGCCACGGCGATTTTGCCGAATGGACCGAACATGGCGGCCTGATCATTCACGGCCGTTCGGATGCGACGCTCAATCCTGGCGGCGTGCGCATCGGCACGGCGGAAATCTACAATCAGGTTGAGCAGATGGACGAAGTGGCCGAGGCGCTCTGCATCGGCCAGGACTGGGATGACGACGTGCGCGTCGTGCTCTTCGTCCGTCTGGCGGCTGGCGTCACCTTGAGCGAGGATCTGATCAAGGCGATCAAGACCCGCATCCGTGTCGGCGCCTCTCCCCGCCATGTGCCGGCCAAGATCATCTCGGTCGCCGATATCCCGCGCACCAAGTCCGGTAAGATCGTCGAACTTGCCGTGCGCGAGGTCGTCCACGGCCGGCCGGTGAAAAATCAGGAGGCACTCGCCAATCCCGAGGCGCTCGAGCTCTTTGCCGGGCTGGAAGAGCTGAAGGTTTGATAGCGGCTGCTAAACTACAAGCTTTTGTCGTTGATCAATTCTGTCCTTTGGAAACCTTTCGTTAAGAAAGGTTTGTCAAAGGTGAAGCCAACTTGGAGACCATACATGAAGAGATGGTCTGGAACTGCGGTTCCCGAAACATGACGTTGATCGACTAAGCTCTTGTTTTACCAGCACCAACTCTCGAAGGCAGCCATTGGCTGCCTTTTCTTTGAAGAGTAATTCCGGCAAAAGTGTCCGGCGGTTTTGCGTCCGGAACGCGTGAAAATAGATGCCTCAGCCCGCCAGCACGCGTTGCGACGGGAAGGTGATTTCCACCAGCGTGCCTTCGTTCGGCGCGGAATTGATCGAGAAAATCGCCCTGTTGGCATCGACCATCGCCTTGGTGAGCGGCAGGCCGAGACCGGTGCCGTCGCCGCGATGGCGCGACTGCGTGGACGAAACTTGGCGGAATGGCTTCATCGCCTGATCGAGCTCGCTGCGCGTCATGCCGATGCCGGTATCGCGCACCCGCATCGCCACGCTGCCGTTCGCCTCATAGGAGGTGGAAACGACGATCTGTCCGCCTGATGGCGTAAAGCGGATGGCGTTCGACAGGATGTTCAGTGCGATCTGCTTGATCGAGCGCAGGTCAGCAACGACATCGGGCACCGACTGCGAAAGGGCCGTGCGGATGATGACCCGCTGGCTGTTTGCCTGCGGCTGCACCAGTGCCACTGCTTCCGAGATCGCGTCGTTGAGGCCGACGGAGGCGAAGTCGAGATCCATCTCGCCCGCTTCGATCTTAGAAATATCGAGCAGGTCGTTGACGATGTCGAGGACATGCCGGCCGGAGCGGCCGATGTCGTTTGCGTATTCGATATAGCGCGGGTGGCCGATCGGCCCGAAGCGTTCGCTCGCCATCATATCTGAAAAGCCGATGATGGCGTTGAGCGGCGTACGGATCTCATGACTGACGCGCGCAAGGAAATCTGTCTTGTGGGCATTGGCGGTTTCGGCTGCACCCTTGGCATTGCGCAACTCGTCTTCGGTGCGCTTCCACTGGGTGATGTCGCGGATGACGGCACAATAGCCGTTGGATGAGGTCAGGCGGCCCATGGTCATGAACAGCGGCACGAAACCGCCGGCGGCCTCGCGGCCAATTACCTCGCGTCCGTCGTTCAGCACGCTTGCCACTCCGTGGCCGGAAAGCCCGTGCAGATAGTCGAGCACCGCCTTCTGGCTCTCATGCGCAAACAGCATGACGAAGGGTTTGCCGCGCGTTTCCTCCTCGTCGTAGTTGAAGAGGGCGCTTGCCGAGCGGTTCATCGAGCGGATATCGCCTTCCGTGCCGATGACGACGACGCCGTCGGTTGCCGTCTCCAGGATCGAGCGCAGCTCCTCCACCTCGACTTGCAGCTTGGCGACCTTTTCCACCATCCGGTCGGAGCGCTGGTCGAGCCGGATAACCTCGCCTCTGCCTTCTTCCCGGTTTTCGACCGGCATCAGCGCCAGCATGAGGGCATTGGAATCTTCCCAGCGAACCGATTGCAGACGGGCCGTGACCGGTACAAGCCTGTCGTCAGCTTTGACGAGCATCATCGTGCCCGAACCGTTTTCGAGGTCGTGGCGCTGCAGCAATGCATCGATGCCACCTACTTCGGAGAGGGCCTCGACGGAATCGTAGCCCGTCAGCCGCAGGAATTCCGGATTGCCATGGATCAGCTGATCGCCGGCATGGATCAGCACAGCAACAGGCAGCAGATCGACGGTCGCAGCCGAAAGGCCGTCCGTCATCTTCACACGTGGCGGAATGAAGCTGGTCAGAACCTCGATCTGGCTGACCGTCTCCTGCAGGCCTTCGGTCACGTTGTCTTCCGCCTCAGCAGCAGGCGGTTCTGCTGCGGCTTCGTAGATCGCTTCCTGTGGTGCAGCCTGCTCGACGACGGAAGTTTCGGCAACAACTTCCTCGGCGACCGCTTCCTGCTCAGCATCAGGCTCCGGCTGCGCGGCCGGCTCTTCGCTACGCGCGCCGAAGGCTTCGAGGCGCTTGGCGATCTCGCGGAAATTCGCCTGCTCGGCAGCCGTCAGACCGCTGCTGGCACTGTGCAACTGCACGATCTTGTCGGTGAAGCGGCGGCTCGGCGTTTCGGAAAGGCGCAACGCCGGCGGCTCTTCCCGCTGCTCGGCAGCATCAGGCTCAGCGGCGGACTGTTCCTTGGCGACAGGTTCTGCTGCTGCCGTCTCCTCCGGGGTGGTTACTTCTGTCGCGGCTTCCACTTCCGGTCCGGTGTCTTCTTCGACAGCAGGCACTGGATTCACTGCATCTTCGGCCTGCGGCGCAGCTTCGACAATTTCTTTAGAATGCTCTTTCGGCAGTTCAGCTTCTTCAGCCGTTTCATCGACCGGGCCAAGATAGGCGGCATCATGGCCGATGCCGTCTGGTCCGAGCGTCAGTCCGAGTGCCAGAGGATCTTCCTGGGCGTCCGACAGGCGCACCACGCCAAAGCCGCGGAAACCATCGAAGTCGCGGTTGCGCGTATAGGTCGGCAGGGCGGCGAGATCGACAGGCACGACGAGGCTCGTGCCCTCGATCGGCCAGTAGATCGTCTTGCCGGACCAGGTATCGCGCCGCGCCAAGGCTTCGGAGAGTTTTGATTCCGGATCGAGATTGAAGAGGGCGGCAACGTCGGAGAAAGCGCTGCCGATGATGTTGCTCGCATGTGGGCCGACGGCCTCGGCGAATTCATGCGAAACTTCGCTGAAGCGGCCTTCCGCATCGATCTTCCAAACGAATCGAGTGGCGCGGCTGTTCGGCCTGAAGACGAAGCTGCTCTTCGGAGCGCTTTCAGGCGCTTCCGAAACCACCGGTGCTGCCGCGAAGTTTTCGGCGACGGAAGCGGCCGGCTCAACCTGCTCGGCGACAGGAGCTTCTGCGCTTGGCTCCATGGTTTCATCCGCCGAGACAAAAGCTTCGCTCGGCTGATCCAGCTGCTCGCCGGAGTCTTCGACGACGGCCGTTTCAGGCTCGGAAATATTCTCGTCTACCAGCGGTTCGGATTGGGATTTGACCTCAACCGATTCCTCGGCTTCGCCGGTGATGTCCTCCAGTGTCTCCTCGACTTCTTCGATACCGGAAACGGCGTCGATCGCTTCGGCTTCGGTAAAGCCGGCCACATGTGCGGCGACACCGGCGATTTCATCGGCTGCGGCGTCTTCTGATGTAATTTCCTGCGGGGTTGACTCTTCGGCATCGGTAGAGGGTTCGATCGGATCGAGGTGTCCGATCGCCGTTTCGACGGCGAAGAGAAGGTGGAGTGCGGGCTCGTCGTTGAGTTTGCCGACGGCAGCCGGCAAATAGCCACGGCCGGTTGCGACCGGTCGCTTCACCAGCCGGTCCGGATGGGCTCCGGCAAGCGTGATGAGCGTCCTTGCCGCCTGTTGTGTAATGCCGAGCGAGGCGAAACCTGGCGAAGCGGCAATAACGTTACCCTCTGCGCCGATCACGGCCATATGCGTATCCGGGTCATCGAGGCCCTGCAGCATCTGCGCAGCACTTGCGCCTGCCATCAGCGGACGCGTGGAGACCGGGACGGAAAACAGGATGGCCTCCTCGCCCGAAGCGAGACGGATGAGCTCCGATGATGCCGGGGCCTGAACGCGCTGGAAGCCCTTGGCGATGCGGATGACGAAGGTTTTCTGGTCGCCGACTTCGCCAAGCTGGCGGGCAGTCGCCTCGAGCTGCCGGAAGGTGATGTCGGCGCGGCTGACGCCCTGATCGAGCAGATCATAGACTTCCGTATGGCCGAAAAGCTCAGCACCCGCGCCGTTTGCCCATAGCAGGCGCGAAAGGTCGCCCGAGAACAGAACCATGGCCTCGCCACGCGAAAATCGTTCACGAACCCGCGCATGAACGGCAATATCGATGAACGGATACTGGACTGCGGGCATGATCGAACCTGTCGCTTTCGGCCTTTTAGAATTAACTGCTTATTAATAACTGCAGGTCTGCGACCGGTCCAGAAGAGCAGGGAGCTTTCGGCCGGAAAGGTTAACGCATTGTGCGGCGCACAATGATGTTGCAATGCACAATAAAATGCCCTATATAAGACTTATCCAATTTATCGCGGGCATGAGATCTGCCCATCTTAGAGGAACACGATCCGATGGCTACCATAAAGACCGATGACGTTTTTTCAATCGCCTCTTTCGACCCGAGCAAGCTGGCTGAGTCCTTCCGTGACTTTGCCGAAAAAGGTGCTCAGCAGTCCAAGGAAGCCTATGCCAAGCTGAAGTCTGCAGGCGAAGAAGCCGGCAAGACGCTCGAAGCAACGGTTCAGACCGCACAGGCCGGCAGTGTCGAAATCGGCCTCAAGGCAATCGACGCGCTGCGCGTCAACGCTGAAAGCTCGCTCTCGCACATGGAAGCGCTTCTCGGCGTCAAGTCCGTCGCCGAATTCGTCGAACTGCAGACCTCTTTCCTGCGCAAGCAGGCTGAGCTGACCGTCGAACAGGCGAAGTCGCTGCAGGAAACCACCAAGCAGGTAGCCGAGAAGGTTGCAAAGCCTTCCAAGGAAGCTGCTGAAAAGGCAATGGCATCCTTCAAGGTTGCCTGACCTGCCAGGCTCGATAGACAATAAAGGCTGGACCGCACGTTCAGCCTTTTTGTATATTGAGCGCAAATCGGGGCTTGAATTAAAGTTCAAGTCCTCGTATGTGACCCCCGTCGCGCCGAGCGTGACATTGTGCGGTTGTAGCTCAGTTGGTTAGAGCGCAGGTTTGTGGCACCTGAGGTCGGAGGTTCGAGACCCCCCAACCGTACCATTCTCTCCCATAAGTTGGTTTCCTCTGTCGGCAATGCACGGCATCGGCGCTTTTTGTCGCTAAAATGATGCCTGCTCGCATTTTGCTATTGCCGTTAACATTAGTTTACCTATTTATGTGCGGTGCGATGCAGCAATTGCCCATTGTTTTCGCTGCGTTGCGAAATGCTGGCGGCTTGCCGCCTGGGGGTAGGGACAGTCCACCGAGGCATTAAGGAGAAATTGATGTCCATTTCTGTTCAGAATATTGAGGAATCCACCGCTGTTTCCCCGATTGACGTGGCTGCAGCGGTTAGGGACGCACGCAGTGCGGTTGGCTACAGCATTGAAGACCTCGCAGTCACCTGCGGTCTGGCCAATGGGGAAATCCTCGAAATCGAAAATGGTGAAAGCGCCGATCCGGCAAAGCTGAAGCGTATCGCCGCAGCCCTGCAGGTTCCGGTTTCCGCCTTTCTGCATATTTGACAAGGCGACGGGGCCGATCAGCTTTATCTGATCGGCCGTCGTCCCCTCCAAGGACATATTGGAACTCTTGCCCTTCCGCGCCGTTCAGTGGTGACGGGAGTATGTGTATGTCCAAGACCCTTCTTTACGGCGCAACGAAGATCGATGAGACGAATGCCGCTTACGCGGCTGTCGCCAGTCTCGAACAGTTCCAGTGGAAGAACCGCGTCTTCATTGTGATTGCCGACCGGGACAATTCCCGCGCAGCCCGCCAGGAAAACCAGTTGCTTGCCGATCGCGCCGCCCTTGAGGAGCGGGATATGGTCATTCTCAAGCTTGCCGGATCGAGCATAAAGCTGCTCTTCGGAAGCGGCGACGGGCTGGACGGCGAGGCGCTCCGGCAGGAGTTGGACATGCCTGACACAGGTGAATTTGCTGCCTTCCTGCTTGGCAAGGATGGCACCGTGAAGTTGAAGGCCAGCGAGCCGATCACATCGGGCGAACTCTTCGCCATCATCGACGGCATGCCGGTGCACGCTGGCGAAACCGTCAGGCACGACAAATAATCCAATATCGAAATCGTAAAGGAACCGGCCATGTCCGTCCCGAACGAACCTATTCCCGACCAGCCGCCGATGCCTTCACCGGGGTGGAAGCCGGAGCCACCGGTCAAAGAGCCGGAACCGGATCGCCTGCCGGATGAAACGCCGCTTCCCAACCCTGATGAGAACGAGGAACCGGCAAAGCATCTCTGAACCATTCCAGCAAAAATTTGCAGCGGTTTTGCCTAAACCGATGTCTCAGAGAAAGATCTGCCTTTCCTCGTCAACGAGTTCCTGCAGGAAATCGATGACGCTGCGCACGCGCACCAGATCGCGCGCGCTTTCGTGGTAAGTCGTCCAGTAGGCGCGGCGGATGGACACCTGCGGCAGGATGCGTACCAGTTCCTCATATTGCCGGGCGATATAGTCGTGCAGGATGCCGATGCCGGCACCGGAACGTACAGCCTCGGTCTGGCCGATCGCCGTCGAGATCTCGAACCCCGCATCCCAGCTGCGCATCACCTCGCCAGAGAAATTCAGGGAAGCAGTGAAGATCAGGTCTTCGACGTAGCCGATGCGCGGATGGGCCTTCAAGGCATCGACATCTTCGGGTTTTCCATGCTGCGCCAGATAATCCCGCGACGCGTAGAGACCGAGGGTGTAATCGGTCAGCTTGGACGAGACGAGCCGTCCCTGTTCCGGACGCTCCAACGTGATCGCGATATCCGCTTCACGCTGCGACAGCGAGAAGGAGCGCGGCACCGGCACGAGCTGGATCTTCAGTGCCCGATGGCGCTCGATCAGCCTGCCCATACGTGGTGCAAGAAAGGAAACACCGAACCCGTCGGGCGCGCCGACGCGCACCGTTCCCGCAATGGCCGTATCGGTGTGGCCGAGATTGGCCTGCGCGGCAAGCATCTCCGTTTCCATCCGCTCAGCCGAGGCAAGAAAGACTGCGCCCTCTGCGGTCAGCTCGCAGCCATTCGTCCGGCGGATGAAAAGCCGTGTTTTCAGCGCCTCTTCGAGTGAAGTCAGCCGGCGCGAGAGCGTGGCGTGATTGAGCCCCAGCCTCTTCGACGCAGCGAGGATCTGCCCTGTGCGGGCGACGGCCAGGAAAATGCGAACGTCGTCCCAGTTCATGGCTTTGCCCAGTTCATTGCTTGGAACGCATCGCGATCGGGTCGACGTCGATGAGGGTCAGTGATGTCACCATGCCTGATGTTTCGTTTTTATATTTAAGGAAATGCGGCGTCTGCAGATGAGCTTCGTATGCTTCCCTGTTGGCATAGACTTCGAGGATGCGGATCTTGTTCGGATGATCCCTGATGGAAACGGCATTCAGCGAAAGGACACCATCTTCCAGCGCGATGGATGCTTCGATTTCCTCGGTCAGCAGCGCACGATAAGTTTCGATCGTACCCGGATCGATCTCCAGTTCCGCCATTCTGACAATAGGTTTTCCGCTCATCGGTTCGACCTCCCTTTGACTTGTCCGCGTGCCGTTCCAGTTTTGAAGCAGGAGCGCCAGTTATAGAGATGGAACTACAATATACGCACAACGGTTGCTTATCCTAGCGCATTGATTTGTGCAAATTGAAGTGCGATTGTTACGCCATCCAAAGATCAGGAGGAACACCCATGCGTGAGATCGGTCATTTCATCGGCGGCAAGAGGGTTGCCGGCACCAGCGGCCGCACCAGCGATGTCTTCAACCCGGCGACCGGCGAAGTACAGGCAAAGGTCGCGCTTGCAAGCGTCGAGGAACTGCGCGCCGCCGTCGAAAACGCCAAGGCAGCGCAGCCGAAATGGGCCGCGACGAACCCGCAGCGCCGCGCCCGAGTCTTCTTCAAGTTCGTCGATCTCCTGAACCAGCACATGGATGAACTTGCGACGCTGCTTTCCAGCGAGCACGGCAAGACGGTCGAGGATTCCAAGGGCGATGTCATCCGCGGCCTCGAAGTCTGCGAATTCGTCTGCGGCATCCCCCATCTTGCCAAAGGTGAATTCACCGAAGGCGCAGGTCCGGCCATCGACATGTACTCCATCCGCCAGCCGGTCGGCATCGGCGCCGGTATTACGCCTTTCAACTTCCCGGGCATGATCCCGATGTGGATGTTTGCCCCGGCGATCGCCTGCGGCAACGCCTTCATCCTGAAGCCCTCCGAGCGCGATCCGTCCCTTCCGATCCGTCTCGCCGAACTGATGATCGAGGCCGGTCTGCCGGCAGGCATCCTCAACGTCGTCAACGGCGACAAGACCGCAGTCGACGCGATCCTCACCGATCCCGATATCAGCGCCGTCTCCTTCGTCGGCTCCACGCCGATTGCCCGCTACGTCTATGGAACGGCTGCGATGAACGGCAAGCGCGCCCAGTGCTTCGGCGGCGCCAAGAACCACATGATCATCATGCCGGATGCCGATATGGACCAGGCGGTCAACGCCCTGATGGGCGCCGGCTACGGTTCGGCTGGCGAGCGCTGCATGGCTGTCTCGGTTGCCGTTCCGGTCGGCGAGGAAACCGCAAACCGTCTCGTCGAAAAGCTGGTGCCGAAGATCGAGTCCCTGCGTATCGGTCCTTACACCGACGACAAGGCAGACATGGGTCCGGTTGTCACCAAGGATGCCTATAACCGTATCCAGGGCCTGATCAACAAGGGTATCGAAGAAGGCGCAAAGCTTGTCGTCGATGGTCGCAATTTCAAGCTGCAGGGTTATGAGAACGGCTATTTCGTCGGCGGCTGCCTGTTCGACAACGTCACGCCCGAGATGGAAATCTACAAGACCGAGATCTTCGGACCGGTTCTGTCCGTCGTTCGCGCCCATAATTATGAAGAAGCGCTCTCCCTGCCGATGAAGCACGAATACGGCAACGGTGTCGCGATCTACACCCGTGACGGTGACGCCGCCCGCGACTTCGCCTCCCGCATCAACATCGGCATGATCGGTATCAACGTTCCGATCCCGGTGCCGCTCGCCTATCACTCCTTCGGCGGCTGGAAAGCCTCGAGCTTCGGCGACCTCAATCAGCATGGCACGGATTCGATCAAGTTCTGGACCCGGACCAAGACCGTTACCGCCCGCTGGCCATCAGGCATTAAGGGCGACGCTGAATTCGTCATGCCGACGATGAAGTGATCCAAATAACCTTCGCCATTTTGGACACGGGCCCGAGAAGGGCCCGTTTTCGTTTTAAACGCTGCGGCGAGCAGTCGCGGGAAACGTGAATGTGAATTTCATATTTTGGAATTGTTCAAAACTGCGAAAGCCACTATATACGGTTCACAAACGATTCAGGAGATCGGCATGCGGTTGACGAAGCAGACCAACTATGCGGTTCGCATGTTGATGTATTGTGCAGCCAATGAAGGACATTTGAGCCGGATTCCGGAGATTGCCAGAGCATACGGTGTTTCCGAGCTCTTCCTTTTCAAGATTCTGCAGCCCCTCAACAAGGCAGGCCTTGTCGAGACCGTGCGCGGCCGCAACGGCGGTGTGCGCCTTGGCAAGCCGGCGACCGATATCAGCCTTTTTGACGTGGTAAGGGTCACCGAAGACAGCTTTGCCATGGCGGAATGTTTTGAAGACGGCGCGATCGAGTGCCCGTTGGTCGATAGTTGCGGCCTGAATTCGGCGCTGCGCAAGGCACTGAATGCCTTCTTCGACGTGCTGACCGAATATTCGATCGACGATCTGGTCAAGGCGCGGCCGCAGATCAACTTCCTGCTCGGCCTTACCGGCGACCAGGATTATCGCAAGCCTGCCGTTCCGGCGCCGGCCGCCTGAGAGCGGAACAATCTGATACCATCATGAACCACGGTCATTTTCGATGGCCGTGGTTTTTCATTGGTGGTTCACGGACTGTTGATATATCAGAGCGATCTGAAACCGTTTTCAAAGCCGTTTCGCGACGCGAAATTATACCAAATGCGACGGGAATCGGATTAAATCTGCCTCAATCTTGCGAATTTTGGCCTATTTTTGACCGAAAATTTCTAAAATTACTTTTCTGGAAAAATTTTCTGCGGATGCCGTTGCTTTCAGCAAATAAATATCGTTCCATCGGCCCGCAGATCGCGGTAATGAGCGCCCGATCTCCAAAGATCAAAAAAGAACAAACCTGGGAAACGACATCATGAAAAAGTTCTCTGTCCTGCTCGCAGCGACAGCCCTGGCTTCGGTCATGGCTACCGCCGCGTACTCCAAGACGCTTGTCTATTGCTCCGAAGGATCGCCGGAAGGCTTCGATCCGAGTCTCTACACTGCGGGCACCACCTTCGATGCTTCTTCGCGTGCGGTTTACAGCCGCCTCGTTGAATTCAAGCATGGCGGTACGGAGATCGAGCCCGGCGTCGCCGACAGCTGGACGGTTTCCCCCGACGGCAAGGAATATACCTTCAAGCTGCATCCCGGCGTGAAGTTCCAGACGACCGACTTCTTCACCCCGTCGCGTGATCTGACCGCCGACGATGTCGTCTTCTCCTTCGAGCGCCAGATCAAGTCCGACAATCCGTGGAACAAGTATGTCGAAGGCGGTTCCTACGAATACGCCGCCGGCATGGGCTTCCCGGATCTCATCAAGTCGGTCGAAAAGGTTGACGACCTGACGGTCAAGTTCACCCTCAACCATCCGGAAGCACCGTTCCTGGCCGACCTCGCCATGGACTTCGCATCCATCGTTTCCAAGGAATATGCCGACAAGCTGGCTGCCGACGGCAAGATGGCCCAGCTCAACCAGCAGCCGGTCGGTACGGGCGCCTTCACCTTCGTCGCCTACCAGCCGGATGCCGTCATCCGCTACAAGGCCAACGAAAGCTACTTCAAGGGCAAGGAAAAGATCGACGATCTCGTTTTCGCGATCACTCCGGACGCCGCCGTCCGCGCCCAGAAGCTGAAGGCAGGCGAATGCCACCTGATCCCCTATCCGAACGCTGCTGACGTTGCCGAGCTGAAGAAGGACACGAACCTGACTGTTATGGAACAGCCGGGCCTGAACGTCGGCTTCCTCGCCTACAACACCCAGCAGGCTCCGTTCGACAAGCCGGAAGTTCGCCGCGCGCTGAACATGGCGATCAACAAGCAGGCGATCATCGACGCCGTTTTCCAGGGCGCTGCCCAGGTTGCCAAGAACCCGATCCCGCCGACCATGTGGTCGTATAACGACAAGGTCGAAGACGACAAGTACGATCCGGAAGGCGCCAAGAAGGCTCTCGAAGCCGCTGGCGTGAAGGATCTGTCGATGAAGATCTGGGCAATGCCGGTTTCCCGCCCGTACATGCTGAACGCTCGCCGCGCTGCCGAACTGATGCAGGCAGACTTTGCCAAGGTCGGCGTCAACGTCGAGATCGTCACCCATGAATGGGCCGAATACCTGAAGCTCTCCTCCGACGTGAAGCGCGATGGCGCCGTCATCATCGGCTGGACTGGCGACAACGGCGACCCTGATAACTTCATGGATACGCTGCTCGGCTGCGACGCTGTCGGCGGTAACAACCGCGCTCAGTGGTGCAACAAGGACTACGACGCACTGATGACGAAGGCCAAGGAAACGGCTGACGTTGCTGCCCGCACGAAGTTCTACGAAGAAGCACAGGAAATCTTCAAGAAGGAAGCTCCCTGGGCTCCGCTCGACCACTCGCTGGTCTTCGTTCCCGTGAGCAAGAAGGTATCGGGCTTCCATATGGATCCGCTCGGCATCCACCGCTTCGACGGCGTTGATATCGCCGAATAAGAAAAATGATAAACTGCCCGGCTAAAACCGGGCTTGACCGGCGGTCAGGCATCCACCTGACCGCCGGAAACTATTGGACAACCTTGCTATGTTGCGATTTCTCATCGGGCGCCTCGCAGTCCTGATACCGACCTTCCTCGGCGTTTCGCTCATTGCCTTCTCGTTCATCCGCCTGCTTCCCGGCGACCCCGTCATGTTGTTGTCGGGCGAACGAACCATGGCACCCGAACGCCACGCGCAGATCATGCACGATCTCGGTTTTGACCGGCCCATGTATGTGCAGTATTTCGATTATCTCGGAAAAGTGCTGCATGGCGATCTCGGCACCTCGATCGTCACCAAACGCCCGGTTCTCGGCGAATTCTTCACGCTTTTCCCGGCCACGCTTGAGCTTTCGCTCTGCGCCATCCTGGTGGCCATCCTTCTCGGCGTACCGGCCGGCGTCTTCGCCGCCGTCAAGCGCGGGACGTGGTTCGACCAGAGTGTGATGGGCGTTGCCCTCATCGGCTATTCGATGCCGATCTTCTGGTGGGGTCTGCTGCTCATCATCTTCTTCTCCGGCTATCTCGGCTGGACGCCGGTTTCCGGCCGCATCTCGCTGATGTATTTCTTCAAACCCGTCACCGGCTTCATGCTGATCGACAGTCTTCTCTCCGGCCAGAAGGGCGCATTCTCATCGGCCGTCAGCTATCTCATTCTGCCGACCGTGGTGCTTGCCACCATCCCGCTTGCAGTTATCGCCCGCCAGACACGCTCGGCGATGCTCGAAGTGCTGGGCGAGGATTATGTGCGCACGGCCCGCTCCAAGGGTCTGGCGCCGCTGCGTGTCGTCGGTATTCATGCGCTCAGAAACGCCATGATCCCTGTTATCACCACGATCGGCCTGCAGGTCGGCGTGCTGTTGGCGGGCGCCATCCTGACCGAAACGATCTTCTCCTGGCCGGGCATCGGCAAGTGGATGGTCGATGCGGTCTTCAAGCGCGACTATGCAGTCGTTCAGGGCGGTCTTCTCCTGATCGCCGGCATTATCATGCTGGTGAACCTGATCGTTGACCTGACCTACGGCTTCATCAATCCGCGTATCAGGCACTAGGAGCGGTCCATGAGCACGGCTACTGCAAAATCCGACCAGCCCTCCGCCCTTACGGAATTCTGGTACTATTTCTCGCGAAACAAGGGCGCCGTCATCGGTCTCTTCGTTTTCCTCGTCATCCTTCTGATGGCGATCTTCGCACCGCTCGTCTCGCCGCATGCGCCGACCGAGCAGAACCGCCAGCTTCTCCTGTCCGTCCCCTTCTGGATGGATGGCGGCAGCTTCTCCTATCCGCTCGGAACGGATGCCGTCGGTCGCGATATCCTTTCGCGCCTGATCTTCGGCGCACGGTTTTCGCTGTTCATCGGTGTCGTGGTCGTCACGCTGTCGGTGGTCGCGGGCGTGCTGATCGGCCTCGTTGCCGGCTATTTCCGTGGCCGCGTCGATATCGTCATCATGCGCCTCATGGATATCATCCTGGCCTTCCCGTCGCTGCTTCTGGCCCTCGTGCTCGTCGCGGTGCTCGGTCCCGGCCTGCTCAATGCCATGATTGCGATCTCGATCGTCAACCAGCCGCATTTCGTGCGCCTGACACGCGCCGCCGTAATGGGCGAGCGTGAAAAGGAATATGTCGTGGCCTCCCGCGTCGCCGGCGCCGGCACCTTCCGGCTGATGTTCAAGACGATCCTGCCGAACTGCCTCGGACCGCTGATCGTCCAGGCAACCCTTGCCTTCTCCGCCGCTATCCTCGATGCAGCCGCCCTCGGCTTCCTCGGCATGGGCGCTCAGCCGCCGACACCTGAATGGGGCACGATGCTTGCGGAATCCCGCGAGTTCATATCGCGCGCCTGGTGGGTTGTTACATTTCCGGGTCTTGCGATTCTCATCACCGTTCTCGCCATCAACCTGATGGGCGACGGCCTGCGTGATGCGCTCGACCCCAAGATGAAGAGGTCCTGAGATGGCGCTTCTCGAAATTGAAAATCTCGTCGTCGAATTTCAGACTTCGACCGGTCCTTTCCGTGCCGTCGATGGCGTTTCGCTGAAGGTCGACGCGGGTGAGGTTCTGGCGATCGTCGGCGAATCCGGCTCCGGCAAATCGGTCTCGATGCTCGCTGCCATGGGCCTTCTGCCCTGGACGGCAAAGGTGACGGCCGACAAGATGGTCTTTGACGGCCAGAACCTGCTCGGCATGTCCGGCGCCAAGCGGCGCGAAATCATCGGCAAGGATATGTCGATGATCTTCCAGGAGCCGATCGCGAGCCTCAATCCCTGCTTCACCGTGGGCTTCCAGATCGAAGAGGTGCTGAGAATTCACCTCGGTCTCGACAAGGCGGCGCGGCGCAAGCGCGCGATCGAGCTTTTCCAGGCGGTCGGCATTCCCGATCCTGCCGAGCGGCTCGGCCACTTCCCGCATCAGATGTCGGGCGGTCAGTGCCAGCGCGTCATGATCGCTATCGCGATTGCCTGCAACCCGAAGCTCCTGATCGCCGACGAGCCGACGACCGCACTCGACGTGACCATCCAGAAGCAGATCCTCGATCTCCTGATGCGCCTGCAGACCGAACATCGCATGGGCCTGATCATGATCACTCACAATATGGGCGTGGTCGCTGAAACGGCCGACCGGGTGATCGTTCAGTACAAGGGCCGCAAGATGGAAGAGGCCGACGTGCTGTCGCTCTTCGAAACGCCGAAGAGCGATTACACGCGGGCACTGCTCGCAGCGCTTCCGGAAAACGCGACGGGCGACCGGCTGCCGACCATCGGCGAGCTTTTCAATCCGAACAAGACTGTGGAGGGAGCGGCCTGATGACGCCAGTTCTCGAAGGAAAGAACATCGTCCGCGACTATTACCTGCCGGGCGGCATGTTCAAGAAGGCGCGAACCGTCCATGCCGTCAAGGGCGTGAGCTTCAGCGTGGAAGAGGGCAAGACGCTGGCGATCGTCGGCGAAAGCGGCTGCGGCAAGTCCACGCTTGCGCGCATCATAACGATGATCGACCCTGCCACGGCAGGCGAGCTTTTCATCGATGGCAAGAGGGTCGATATCTTCCAGGGTGACCTCACGCCGGAAATCCGCCGCAAGGTCCAGATCGTCTTCCAGAATCCCTACGGATCGCTGAACCCGCGCAAGAAGATCGGCGACATCCTGATGGAACCGCTGATCATCAACACCAACACGCCGGTTGCTGAGCGGCGCGACCTGGCAATGGCGATGCTGAAGAAGGTCGGCCTGCAGGACGTTCACTTCAACCGCTTTCCGCACATGTTCTCGGGCGGCCAGCGCCAGCGTATCGCCATCGCCCGCGCACTGATGCTGAAGCCGCGGCTTCTGGTTCTCGACGAGCCGGTCTCCGCACTCGACCTGTCGGTGCAGGCGCAGGTGCTCAACCTGCTCGCCGACCTGCAGGACGAACTGAACCTGACCTACGTCTTCATCAGCCACGACCTTTCGGTCGTTCGCTACATGGCAGACGACGTCATGGTGATGTATTTCGGCGAGGCAGTCGAATACGGCACACGGGAGCAGGTTTTCAACGATCCGCAGCACAACTATACAAAGACCCTGTTTGCAGCGACGCCGCGGGCGGATGTCGATACGATCAAGGCACGTCTTGCACGCAAGGCCGCTGCCGTCTCTGCGGCCTAGTCGGGCCGTAGATATCTCACGCTGCAACGATGACCGAGATGAGCGATGACCGAAAATAACGGAACTCTCCATGCAATCATCGTCATGGGCGTCAGCGGTTCCGGCAAATCTTCGATCGGCGAAAAGATAGCGGCAGGCCTCGGCCTGCCGTTCGTCGAAGGCGATGCGCTGCATCCCGCCGCCAATGTCGAGAAAATGTCGAGGGGCATTCCGCTCTCCGATGAGGACCGCGTGCCCTGGCTCGACCGGATCGGCAAGGAGATGAAGGCGTCGCTTACAAAAGGCGAGGGCATCATCGTCTCCTGCTCGGCGCTGAAGCGCAGCTACCGCGATCGCCTGCGAACCGCTGCCGGCGGCGACCTCTATTTCGTCTATCTCGAAGGTTCGAAAGAACTGCTGACCGAGCGCATGGGTCACCGCAAGGGGCATTTCATGCCGACCTCGCTCTTGGAAAGCCAGCTGCAGACGCTGGAAGTGCCGACCGGCGAGCCCGGTGTCGTCACCGTCGATATCGACGACACAATCGACGATATCGCGTCGAAAGCCCTGAAAGCTCTCGCCGCTCTCGGTGTTAGAGCCTTTCCTGGCTAGATTACAGCATTCTGTTGGCTCAAACGGAGTCGGATGGTCGACCGGCTGGCGCGCGTCGTAGCCAGATCTACGGCCAAGCCGGCCGGTCGATCAGGCGGCCCGTTTCAGCCAACCCCGGTGGTTTGCTTGCAAACCAGCTAGGGCCGGGCATCTTTCCGCCATATCAAAGGCGATCGGCTCGGACGTACCAAGGGGTATGCCCTTCGCCAATCGCCTTTGCCCTGACGAAAACCTGCTCCGGCAGAATGCTGCAATCTAGCCAGGAAAGGCTCTAAGGGTTGAACCGGCTGGGCGAATAGGCCGAGATATTGATGAACGGCGTTTCGCCGCTCATCAGTTCCGCCAGCACGCGTCCCGTCACCGGCCCGAGTGTCAGCCCGTGATGGGCATGGCCGAAGGCAAACCACAGGCCTTGATGGCGCGGCGCCTTGCCGATGATGGGCATCATGTCAGGCGTGCAGGGCCGCGCACCCATCCATGGTTCCGGATCCAGTCTCTCACCCAATGGAAATATCGTTCGCGCCACCGCTTCGGCCCGGTCTAGCTGCACCGGCGTCTTCGGCGCATCCAGTGTCGCGAACTCGGCACCGGTCGTCAGCCGCACGCCCCGGTTCATCGGCGCCAGGAAATAGCCGCGCTCGGAATCGAGCGTCCAGTTGTTGAGCACTGCATTGCCCTGCACCCCGTAATGCATGTGATAGCCGCGCTTGACGCCAAGCGGGAAGGAATAGCCGAGACGGCGCGTCGCAACCGCTGCCCAGGGGCCGAGCGCCATCACGGCATCGTCGGCCTCCAGCGAGCCTTCCGCCGTCATGATCTTCCAGCCTGAGCCGGCCTGCCCGAGCGAGGCTGCATCCCCGGTCACGAACCGGCCGCCGAGGCTTTCGAAATAGGTGCGGTAGGCACGCGTCAGCGCATGCGGATCGAGCACCGACCAGGGGTCGATCCAGCGAAGGCCCCCGACAAAATTGCCCGTGATATTCGGCTCCAGTCGAGCGATATCGGCCGAATTCAGGCTCTCATAGCTGACGCCGAACTGATCCTTCCAGAGGGCAGCTTCCTCAAAGGCCTCGTCACGCTTGGCCTCGGTGCGGAAGATTTTCATCCAGCCATCCCTGCGGATCAGAGCCTCGGCATGTGACGCCTCGATCAGGTCCTTGTGCTCGGTGATCGAATTCTCGATCAGCGGCGCATAGGCCTTGGTGATCATTTCGTGCCGTTTCGGATTGGAGTTCCACCAGTAGCGAGCGAGGAAGGCAAGCTGGCTCGGCAGCGCCTTCAGGTGATAATGCGCATCGATGCGGTTGTTCAGCGCATAGCGCAGCAGCAGGCTGAGCTGCTGGGGAAAA
This sequence comes from Rhizobium viscosum, assembly GCF_014873945.1. NCBI lineage: Bacteria > Pseudomonadati > Pseudomonadota > Alphaproteobacteria > Hyphomicrobiales > Rhizobiaceae > Rhizobium > Rhizobium viscosum. Next base: position 1,146,111 of record NZ_JADBEC010000001.1, on the reverse strand, counting down.
CCGTAGGGCATGACGCCTTCGCGCTGGATCAGGCCGGCATTGCCGAAGGAGGTTTCGTTACCCGGCTCCTTGCGGTCGATGAGTGTAACCTGCCAGCCGCGGCGTTGAAGATGAATGGCCGTCGAAACCCCGACGATGCCGGCGCCGAGCACGATTGCGTTTTTCGTCATTTTCCCCTGCATTCCGCTGTGTTTTAGAGCCTAAAATGCCCATCTCAATGCTGCGGCGCAAACGAAAAATCGCATTTCATTTCAAAATCATTGCGCTTTTGAGTGCGGCATTTTCGGCCCTGATGCGAACAGTCAGGACGGCCGCATTGAGGAGCGAAAAGACGAGCGCATAAAGCGGCATGCCGAAGGCAAGGGGCAGGGCGGCGATCTCGCCGATGACGATCATATAGTTCGGATGTTTGAAGAAGCGGTAGGGGCCGCCTTCGACGAGCGGCGCACCGGGCAGGATGATGATACGGGTCGTCCAGCGTCCCCCCAGCGTCGCCAGCACCCATAGTCGCAGCACTTGCAGCAGCATGAAAACACAGAACCAGAAGAGCTGGATCTGCTGTCCCGTCGCCAGCATCCAGAGCCCGACGAGCCAGCCCGTATGGAGCGCCACCATATAGGGGTAATGATCGGGCGCGATCTCGCGCGCGCCCCTTGCAAAGAGCGCCATCGTGTTGCGGCGCGCGATAACCAGTTCCGAGAGCCGCTGGGCGGTCACGAAGGTCAGCAGTGCGATGGAAGGCCACATCATGCGACCCTCCGCAATGTCACGCAGCTTGCCGTAAAGCCCGGCCCCATGGCGATCATCGCCGCCCGGTCAGGCAGGCCTCTGCTGATAGCGCGCTCCAGAACGAAGAGCACCGTCGGCGAGGACATATTGCCGTAATCTGCAAGCACCGACCGCTCGATGTCGAGCGCATCGGTCTCCATGGAAAGCGCGCTTTCCATTGCCGTCAGCACCTTGGTGCCGCCGGGGTGACAGATGAAGCGGTCGATATCGCCGCGCTTTAGCCCGCTGCGCGCCAGGATGCCATCGATTGCCGGGCCGAGTTCCTTCTCTGCAAAGGGCGGTAGTCCCTGCGCCAGCAGGATGCCGAGCCCGGTATCGTCGATCTTCCAGCCCATGATATCGAGCGTATCGGGAAACAGGTGATCACCGGCCGATTCCACCTCTGCCATACCGCCTTCGCCTGATCGCAGCACGCAGGCTGCAGCCCCATCGCCGAAGAGGGCGGTGGCGATGATGTTCGGCTTCGTCAGCTCGTCCAGACGGAAGGCGAGTGTGCAAAGCTCTATGGCGACGAAGAGTACCACGGCACCCGGGCGGCTGCGCGCCAGCCGCGAGGCGATGCCGAAACCGGAAACGCCGGCAGCGCAGCCGAGACCGAAGACGGGTACACGCTCGATATCCGCGCGAAACCCGAGCCGGCCGGCGAGCCGCGCATCGAGGCTGGGCGTGGTAATACCGGTGGAGGAGACCGTTACCACGCAATCGACCTGATCGACAGTCAGCCCGGCCTGATCAAGCGCGCGCTTTGCCGTTGCAACGAACAGCGCACCGGCGACCTCTTCATAGGCCTCCATCCTGTCCTGCCAGCCATGCGTTTCTTCGAACCAGGAGAGGGGGCGGGCGGCATGACGCTTTTGGATGCCGGCATTCTCGAAGACGCGCGCGAGGTGGCGGAACTCCTTGAAGCGGTCGGCAAACAGCCGGGCCGAGGCCTCGGCAGCCTGGCTCTGGGGGATGATATGGTCTGGCACTGCGGTGACGAGACTTAAGAGTCTGACGGATTGCAACACAATATTCTCCTTGTCGTTCCCGGCGGAACCAGGGGAAAACACGTTGGCTGGGGAGTTTATTCGACATGCCGCTATTCACGAAGCAGTGATCGGAAAAATTCTGAAGACGGCCGAATAAAGCAGCCGGCAGCGGTGTTCACTCCTCGCAACGTCATTTTCCGAGGAGTTATCCCATGACGACAAAGACCTTCCGCATCGCTTCCCTCGTGCTCGGCAGCTGCATTGCCGCTTCTGTCTTCTCCGGTCCCGTCTTCGCGATCGGCGACGACAGCAGCACCATGCCGGTCTGCAAGAAGGGCGAGATCTACGACAAGAAGGCAAAGAAATGCGTCAAGCAGCAGAGCGCCAACGTGACGGACGAAAACCGTACCGATTACGCTTACTCGCTCGCCAAGGCCGGCCGCTATGAAGAAGCGCTCGCCATGCTCGACACGGTCCAGGACAAGAACAATGCCGAATGGCTGAACTATCGCGGTTACGCCACCCGCAAGCTCGGCCGCACGGATGAGGGCATCTCCTACTATCTGCAGTCGGTGAAGCTCGATCCGCAATATGCCAAGGTCCGCGAATATCTCGGCGAAGCCTATGTCATCAAGGGCGAGCTCGACCTCGCCAAGGAGCAGCTGACCACCATCAAGGCGATCTGCGGCACCGGCTGCGAGGAATATCAGGATCTCAACGCTGCCATCCTCGATCCGTCGAAGATCTAAAGCAATTCCAGCAAAAGTGTGCAGCGGTTTTGCGTCCGGAATTGCGTGAAACAAAGCTGCACACCTGCGTGAGGCAAGGAGAGATAGGGTTGATTGAAGGGTATTTCCGGATGTCGGTCGCGCACACCACATTTCCTGCCTATAGTCGCGCCAGAACTGAATCGCCGGCCCGGCCGGCGGTTCCGAAACAGCCAATACGCGCGGAGGCGGCCATCGCGAGCGAAGCAGATATCAGGAGCGGCCTGACGGAACACCTCGCCCGTCTGTGGCGCTATGGCCTCGTTCTTTCGCACCAGCGTGATGTGGCCGACGATCTCGTACAGGCGACCTGTGTTCGCGCGCTGGAGCGGGCTGATCAGTTTATAGCAGGCACGCGGCTTGACCGCTGGCTGTTTTCGATCCTGCATTCGATCTGGCTGAATGAGATCCGTGCCCGCCGCGTCCGCCAGGGACAAGGCTTCGTCGATGCCGACGAGACGCTGAGTTTCGATGGCGCCCGCGACACCGAAACGCATGTCATGGCGAACCAGGTCTTGAAACAGGTGAATGCGCTGCCCGACGCGCAGCGATCGGCGGTTTTCCTCGCCTATGTGGAAGGGCTTTCCTATCGCGAGGTCGCCTCCGTCATGGATGTCCCGATCGGCACCGTGATGAGCCGGCTGGCAGCCGCCCGCGCGAAGCTCTCCGAAACCGTATCGGCAGGGGGATTTGAATGAGCACGAAGCACAGAATGCCCTCCGACGAGGAACTGACCGCTTTTATCGATGGTGAAGTGAGCGCCGAAGAGGCTGCCCGCATCGAGGCTATGATCGATGCCGACGAGGCTGTCGCCGAACGGCTGGAATTCCTGGCGCGTGCAAGCCTGTCCTACAGGCAAGCCTTCGCGCCGCTGCTCGATGCCGCTCCGCGGGCAAAGCTCGAAGCCATGCTGTCGGCCATTCCCGCCGCCCAGCCCGCAAGACCGGCTGCCTTCGTGAGCCGTCGCGGCTTTCTCGGCGCGCTTGCTGCTTCGGTCGTTGCCGGCATCGCCGTCGACCGCGCCATGATCGGTGTCGGGGCGAGGCTCTCGGGCAAGGATGAAAACAGCGAATGGCGCGCCGTCGTTGCCGAATATATCTCGCTCTATACGCCGGAAACGCTCGCCGGTCCCGTTCCGCCCAGAGATGTGCAGGCAGCGCAGCTCGCCAGTCTTGACGGAAACCTCGGCCTGCAACTCTCGCCGGAACAGGTTGCCCTGCCGGATATCGATTTCAAGCGCGCCCAGATCCTGCAATATGATGGCAAGCCGCTTGCCCAGATCGCCTATCTGGATCCCGAAACCGGTCCCATGGCGCTCTGCATCGTCACCTCCGACGGCGGCCCCAAGGCCCCCGATATCGAAGGCCGCAAGGGCATGAATGTCGTCTATTGGGCGAACGCCACCCACGCTTTCATGCTCATTGGCCATGCACCTGTCGACCGCATGACCGAGATCGCCGATGCTGTCAGGAGCAAGATTTCCGTCTGACTGCAAACTGACGATACGGGGCTGTAATCCATCAGTTCACCGCGCTCGCAAGCCAAAGATTTGCCTGTGATACGCTGCCATCCGTTGCCGGCGGCCGGGCGTTGACCTCGATGACACCGGAGGTTTTCGGCTTCAGGGCTCGCCTCGGCGGCGCCTTGGCTGGCAACGGCGCGCCCACCGCCGTTGCGGGTGAGCAATTCCCGGACGTGCTGCTCTCGACATGCGGCTTGCCGTCAGCGCTGCTGAAGTAACGGACGCTGCGGGTGCAGACGCCGTTGCCGGACATGGTCGAAACCATCGAATAGCCCTGCATGCCGGCCGGCAGCCTGTTGAGGCCGACATCAGTCAGATTGCCCGGCGATGCCTGCATCATGCTGTCGGCCTGTTGCATCATCGCAGCAGCCTCGCGGTCCATCGCCGCGGATATCAGGTCCAGATCGGCGAAAGGAGCGGAAGGCCAGAACGGATCGAAAAAGCCCGAATCCGGCTGATTGTCGAACCGGATTTGCGGCGGTCGGTCGCCGGCGTAACGAATGCGTTCGAGCGAACCATCGGGTAATCGCACGACGAGCACATGGGTATCGGTTGATTTGTGGGCGAAGCTCTCGGCCACAGCCGGGCCGGTAAGCGCGGCGGCTGCGATTGCCGCGGCACTCACGAGAATTGCGATATGAAGCCTTTGCATAAGGGCCTCCTGAGATGGGAAGAACACCAATCCAACTGTCCGCACGAACCAAGTGCAGCGGCACGGCCGTGAGGATCATTGTGGCGCAGGCCGAATTTGTGGCGCGCTGCTGCGGCGTGGCGACGCAGAAAGCGGGCACCGAAAGCATATCGCGCAAAAGTGTTCAGCGGTTTTGCGATAACGACGTGCGTAAAACAAAGAGCTAAAGCGTAGCAGCGATCTAAAAGATCGCGACACGCTTCAGAACGGCTGTGTCTTGTCCGAAACCTGGCTGGCCTGATTGGCCGGGACGAGGCGGTTCAGGCAGTTGATGTAGGTCGTATACATCTGTTGCAGCCGCGACAGGGGCACCACCCAAGGTCCTTCATTTCCGGCAAAATCCAGCTCCATATCCGGCGTGCCGACAAAGGAATTCTTGAGCATCTTCTTGATCTGCGCCACGCCCGTCTTCTCGGTTGCCGGCAGGATGCGAAGCGTCTTGCTGTCGAAGGCTTCGGCCGCAACAGCCTTGGTGCCGGAATATCCGACGAGCGTCACCTTGGTCGTGGTGCCCTCGGGAATGTCCCAGCCATCCTTCGAAACGAGCCACATGACGCTGTCGAGGCTCTGGCGGAATTCGACCGTCTTGCCGAGTTCGTTGTTCCAGACCAGCCGGCAATAGGACGGCTTCTCACCGACGAACCCGACCGACCACTGCCGGGCATCGCCCATCCATTCTGTCTCGACAGGGGCCGTCTCGCTCCCCCGCGCCGTCTCGCTCCGGGCCACGGCCGGAAGAAGAAGTGCTGTCAGCAATAGGGCAGAAAAGGTCTTCATGGCTCGAACCGTCTCCAAGTCGTGGGGTGATTCTACCGGCGGAAGGTTGAGGTTTTGCTACCGTGCGGTAGGTCGAAGCCCTGATTCATCTCACCACGCAGCCCTCTGGATCGGCGGTGATGATCGCAGCAAGCGCAGGAGGCTTCGTGCGGCAATGTGGGCGGCAGGCCTTGGGCGAGTGGGCGGATGGTCGCAGTGAGTTCGAGCATGCCCGCAGAGGATGAACGGGTCTTCTGAAGTGTGTGAGCGCACGGTCCCGGAGAGCCAAGCCTTCCGGCGGTTTTCTTTTGCGCCGACCGGCAGAATTGCTTACGGTGGTTACGATTGCTTACACACATTTTGTAATCGAATTTCTATAATGATTTCATGCATTTATTGTTTCGATTACGGAATTACGCAGATAATGGTGAACTCAGGTGGAGAGACAGCCGGTATTTCAGGGGCTGTGGGCTATACCCATGAGAGTTTGAGACAGGCCGTAATTTTCGTAATTTTGTAATCGTGGTCGTAAAGGCTGTGATTTTACTATGTAATCGCGATTACGAAATTTGCAGGCGAATGGCAGCTATTACGAATTCGGGTATGACACCGATGACACCCAGCGGTTCGCGGATGATCTCGGCGCCGATATCAGGACGAATAGCCTTTACGAGCGCGTCACGACGATTGATGTCAGGCGCGCCCCAATCGCTGTCGATGGGCAGGGGCAGGTCGCCAAGATGCCAAAACGGTATCCGGCCCGACTGAAAAATCAAGGAATTAAGGGCTTTTAGGGAGAATTGGCTGGGGAACCTGGACTCGAACCAAGATTAACGGAGTCAGAGTCCGTCGTTCTACCATTGAACTATTCCCCAGCAGGCGCTGCCGAAGCATGGCTTGGCTGCTGTGCGGCGCTTATAACCAAAACGACGCCGAATGCAAATACCCGTTTTGAAAAAATTCGATCCCTCTACGGCGGGTGAAAATCGGGTGGTTAAAATCCGGAATCAAAAAGAATTTGGTGATTTCGCCGGTCGCTGATATCGTCGCGCCAACGCAAAAATCGAATGAGCGCCTGCTGCATACCTTTCTGGACTTGCGCGGCGCGATGGAAAACGAACGTGGAAGACCCCGAAGGCGGCGCAAAGCCGCAATTTGACGGGGCGTCGGCGGCAGGGCGCAAGGACGGCAAGAAGTCCAGGCGCCGCAAGGGCAAGCGAGGCGGGCAATCCCGCAGCGCCGCTCATCCCGCTTCGCATGATCTTGCCGGCCATGCCGGCGAGGCAGCGCGCCCGAAGGAAGACACGGAAAGCCCGGCCCGCAAGCGGAAACGCCGCCGTCGTGGCGGGCGTGGCACATCTCAGCCCGATACTGCTATCCAGTCGCCGCCTGTGGTTCAGGCCGTCGCTCACGGCCATGGTCCGCGCCCCGATGGTGATTCGCCCTCCAGCCGGCGTAACCGACGCAAACATCGCAGCAAGCGAGGTCTGCAGGGCAGGCCGCTGGCTCCTGTGCCGGCGCCGCCGTCTGCAAGGACCGAACATCGTGCTGAAGCGCCGTCGCGCCCTTTGCTGCAGGATGCCGAAGCGGCAAATCGCAGGAGCCGTCAGCCAGGTCATGAAGATGAACGGGCAGTGCGCGAACATCCCTGGCCGGACGAACTCTATGCCGCGCTCGATCTCGGCACCAACAATTGCCGCCTGCTGATCGCCCAGCCGACGCGCCCCGGCCAGTTTCGCGTCGTCGATGCCTTTTCCCGTATCGTGCGCCTCGGCGAAGGGCTTGCAGCCAGCGGCAGGCTGTCCGACGAGGCGATGGAGAGGGCGGTCGATGCGCTCAGAATCTGCGCCTCCAAGCTCCGGAACCGCGAGATCCGCCGCATGCGGCTGATTGCGACCGAGGCCTGCCGCCAGGCGGCCAACGGCGAGGAATTCCTGCACCGCGTCGTGGTCGAGACCGGGCTGGAGCTCGAGATCATCGATCGCGAAACCGAGGCGCGGCTTGCCGTATCCGGCTGCTCCTCGCTGGTCGGCCGCGAGGCACGCTCCGTCGTCCTCTTCGATATCGGCGGCGGTTCCTCGGAAATTGCCGTCATCCGCATCGGCGACAACCGCTTCGCCCGCCTTGCCAATCACATCACCCACTGGACCTCGCTGCCCGTCGGCGTCGTCACCCTCTCGGAGCGTCATGGCGGCCGCGATGTGACACCCGATGTTTTCGAGGGCATGGTGAGCGAGGTTGCGGGCATGCTGTCGAATTTCGATTGCCCGGAGATCGAGTTTACCGAGGACGGCGATTTCCATCTGATCGGCACTTCGGGCACGGTGACGACGCTTGCCGGCGTGCATCTCGACCTGCCGCGTTACGACCGCCGCAAGGTCGATGGCATATGGCTGTCGGATAATGAAGTCTCCGCCATGCAGGCGAAGCTTCTCTCCTGGAATTTCGAAAGCCGCGCCGCCAATCCCTGCATCGGGCCGGATCGCGCCGACCTGGTACTTGCGGGCTGTGCCATTCTGGAAGCAATCCGCCGCCGTTGGCCGAGCCCACGCATGCGTGTTGCCGATCGTGGGTTGAGGGAAGGCCTTCTCACCGAGATGATGGCCGATGACGGCGTCTGGCGGCGGCATCGCAACCGTCGCGGCCAGCGGGGAAACAAGGGGTAGGCATGACCAAGGCACCGATCGGCCGCAAGCTCGGCCAGCGCGTCAAGAAAAAGAAGCTGAAGGCCTCCTCCCGCCAGTGGTTGCAGCGCCATATCAACGATCCCTATGTGCAGCGCGCCCAGCTCGAAGGCTATCGTGCACGTGCAGCCTTCAAGCTGCTGGAGATCGATGAGAAGCACCATATCCTGAAGGGCGCAAAGCGCATCATCGATCTCGGTGCTGCCCCCGGCAGCTGGTCGCAGATTGCCGCAAAGGTGACAGGATCGACGGATGAGGATGTCCGCGTTGCCGCGATCGACTTTCTGGAAATGGCCCAGCTTCCGGGCGTCAAGATCCTCCAGCTGGACTTCCTTGATCCCTCGGCTCCTGAGAAGCTGATGGAGGCCGTCGGCGGCACGCCCGATCTGGTGATTTCGGATATGGCCGCCCCCACGACTGGCCACCACCGCACCGACCATCTGCGCACTATGCACCTCTGCGAGGTCGCAGCGCATTTTGCCGTCGAGGTGCTGGGGGAGGGCGGGCATTTTCTGGCCAAAACCTTCCAGGGCGGCACCGAGCGGGATCTGCTCGCCATGCTGAAGCAGCATTTCCGCCAGGTCGTGCACGTCAAACCTGCTTCATCTCGTGCCGAATCGGTCGAGATGTTCCTCCTGGCGAAGGGTTTCAAAGGCCGCAAGGCCGAGTCGGAGCCCGAGGACGCTTGATCTTTGCGCCAGTCCTGCGGATGATGATTTCCCAGGACTGGATACCATCGATCCCATGCTTCTTTACGTTACACTCGGAACCAACGATCTTTATCGCGCCCGGCATTTCTATGATGCCGTTCTGCCGGTGCTCGGCTACCGGCGTCAGCGCCATTCGGAGGAGGAGATCGGCTATGCCGCCGATGGCGACACACGCTGCCGCTTCTGGGTCGTAACCCCTTTCAACAGGCGCCGGGCGACGAATGGTAACGGCTCCATGGTGGCTTTCGAAGCGGAGACGCGGTCGGCAGTCGATGCCTTTCACGCAGCGGCGCTTGCTGCCGGCGCTGTCGATGAAGGCGAGCCGGGTTTGCGCTCCTATCACGCACATTTCTACGCAGCCTATGTCAGGGATCTCGACGGCAACAAGCTGTGCGCTGTCTGCGAGAAAGCCGAAGAACCGCCCTTTATTTGACAGCCTGCTCGGCGTTGATCGTCGGCGGCACGCGCTTGGCGCGGTGGCCGGACACGGAAGCCCCGGCGTCCTTGGCCATGCGGGCAAAGGGAATGGTTGCGATCACGGTCAGGCCGGCGATGACGAAGAAGGCAATGTGGAAATCGATGACCTGCAGCTCGGCTCCGCGGAAATAGATCGAGGTTTCCAGGATCGAGGCGGCAAGCGCAACACCGAGCGCCAGGCTGATCTGCTGCATCACCGAGGCCATGGATGTCGCCTGGCTTGCCTGCGCATCGTCGATATCTGCAAAGGCCAGCGCATTGACGCCGGTGAACATGAAGGAGCGGGAGAAGCCGCCGAGCAGCAGCACGCCGATGATGACGAGATGCGGCGTTTCCGGCGTGAAGAGGCCGGTCACGGCTGTCACGACTGTCGTCACCGCACCGGCGCACAGAAGCGTGGTGCGGAAGCCGATCGCCTTGTAGACGCGGCGCGCAATGAACTTCGTGGTGATCGCGCCGATCGCGCCGGCAAACGTAATGAGGCCCGATTGAAAGGGTGTCAGGCCAAATCCGAGCTGCAGCATTAGCGGCGTCAGAAAGGGCATGGCGCCGACACAGATGCGGAACAAGGTGCCGCCGCTCGTCGATGCACGGAAGGTCGAATTCTTGAACAGGTTGAGGTCGAGGATCGGCGTTGGGTAGCGCCTGGCGTGGCGCACATAGAGCACGCCGCAGATGATGCCGATTGCCGTGGCCGAGACGCCGATGATCGGCGGCAGGGCCGGAAGGCTGACGACCGAGAGACCGAAGACGACGCCTGCCGCCGCAAGGCTGGTCAGGATGAAGCCGTTGAAGTCGAGTTTCGGCGGCGCCGTCGCCTCTATTTCCGGCAGGAAGATCGTTGCGAGCCAAACGCCGATGACGCCGACCGGCACGTTGATCAGGAAGATCCAGTGCCAGCTGAAATAGGTGGTGATGAAGCCGCCGAGCGGCGGACCGGCAAGCGGGCCGACAAGGGCCGGGATCGTCAAGAGCGCCATGGCTGAGACCAGTTCGCTCTTCTGCGTCGTCCGCACCAGCACGAGGCGCCCGACAGGCGTCATCATCGCGCCGCCCATGCCCTGCAGGAAGCGCGCAAAGACAAATTCGATGAGATTGGAGGAGAAGGCGCAGAAGATGGAGCCGACGACGAAAACACAGATCGCCAGCCGGAAGATATTCTTTGCGCCGAACCTATCCGCCATCCAGCCGCTGATCGGAATGAACACCGCAAGCGCCACCATATAAGAGGTCAGCGCCAGTTTGAGCGTGATCGGTCCGACATGCAGATCGGCCGCAATCGCCGGCAAGGCCGTCGCGATCACAGTCGAGTCCATCTGTTCCATGAAGAGGGCAACGGCAAGGATCAGCGGGACGATGCGGTTCATAGGCGAATGCCTTGATGGATGCGGAGGGGGCTTGGGAGGCCCGTGCTGTGTAGTCCCAGTTATGGGCTGTGCCAATCCCTCAATCGGTTTCCGCTACACGTTTGGATCACGACTGCGTGAGACGGCTTGCCCGAGACTTTCGCCTCTCAAGATTGACATATGCTTACCCGGCCGGGGCCAGAAATCCTGTATCAAATCCGGCTGGAATATCGGGGGCGTGCGGGGACACACCGCACAGTGTCGAGGATGGATATATGACGATTTTTCATGGAATAAAGCGCCGCACCCTTTTTGCCGCAGGCCTCGGTCTGCTCGCCGCGCCGGTCATCCTGAGAAGAACGGCCTATGCGGCCGCAACTGGAGAAACAGGCAATATGGAAGTTACCCCGCAGCCGCAGATCAATCAGTTCAAGCTCGGCTCCATCAAATTCACTGCCGTCCGCGACGGTTTCAACGTGCTCGAAAGGCCCTATGAAACCTTCGGTTCCAACCAGGACCCGCAGACCGTCCAGGCGCTTCTCGCCGCCAATTTCTTGCCGATCGACAAGTTCGCAAACAGCTATGCGCCAACAGTTGTCGATACGGGCTCCGATGTCATCGTCGTCGATACCGGCTTCGGTGCAGCCGGCCGCGAACGCGGCCTGGGCCAGTTCATTGCCGGACTGAAGGCGGCAGGTTATTCGCCTGACGACGTCACCGTCGTAGCCCTGACGCACCTGCACGGCGACCATATTGGTGGTCTGATGGAAGGTGGTGCTCCGGCCTTCAAGAATGCCCGCTATGTCATCGGCCAGGCCGAATATGATTTCTGGTCGGACAAGGCGCGGGAAGGCACGCCTGCCGAAGGCGGCCACAAGGCGGTGCTCGCCAATGTCGTGCCGCTCGCCGAAAAGGCGACCTTCGTCAAGGAAGGCGACACCATCGCGTCTGGTCTGACTGCCATGCTCGCGACAGGCCACACGCCCGGTCACATGATCTTCCACGTCGAATCCGAGGGCAAGCGACTGATCATGACGGGTGATACGGCGAACCATTACATCCTGTCGCTGCAGCGGCCGGACTGGGAAGTACGCTTCGACATGGACAAGGCGCAGGCGGCAGCGACCCGCAAGAAGGTGTTCGACATGATCGCGACCGACAAGATCGCCTTCCTCGGCTATCACATGCCGTTCCCGGCGGTCGGTTTCGTGGAGACGCAGGAGACCGGTTATCGCTTCGTGCCGAAGACCTATCAGTTCGACATCTGAGCTCAAGCATGTCGCGCAAAAGTGTGAAGCGGTTTTGCGATAACGGCATGTGTGAAACAAAACATGTCGCGCAAAAGTGTGTCGCGGTTTTGCGAGAACGACATGCGGTACGCTTTATCTGCATGGCTCCCATGCCAAGCCCGGCCACGTGCCGGGCTCTTTTGCTATTTCCTTCCTGTCATAGACGTGTTACCAGCCCTCGCCAACTTCCATAAACTCATGCACACCGCCGGTGCGGACGATTCGTACCGGGTGGGTTGCATTTTTCTTTCTTGAAGGAATTTGGCCATGGCTCGCATCATAGAAACGCCAACCGGACTGGACGCACTCACCTTCGATGACGTGCTGCTGCAACCCGGTCATTCCGAAGTCCTCCCCGGCCAGACGAGCGTCGCAACGCGCCTCGCGCCCGACTTCGAGCTGAATATCCCGATCATATCAGCAGCGATGGATACGGTGACCGAGGGCCGCCTGGCGATTGCGATGGCGCAGGCCGGCGGCCTTGGCGTCATTCACAAGAACCTTACCCCCGTCGAGCAGGCCGAGCAGGTTCGTCAGGTGAAGAAGTTCGAAAGCGGAATGGTCGTCAATCCCGTCACGATCGGCCCGGACGCAACGCTTGCCGATGCGCTGGCGCTGATGAAGATGCACGGCATCTCTGGCATTCCGGTCGTTGAAAAATCCGGCCGCCTCGTCGGCATCCTCACCAATCGTGACGTCCGTTTCGCCTCCGACCCGAAGCAGAAAATCTACGAACTCATGACCCGCGAAAATCTCGTGACGGTCAAGGAAAGCGTAGACCAGCAGGAGGCCAAGCGCCTGCTGCACTCCCACCGCATCGAAAAGCTGCTGGTCGTTGATGGCGAGGGCCGTTGCGTCGGTCTGATCACCGTCAAGGATATCGAGAAGGCGCAGCTGAACCCGAACGCCTCCAAGGATGCGCAAGGCCGCCTGCGGGCAGCTGCTGCCGTCGGCGTCGGTGACGATGGTTTCGAGCGTGCCGAGCGGCTGATCGATGCCGGCGTCGACCTGCTCGTCGTTGATACGGCGCACGGCCATTCCGCCCGCGTTCTGGAAGCGGTTGGCCGCGTCAAGAAGCTTTCCAACTCCGTTCGCATCATGGCCGGCAATGTCGCGACCTATGATGGCACCAAGGCGCTGATCGATGCCGGTGCTGACGCCGTCAAGGTCGGTATCGGCCCGGGTTCGATCTGCACGACGCGCATCGTCGCCGGCGTCGGCGTCCCGCAGCTTGCCGCCATCATGTCGGCAGTCGAGGCTGCAAGGGATCAGGATATTCCTGTCATTGCCGATGGCGGCATCAAGTTCTCGGGCGACGTGGCCAAGGCAATCGCATCGGGTGCTTCCGCCGTCATGGTTGGCTCGTTGCTTGCCGGCACCGATGAAAGCCCGGGCGAGGTCTATCTTTACCAGGGCCGCTCCTTCAAGGCCTATCGCGGCATGGGTTCCGTCGGCGCGATGGCGCGCGGCTCGGCAGACCGTTACTTCCAGGCGGAAGTGCGCGATACGCTGAAGCTCGTGCCCGAAGGCATCGAAGGCCAGGTCCCCTACAAGGGCCCGGTCTCCGGCGTCCTCCATCAGCTCGCAGGTGGTCTCAAGGCTGCCATGGGTTATGTCGGCGGCAAGGACATCAAGGAGTTCCAGGACCGCGCTACTTTCGTGCGCATCTCCGGCGCCGGCCTGCGCGAAAGCCATCCGCATGATGTGACGATCACCCGCGAAAGCCCGAACTATCCGGGCGTCGGCGTCTGACAATGAAAGCGGGCAGCGCAATTCCGCTCTGGATCATCGCGCTGCTCGCAGCCCTCTGCCTCGTCGTTCTCGGCTGGACCACCTTCGGCTACACCGTGCCCTTCGAGCATGAGACCGGCCAGGCGGTGCTCGATACCTATTTCTCCGGTTACGATGTATCTGCCGTCTTTCACATGCAGACGCTGCTCGATCAGAACGAGACGGCAAACCGCATTCTCCGGGCCATGTATCTCGGCCCGGAGCTCATCTTTCCGGCTCTGCTGACAGCCCTTCTATTCCTGATCTTCCTGCGGCTAGGCCCGATCGAGACATGGCGCGGCAAGCAGGCGCCGCGTCTTCTGGGCCGGATCACCTATATCCTGCCCTTCCTCTACGGCTTTGCCGATTACGGCGAAAACATCTCGAGCCTCGTTGCCTTCAGCGACAGCGGTGCCGCGGGCTTTGCTGCCCAGGTCCTGCCGTGGATGACCAAGTTGAAATTCGCCAGCCTTGCCGTCTGTGCCATCCTGATCGTGCGCGGCGCGCTTCTTCACCAATCGCGCGAGAGCTGATTCCTATCGCGGCCAGCGCCAGATAGGGTGCGAGAGCCTTGCCGCAAGGAAATCGCCGAGCACCTCCACTTTTGCCGGCCGGGCACGCGCCGATGGCGTGACGAAATAAACGGCGCCTTTCGGCAGCGTCCAGTCGGTGAGGATTGCTTTCAGGCGCCCGTCGGCAAGATATTCGTAAGCCATGAATTCCGGCAGTTCGACAATGCCGAGACCACGCAATGCCATGGGGATCAGGGCTTCCGAATTGGTGGCGCGCAATGGCCCGGTCGGCACCACGATTTCCTCTTCTCCTGCCTTGTTGCTGAAACGCCAGATATCCTGCCGCGGCCGGTAGGCATAACCGAGGCAATGATGCGCCGCGAGTTCTCGGGGATGCCGCGGGCAGCCGTATTTTTCGAGATAGGCGGGCGCCGCGAGAATGAAGGGTGCGACCGGCGTCAGCCTCTTTGCCACCAGCGAGGAATCGGGCAGGACGGCGATGCGCAGCGCCGCATCGAAACCTTCCCCAACCACATCGACGACGGCGTCGCTCATATGCATGTCGATCGAAACTTCGGGGTAGAGTTCGAAGAAATCGGGCAGGATTGGCGCCAGCCACTGCCGCCCGAAGACCATCGGCACGGCAAGGCGGATCAGCCCGCGCGGCTGGCTGGAAAGTTCACGCGCCGCATTCTCGGCCGCTTCCGCCTCGGCATAGATGCGCTGGGCGCGGTCGACGAGCCGCAGCCCGAAATCGGTGAGTGCCAGCTGCCGGGAGGTGCGGTTGAAGAGCCGCGCCCCGAGCCGGTCCTCCAGCCGGCTGATCGCCCGCGAAGCCGTCGGCACGGAAACCCCGAGTGTCTTGGCCGCGCGGGCGAAGGAACGCTCCTCCGCCACTTTTGCGAACATGGCGAGACCCTCGAAATCCGGAAAACCCATCGTTTCATTCCTGCAATGATATCTTTCATTTCTTTCTATTCAGAAACGAAAGGCCCGTCCACATCTTCAATCCAGTCGAACACAACAGGAGACGACGACAATGACAAACAGACTGAATGGAAAGATCGCGCTTATCACAGGCGCTACCTCGGGCATCGGCCTGGCCACCGCAAAGCGTTTCGCAGCCGAAGGCGCGCGCCTCTTCATTACCGGTCGCAGAAAGGATATGCTTGATGCGGCCGTTACCGAAATCGGCGGCAACGTCACCGGCGTCCAGGCCGACTCGGCAAAGCTTGCCGATCTCGACCGCCTCTATGAACAGGTGAAGGCAGAAGCCGGCCGCATCGATGTACTCTTCGTCAATGCCGGCGGCGGTTCGTTCGCTCCACTCGGCGCCATCACCGAAGAACAGTATGACGATACCTTCGGGCGTAATGTGAAGGGCGTGCTCTTTACGGTGCAGAAGGCGCTGCCGCTGCTCGGGCATGGTTCCTCTGTCATCCTGACCGGTTCCACGGCGGGGGCATCAGGCACGCCGGCCTTCAGCGTCTATGCCGCGTCGAAGGCAGCGATCCGCAACTTCTCCCGCAACTGGATCCTCGACCTGAAGGACCGCGGCATCCGCATCAACACGCTGAGCCCTGGTCCGACAGAAACGACAGGCCTCGTTGAACTCGCGGGCCAGGACAAGGCACAGCAGCAAGGCTTGCTGGATTATATGGCGTCGCAGGTTCCGATGGGTCGCGTCGGCCGCCCGGAAGAAATCGCCGCAACGGCTCTCTTCCTTGCGACAGAAGATTCGAGTTTCATCACCGGCGCCGAGATCTTCGTCGACGGCGGTATCGCCCAGGTCTGACCCTGAAGCCGGCCCGCTCCATGGCGGGCCGTCTCGGCTCTGGCATCCATCCGGCCTTTCCGTTACTGGTCGCGCAGTCGCGTAAACGAAGGAAATAATGATGACCGGCTTCGAGATGTTCTGGCCTTTGCTTGCCCATGTTCTGCTGGTCTATATTCTCTATGGGCTGCTTGGCCTGCGCCGCCGCAAGGTGGTCCAGGAGGGCCGGATGAAGAAATCCGACTATCGCGAAAACCGCGACGAACCGGTCGAAAGTCTCTATGTCAAGAACAGCCTCGCTAACCAGTTCGAGCTGCCCGTGCTCTTCTATGCCTGCAGCATTCTTCTTTATATCACCGAGGCGGATAATCTGGTGGCCGTCGTGCTTGCCTGGCTTTTCGTCGCCCTGCGATATGCGCATGCCTATGTGCATGTCACCAGCAACGACCTGCGCTATCGCAGCCCGCTCTTTGCCGCCGGTTTTGTTGTGCTGGGGGCCATGTGGGCCTGGCTCGCCGGCTGGATGCTGTTCTCCTGATTCAGGCGATCTTCTCCAGCTAGGCCGGTAACACAGTTTTGTTCCTGCGTTATCGGCTGCTGACCTATGTTCCCCCTTGCCGATTGGGCATGGGGTGGGAACAGAGGAGGTCTGTCATGGAAAAGCCCGTCATTACGCAGGCAATGATCAATGCCTATGATGAATATACGCATCTGACGCTGGATCGCCGGAGCTTCATGGATAAGCTCACGAAGCTTGCCGGCTCGGCAACCGCGGCTGCGGCAATCGCGCCGCTGCTTGCCGCCAACAAGGCGGCCGCCGAGGTCGTCGCCGAAAACGACGATCGCCTGAGCGGCCAGGATATTACCTATCCCGGCAGCGGCGGTGACATGAAAGGTTATCTGGTGCAGCCGAAGAATGCGTCCGGCAAGCTCGGCGCGGTCATCGTCATCCATGAGAACCGCGGCCTCAACCCGCATATCCGCGATGTCGCCCGCCGCATGGCGCTCGAAGGCTTCGTGGCACTCGCGCCGGATTTCCTCTCGCCGCAGGGCGGCACGCCTGAGAATGAGGATCAGGCACGTGAGATGTTCGGCAAGCTTGATGCGGCCACGACCGTCGCAAACGGCGAGGCGACCGTCGTCTATCTTTCCAAGCTCGAGGCTGCGAACGGCAATGTCGGCGCGATCGGCTTTTGCTGGGGCGGCGGCGCGGTCAACAACCTCGCGGTCAAATCGCCCGAACTGAAGGCAGGCGTGGCCTATTACGGTGCGCAGCCGCCAGCCATGGATGTCCCCAACATCAAGGCGGCATTGCTGCTCCACTATGCCGGCCTTGATGACCGCATCAATGCCGGCATCGACGCGTACAAGAAGGCGCTCGAGGAGAATGGTAAAAAATTTCAGATCTATGTCTATGAGGGGGCCAACCACGCCTTCAACAACGACACGTCCGCTGCCCGCTATGACAAGGCGGCGGCCGATCTCGCCTGGGGCCGCACGGTCGAGTTTCTGAAGCAGAACCTCGCCTGACCCAGGCTTCGGCATTGTGCCGCAGGACGGCACAGGCTTGGTGGCACGGCTCAGCTGGCCTTGCTGAATGAAGTGTTAAGAGGTCTTTTTACACAGGCCAAAACGGGGCGTAACGCCCCGTTTTCCGTAGGCTCTTGCCATTGCCTAAAATCCGACCATTTCCATTTACGACGGATGAATACCTGCATGTCATATCGGCCCGAAGCGCCGGTATGACAGACCGCTTCCGCCGCTCAATAACGAGACAGATGGGAACCACATGGGCGCGGACATTTCGGATCGTATTGCTCTTCGCAGGAAGCCGAAACAGGAGCGCAGCATCCAGCGGCTCGATCTCATCCTCAACGCCGCAGCCACCATCATCGCCGAAAAAGGCGTCAGCGCCATGCGGATGACCGAGCTAGCCATCGCCGCAAAAGTTCCGATCGGTTCGGTCTATCAGTATTTCCCGGAAAAGGCGGCGATCGTCAAAGCGCTGTTCGACCGCCATGCGCAGGCGATCCAGCAGAAGACGGCCGAAATGTTCGCGGATGTTCGGTCCTTCGACGAAGCGCTCGACCTGATCTCGGCGATGATCGACTGGTATTATGCCGAATACTGCAACGATGCCGCCTATCTGGGCGTCTGGATGGGCACGGAGACGGATCAGGATCTCCTGCGCCTGAACATCGAGCATAGCGGCCAGGTCGCCGAAATCCTCCAGGAGGCTGTGCGTCGTCTGGCGCCGGAATTCTGCGATGAGCAGATGAAAGCGCGCACTTACCTTTTCAGCCACCTGATCGGCGCGGCGATCCGCCTTGCGGTGCTGAGCGAAGATGGCGAGCGCATCCTCGAGGAATGGAAGCGCGTGATCCGCGCTTCCCTATTCGCTCCGACGTCCGCTTCGGCAGCTTGAGACGCCCTACCAGCTCGGCATCATGCTCGCCGCAGCCTTGAGCCGTGGATAGTGACGGGCGTAGCCTGTCTTCCCATCCTGCTCCAGCCCATCTTCGATGACGGTCGGCGTGATATTGTCGAGGCAGGCGGTGATATGGGCCGTAATCGCGTTCATCAGCGACAGCGAGACACCGGGCCGCTTCATGATGCCGATCTGCACCGGCGGCAGCGCCGGGAAGCCGTCTGCCTGGCTCAAGACCTTCATGCCTGTCCGCAGCGCCGATTCCGGCATGACCGAAACTGCCATGCCGGCGAGCACCGCGGAGGCGACCACGGTGCAGGACCAGCTCGTGAACAGGACCTGATATTCACGGCCCACGGCATCGAGTGCCGAGCAGGCGAGCTGGCGCCATTGGCAATCGCGCCGGCCAACGGCAAGCGGCACCGGCGCATCGTCGCGGATCGGATGGTTGGCGGAGCTCACCCAGCAGAGCGGCTCCGTCCGCACCACATCCGAAATGCGCTCGCGCGGATTGTGGGTGACAAGCGCGATATCGAGCTCTCCCTTGTGCATGCGTTCGGCCAGATCGACCGAAGGTTCGCAGACGATATAGAGCTCAACATTCGGATGCGTCTTGGCAAAGCGGCCGATGATCTCGGGCATATAGCGGTCGGCATAGTCGTCGGGCGTGCCGATGCGCAACGTGCCTTCCAGCCTGTTGTCGTCGAAGGCGGCGATCGCCTCATTGTTCAGGCGGATGATGCGGCGCGCGTAATTGAGCAGCTTTTCGCCTTCGACCGTCAGCCGGTTGCCGCGGCCGTCCTTGATGAAGAGCTGCTTGCCGATGCGTTCCTCCAGGCGCCGCATCTGCATCGAGACGGCGGACTGTGTCTTGTAGACCTTGTCGGCAGCCTTGGTGAAACTGCCGGAGTCCACGATTGCGATGAAAGTCTGCAACTGGTCGATATCAAGAGGCGCCGACATGATCCCATCCACCCATAAAGATCTCTGATGTTAATCATTAGAAACATTCGTTGGACTGATCAATAGGTCTTTGGCATCTTCGGGATGCAAATCAAGCAAAGTGAAGGACAGACACCCTGCCTGTCCAACCTGTGACCAGCTTTGCCCTTCCTGCACGACCTCGCAGGCGGGGTGGGCTGTTCTGCGCCCCGAAGAAAGGAGAGTTCGATGCGCACTCATGAACAGACACTAGAACTCGACTGCGGCAAGCTCGCCCCGACGTTCATGCAACGTCTTATGGCTGGCCTTGCGCCGCTGGCAAACGCCCTTCGCATTGTGCGCAATCGCTCGCAGGTGAACGGGCTGCATGAGCTCGATGACAATCAGTTGCGGGATATCGGCCTGACACGGGCCGATGTCACCTCCGCATTTCTGGCTTCGACCTTCTTTGAAGATCCGTCGGAGCATCTGACGCAGGCGGCCAAGCGCCGCTGGCATATTGCGGTCATGCGCCCCTACAGGGACTGAACGCACGTGTTTCCCCGCAGGGTGATAGCCAATAGCCCTGCTGCTTAACCCGGTGATCGGCTTTCCCAAGCCATCTCCGGGTTTTTTTATTTCTTGCCCGTTGTAGAGGGGCCTGTGGGGGCGGGATCTTCGGGAGAGGTCGCGGATCTGGGTCGATAGGCCTCGAAGATCGCCTCGAGGCTCTTTTGATAGCTCTTCTGCACTTCGAGACCACTGTCGAACATGGCATTCAGCATCTCGGTATAGCTGTCATTTTCGGCTTTTGGCTCTTCCTTCGGCGGCTCCGGAGCCTTTGCAGCCGGCTGCTGAAGCCCTGCCATCATATCCTGGAATGCCTTGGCGAAGGGATTGTCGAGGAAAGGGTTGACGGGTTGTTGCGGCTGAGGCGCAGGTTTCGGCACGCTGAACATCAACTGCATGGCCTGGGTGAACGGATTATCGAAAATGCTGGGTTCGGGTGCCGCCTTCGGCTTCGGCGCAAAACCGGTACTCTCAAGCCATTTCTGGATCGTCTCGCCCATGGCGGTATTGACGAAAGGATTGACCGGCGAAGCCATCTGACCGGTTGATTGCTTGAAGAGCCCGCCCATCAGCGTGCCGGCCATGACCGGCAGCATCTGCTTGTAGATTTCCTGGCCGATGCCGGTCATTTGCGCTGCCTGTGCGGCAATGGCACGTGAGACTTCCTTCGATCCGAAAAGCTGGGAAAGGACGTTATTGCCGTCGGAAATGCCTTCGGGGGTGAAGGCTTTGCTCATGTCTTCGAAATATTTGGCATAATTGCCAGATGCCACCGCCTGCATGAGGCCGACGAAATCATAGGGGTTGCTGGTGCTGCGCTTCAGGCCGGCGGAAAAGGCCGGCATCAGCGCGGCCATCGCCTTCGTCGCCTGTTCCTGTGCGAGATTGAACTGCTTGGCAACGGCATCCATCGCCGCCCCGTTCTGCGCCTGCATCATCATGTCGAAAAGCGGCAGCATGAAAGTCCCTCTCCCAGATTCGCGGCGCATATTCGTGCCACTATAGCTCGAAATGGGAATGCGCAAACGGCTTTTTGGAAGGGGCCAATCGCCTCTTAGTATTGATATTCCTGGAAGACCGGCTCGACCGAGCCGTTCCAGCGGCCGTGATAGAGTGCCAGCAGGTCCTCGGCGAGCGTCGCCTTCTTGGCCAGAACCTCGTCAAGCGGCGCCAGGAAAATGCTCTCATCGACGCCGTCGCCGTTGAGCCTGTTGCGCGCCTTGAGGCCGGCGCGGGAAATATTGACGACCTCGCGCGCCGTCTCGATCAGCGCATGGCCGCGGAACGCGGCCTTGAGGCCTTCGTCCGGCACCACATTGCGCAGCGCATTCACTTCGGCAAAGCCCCAGTCCTTCGTCAGTTCGTCGGCGGCCTGGAGAGCGGCGTCATCATAGAGCAGGCCGACCCAGAACGCCGGCAGGGCACAGATGCGCCGCCACGGGCCGCCATCGGCACCGCGCATTTCGAGGAAGCGCTTCAGGCGCACGTCGGGGAAGAGCGTCGAAAGGTGGTTCGTCCAGTCGCCCATCGTCGGCTCGTAGGCAGTGATCTCGCCCTTCAGCGCGCCGTTCATGAACTGGCGGAAGGTGACATGGGTCGCCCGGTGATAGTGGCCGTCGCGCATGACGAAATACATGGGCACGTCGAGCGCCCATTCGGCATAATCCTTGAAGCCGAAATCGTCGCGGAAAGTAAAGTCCAGGAGGCCGCTACGCTGGTTGTCCACGTCGCGCCAGACATCGCCACGCCAGGAAAGCGCACCGTTCGGCTTACCTTCGGTGAAGGGCGAGGAGGCAAAGAGCGCGGTTGCCAGCGATTGCAGCTTCATCGACACACGCATCTTGCGGCGCATGTCGTCTTCCGAGGAGAAATCGAGGTTCACCTGGATCGTACAGGTGCGATACATCATGTCGAGCCCGCGGGTGCCAACGTCGGGCATGTAGCTGGTCATGATCTCGTAGCGCGACTTCGGCATATGCGGCGTTTCCGCATAGGTCCATGTCGGGCTGCCGCCGATGCCGAGGAAACCGATGCCCATGGGCTCTGCGATCTCGCGCACCTGCGCCAGATGCTGGTTGGATTCCTTGCAGGTCTGGTGAATGTTTTCGAGCGGCGCGCCCGAAAGTTCGAACTGGCCGCCGGGCTCGATCGAGATGGCGCCCATGCCGCTCTGCTCACCAAGGCCGATGATGTTGTCGCCGTCCGTGATCGGCTCCCAGCCGCTCTTGGCCTGCAGGCCTTTCAGCAGCGCCGAAATACTGGCTTCGCCGAAATAGGGAACCGGGCTGTTGTCTTTGCGAAAGAAGACGAACTTCTCATGTTCCGTGCCGATGCGGAACCGGTCCTTCGGCTTGTTGCCGGCGGCGAGATAGTCAGTCAGCTCCTGAACCGAAGAGATCGGCGTCTGGTCGGTAGTATCGCGAGCCATGAAAGTACCTGTATTCGAAGGCGCTGGGGCCGGGGCAATTGGAAGGGTGATTAGTGCCCAAGCCAGCTAAGTTGCAAGTGAAATTGTTTCAACAGGTCATCAAAAAAATAGCAGCACTTTCCGCGCAATCGGCCTTCGGCAGTTAGTTCCAGTCGCCTATGGCAGCCTGTATCACTGCCATAGCCGCGACCGCTGCCGTATCGGCGCGCAGGATGCGTGGCCCGAGGGGGATAGCGGTCACGAAATCGAGGCTGCGCAGGCGCGTTCGTTCCTCCTCCGAAAAGCCGCCTTCCGGGCCAACCAGCAGCGCAATCTTCCGTTCGGTCACTTTGGAGAGCCGCGGCAGCGGGTTCTGGCCGGCGTCGCCCTCATCGCAATAGATGATGCGCCGGTCCGCAGGCCAGCGGTCGAGCAGATCGGCAAGGCGTACGGGCTCGGCCACATCGGGAATGCCGAGGATGCCACACTGTTCCGCGGCTTCGGTGACATTGGCGCGGATCTTGTCGAGATTGGTGATCTTGCCCTGTACATGCTGGGTCATGACCGGCTGCAACAGGCCGGCTCCCATTTCCACTGCCTTCTGCACCAGATAATCCATGCGGCCGACCTTCAGCGGCGCAAAGAGATAATGAAGGTCGGAAGGAGCGGGCTGCGGCCGGGTTGCCTCGATCGCCGTCAGCAGGATGCGCTTGCGGGTCGGGAAGGAGAGGCTCGCCTTCCACTCCCCGTCGCGGCCGTTAAAGAGCAGGACTTCCGTACCCTCTTCCATGCGCAGCACGTTGGCGAGATAGTTGAACTGCTCCGAATTGGCCTCGACGGCGGCATCTTTTGATAAGGGAGCATTGATGAAAAGCCGCTGCATGCGGAAGTTGGCGCGCATTCTGAGATCCTGACTCATAGGAAGAGCGCGAACATAGCCCAATAAATGACCGCTGCAAGCGCGGCCGAAACCGGCACGGTAATGACCCACGCCCCGACGATCGTCATGAAATGCGACCGGCGGACCAGATAACGCCGCCGGGCTTCATGAACGTTGGGCTCCGGCTCGTCGATCTCGAAGCTTTCAGCCTTGCGGCGTATGAATTCGATACGGCGCTTCGAATTGCGCGTGTACCACTCGCGGAAAAAGCCGACACCGAACACCGAGCCGACGGCGATATGGGTGGTACTGACCGGCAGGCCGAGCCAGGAGGCGACGATGACTGTGAATGCGGTCGAGAGCGCCACGCAATAGGCGCGCGCCGGATTGAGCTTGGTGATCTCCTCACCGACGAGCCGGATAAGGCGCGGTCCGAAAAGCAGGAGGCCGACCGAGATTCCAAGGGCGCCGATCAGCATCACCCAGAGCGGCGGGTGGCCGATCATGCTGTTATCGGCAATACCGGCCGAGTGAACGATCGCCGAAAGCGGGCCGACCGCATTGGAGACATCGTTTGCACCATGCGCGAAAGAGAGGAGGGCAGCCGAGCCGATCAGCGGAAAGTGCAACAGTGTGCGAAGCGAGCTGTTACGGTTTTCGAGATTCTCTGCCTGCCGCACGATGACCGGCCGCGCCGCGAGCCAGCTGACGAGACCGATCCCGATGCCGATCAGGAGGATCGTCAGAGACGGATATCGTCCCCGTGGCGCGAGCTGGAGCACCATATAGGCCATGAAACCGCCGGCCATCACGGCGATCATGACGGGCACCCATTGTCTGGCGGCGGCGATCTTATCCTCGCGGTAGACGATGAGGGTCTTGACCAGGTAGAGCAACCCCGCGGCAATCAATCCGCCAATCAACGGCGAGGTCACCCAGCTCACGGTGATTTCCAGCATGACCCGCCAATTGACAGGCTCGAATCCGACCGCTCCCACGCCGGCGCCGATCACCGCGCCGACGATCGCATGCGTCGTCGAAACTGGCGCATTCATCCATGTGGCGAGGTTGATCCAGAGCGCGGCGGCCGTGAGGGCCGCCATCATGATCCAGCCGAGTGTTGCCGGCGGTACCTGCACCGTATCGACGATACTGGAGGAAATCGTCTTGACGACTTCGCCACCGGCAATTGTCGCGCCCAGCACCTCGAAGATCGCGGCGACGATCAGCGCCTGCTTCATTGTGATGGCGCGTGCTCCAACGGCCGCGCCCACATTGTTGGTCACGTCGTTGGCGCCGATGTTCAAGGCCATGTAGGCAGCAAGTGCCGCCGCTGCGATCACCAGCACTGCGCCGGGCCTGTCGAACACGTAGACGCCGGCAAAAAGCATGGCGAGGCCGAGAAAGATCAAGCCAAGCCCCGGTGCCACCAGCCGTCGCGAGACATATTTGGCCGCATCCTCGACATGGGTGAGCTTGTCGAGATCCTTATCAAGCGTGCGTTTCGTAAGGACGGGGTTGCGTTGCGGCATTCTGTTTCCTGGCCAGGTCCTGCTTTTGCGCTGCGTTTTCTAGCCGCACAAGATGGCAAGACTTATTCTGCCGGAATTTGTTTCGGAATACCGCTGGAAAGCTTTTCGGCCATGCGCCGTTTAAAGGCGAGGAACAGGTTGCGCAGTTCAGCTTCCTGGACGCGCTTGACCGCTTCGTCGCAGGAAACCCACTCGACGGTTCGCTCGCCCTTTTCTTTGAAATTCTTGGCCGCACCAGTCACTTCGAGGGCATAGACCTGAACCTTGCAGATCACCTTCATGCCGTCGCGCAAAACTTTTGGGTAGGTATAGTGGCCGAGCGTTTCGGTCTCCACCGTGCCGCGGACGCCAGCTTCTTCCAGGGCTTCCTGTGCCGCAACTTCATAGGCACATTTGCGGTTCATCGGCCAGCCCTTGGGGATTACCCACCGCCCGGTATCGCGGCTGGTCATCAGCAGAACTTCGAGCTCGCCCGTCTTCTTTTTGACCCGATAACAGAGCGCAGCATACTGCTGTCGCGGCGGACGCCGAAACATGAGTTGCACATCAGAAGCCAGGCGGGCAAGAAGGGTCAATTGTCGGGTCACCTTTACGATCGTTAAGCTGAGTCGTTATTATATTAGTATGATATGAAAAGCTTGCGCGATCCATACGTGCAAAACGAACTGAAAAACTATTTTATCCACTGTACATAGGAAAAATCGAGGTCAGGCAGGTTCGGAAATCTCGCCATTTTCTGTCTCGAATACGTCGTCTTGCACAGCTGTACAATATGGCCCGACCTTGTGTTTCATTCAATGGCGAGATCTTCTGATCCACCATCATTTTCTACAATGTGGTAACTATGCGACTCCCGCCCCTCAACGCGATCCGCGCCTTTGAAGCTGTCTGTCGTCACGGCAGCATTCTGAAGGCGGCCGAAGAGTTGGGTGTGGTGCGCGGCGCCGTGCGTCAGCAGATATCGACACTCGAAAATCACCTCGGCAGCAAACTCTTCTCGCGTGACGGGCGCAGGCTGGTTGCGACCGAAAAGGCAAGCGCCTTTGCCGAGGCCGCCGGTGCTGCTCTGACCATATTGAAACGCGCCGCCGATGAATTCGAAGAGGCGGGCAGGCAGCGTATCCGCCTTGGCGTGCCCTCGGCTTTCGCCATCTGGTGGCTGATGCCGCGAGCAGCCGACATGCAGGCAAGCCTTGGTGATATCGAGATCGATATCGTGCCGATGACGGTAGTCGAGCCCTTGTCGCAACATCCGGATTTCGATGCCGTGATCATGGGCGGCGAGATCAGATCCTCTGCCGGTATCACCGAGACACGTTTCATGGAGGATGAATTCGGCCCGGTTGCAACACCTGCAATCGCTGCCGGGCTTGCAGGCGATGTCGCGGCCTTGGCGCAATCAAACATCCTTGTCAGCCGCAGCGCGCCGAAACTCTGGACGGAATGGTTTGCCGAAAGCGGCACGCCGCCTGTTGCCTTTTCCCGTCTTCGGGAATTTGAGGATCTTCTTCTGGCGGTGGGTGCGGCCCGAGCCGGTCTCGGCATTGCACTGGCGCCGAAAGCCTCGATCGAGGACGATCTCGACCGCGGCATTCTGGCCGCCCCTTACGGCTTCATCCGCCGGCCGGCCGGTTACAGCCTCTGCTGCCGAACATCAGATGCGAAACGGTCGGCCTTCGCAGCGCTCCGCAACTGGCTGCTGCGCTCGGGCGGCGCTTCCTGAAAGGGCAGTTTTTCTGCCCTTTCATCAGAAATATCTCCATGCCCGCCCTATCTTTGCCTCGCTAGAACAGAGGGGAACGAAAGGGCATGAGATGGAAAAACCTGCGACACGCATAGACTGGATCGGCAATAGCTGCCGCCTGCTGAAGGCAACGGCTGCGGAATTCGAAAAGACGCGGCCCTTTGCCGGTCTTTCGATCGGTACCGGCATCCATCTGGAGCCGAAGACGGTCGCTCTGCTGATGACCCTGCGGGCTGGCGGGGCGCGCCTGATCTGCACCGGCAATCTGAACAGTACACAGCCGGCAACCGTGGAATTCCTGCGCACGCAGGGCATCACCGTCTTCGCAACCCCGACGACCGATCCCGTCGCCCATCACCGGAGCCTCGAAGCTGTCCTTGCCGAAAAGCCCGATCTCCTGCTGGACAATGGCGGCGATCTCTTCGCCATTGCAGCCGAGAGGCCCTACGCCAATTTGCTCGGCGGCACGGAAGAAACGACATCCGGCCGAACCCGCCTGCTGCCGATGCGTGAGAAGCTCGCCATGCCGATCCTCGTCATCAACGACAGCCCGATCAAGCAATTCGCAGAAAACAAGCACGCCGTCGGCCAGAGCCTGTTCGAAAGCTACATGCGCTTCACCAACCGCTCCACCAATGGCAAACGCGTGACCGTCTTCGGTTACGGCGCCTGCGGCAAGGGCACGGCCGCCGCCTTCCGCAATGCTTTCTCCACGGTCAGCGTCGTCGATGTCGATCCCGTTATCAGCCTCGAGGCGCATCTCGATGGTTTCGTCACGCCGCTCCACGAACAGGCGATCCGCTCGGCGGACGTGATCGCTACCGTCACCGGTTTCCCCGGCATCGTGACTGCCGCCGATCTGGCGCTGATCAAGGACGGCGCAATCCTCATGAACGGCGGACATTTCCCGCATGAGATCGATGTGCCCGCCTTCCGCAGCCATCCCGATGTCGTTGATATCGATCGCTACGAGGCCGATTTTATCGAGACTTTCCACCTGAGGGACGGCCGGTCATTCCACGTTCTTGGTGGCGGTCATATGGCCAACCTCGCCGGCCCGCGTCCGCTTGGCAATTCCGTGGAATCCATGGACCTTGGCTTTACCCTGCAGGCCCGCTGCCTGGAGCGGGTCGCAAAGCGTGGCGTCGGCGCCGAATCCTGCATCGTGCCGGTTCCGGCGGATATCGATGCGATGGTTGCGAGCGCCTATCTCGATCTGGCGCGCTAGAGCTCCAGCGAGAGCGTGTCGCGGTTCCGCGTCGGAAATTGTGGGAGCATCGTCAGATGTTCACGACCACCTTGCCTTCAGCCTGCCGGCTTTCGAGCAGCCGGTAGGCCTCGCCCACGTCTCCAAGCGAAAATTGCCGCCGGTCGAGATTCGGCATTAGCGCACCGGCTTCGACGCGCGATGCGATCTGCTTCAGTATCTCGCCATGATGGGCGCGGTCTTCGCCCGTCAGCAGCGGCGCCAGCGTGAAGACGCCGGAATAGGTCGCGCCCTTGAACGACAATGGCGCCAGCGAATGCGTCCCCCAGCCCAGACTGGTGACGACATGGCCGAACTTGGCGACGGCCTGGAAGGCGGCATCAAGCCCCTTGCCGCCGATCGTGTCATAGACGATGTCGAAGCCTTTCCCGTCGGTATACCGGGCGACAAAATCCTCTGTCGTCTCCTTCGCATAGTCGATCGGCGCTGCACCAATACTGAAGATGTATTCGGCCTTCGAACTGCTATCGACGGCATAGACCCCGGCACCGGCAGCGACTGCCATCTGCGCGGCGATATGACCGACGCCGCCACCACCACCGATGACCAGCACCTTCTGCCCGGCCTTCACCTGAGTGCGTTCTTTCAGACCTTCCCAGGCGGTGATGGCGATCAACGGCAGGGCGGCCGCCTGGCGCAGGGTGAGATTGCGCGGCTTCAGCGCAACGAGATCGGCATCAACGGCCGCAAATTCCGCCAGCGATCCCTGCAACCCGCCGACGCCACCCGTCATGCCATAGATTTCGTCACCGACGCGAAAACTGGTCACGCCAGGGCCAACCGCCTCGACGATCCCTGCCATGTCGATGCCGAGAATGGCGGGCAGGGGATGGCGTGCATGGGCCGCCTCGCCGGCCCGGATCTTCAGATCCAGCGGATTGAGCGCGGCGGCCTTGATGCGCACGAGAATCTGACCGGCTTCCGCGACGGGCTTTGCAATATCGGCAATGGTGAATTCGGCATTTTGCGCTTCGACAAGCGCTGCTTTCATGCTGCTCATGGAGCTTCTCCTCGATCTGTTGGACGCAGAATGCCGCATTGAATTCTGAATGAAAATCAAAGATAACGCATGTAGATCATGCATTTTTGTTTGAGGCTAAATCCTTGGAATGGAGCGATCTCAAACTCTTCCTCGCCATTGCGCGGCTTGGAACGCTGGGTGCTGCCGCCCGCAGCCTCGGCCTGACGCAGCCGACCATGGGCCGGCGGCTGCGTGCACTCGAAATCTCGCTCGGCCAGACGCTCTTCCAGCGTACCGCTGATGGTTTCATCCTGACGGATGAAGGCACGACCGTCTTTGCCCATGCCGAGCGGATAGAAGAGGAAGCGCTCGGGCTGGAGCGCGAGCTCGCCGGCCAAAGCAGGCAACTCGACGGGTTGCTGCGGCTCTCCTCGTCGGACTGGTTCGGAGCCCATGTTCTTTCACCCGTGCTTGCCGAGTTCTCTGCTGCCTATCCCAAGGTTATCATCGAACTGCTGACCGATAGCCGGCTTCTCAGCCTCTCACGCCGCGAAGCCGATATCGTCTTCCGGATCGCGCCTTTCACCGAGACCGAGGTCATATCCCGCAAGTTGCTGCATATCGACTATGGTCTCTATATCCGTCGCGGTCTGCCGCATCCTGAGGCGGGCGATGGTAGAGGTGCCCGGCTCGTCACCATGGACGAGGCCTTCGGCGGCATGCCCGATGTCGGCTGGCTGCAGCGGATGTTGCCAAAGGCGGATATCGCCATGCGCAGCAACAACAGGGATGTGCAGGCGACCCTCTGTGCCGGAGGCGCCGGCCTTGCCGTCCTGCCGCGCCCGCTTGGCGACGCCATCCCGGCGATCGAGCCCGTCGATCTCGGTGAGACGCCGCCCGGTCGCGATACCTGGGTTGGCTATCACCGCGATATGAAGCGGCTGGCGCGGCTGAGGGCGCTGCTCGACCTCGTCATCGAGAGGCTGGCATGATAGTCGCCCGCTTCAGCGCTCCCAGTAGGGGACCGGGCCGTAAAGCTCGGCCAGAAAATCGATGAACAGCCGAACCTTGGCCGGCAAAAACTGGCGGCTCGGGTAGACTGCGGAGAGGGTCACATTGTGTGAGCCCTCGTAGGCCGGCAGCACCTGCATGAGCTTGCCGTTTTTCAGCTCCTCGCCGATATCCCAGGTGGAGCGCAGCGCAATGCCGAGGCCGGCAATGACCGTTTCGCGGATCACCTCACTGGAATTGGTAATCAGCATGCCCTCGGGCCGCAGGCTGAAGGCCCCATCCGGGCCGTCCAGTCGCCAGACGTCGTTGTTATGAGCCGGCAGACAGCGGTGCTGCTTCAACTCTTCGATATGTTTTGGCATGCCATGGGCAGCGACATAATCAGGCGAGGCGCAGAGCACGCGGCGCACGGGCGCGAGCCGGCGAGCGACAAGGCTGGAATCGGTCAGCTCCGCGATCCGGATGGCGAGATCGAAGCCGCCGCCGACGATATCGCTGAACTCGTCGGTCAGCACCAGATTGATCGCAAGCTCCGGATGCGCCTCCATGAAGGCTTTCAGATAGGGCGCGATATGCATGCGGCCGAAGGAAGTGGGGGCGGAAATTTTCAGCGTGCCGTGCATCTGCGCCGAGCGGCCGGAAATATAGAATTCTGCTTCCTCCAGCCCCGCCAGAATGCCGAGGACGCGGTCGTAGAAACCCTGGCCGGCTTCGGTGAGCGAAATCTGCCGCGTCGTGCGCTGCAGGAGCCGCGTGCCGAGCCGGTCCTCCAGCCGCTTGATGCGCTTGGAAACCACAGCAGGGGAAAAGCCGAGCGCGCGGCCGGCGAGCGACATGCTGCCGGTCGAAACGACCTTGGCAAAGATTTCGAGATCACCCAGATTGGTCATAAGCTTTTACAACTTTTTCCCTTTTGGCATAAGTGCTTAACATTTGCGCCGGTTTCGGGAAAGTGCTAAGCCGAAAGGACCGGTCACAGGGAGGATTTGTCACCGGTTTCCGTCCTGTTGGCCGAGGGAGAACGCCATGTCCGACGCCATTTCGTTCCTCGCTCCGCGCCCCCAAGTTCTTGCGCGCCGCAAGGAAATTGTTGCCGATCTCGTCGACCTCCTGCCGCCGGAATGCCTGATCCACGAAGCGCGCGAACTCGTGCCATTCGAGACGGATGCCTTCGTTTCTTACCGCCGCCTGCCGCTTGCCGTTGCCTTGCCGCGTTCGACGGCGGAAGTAGCGGCCGTGATGAAATACTGTCATCGTTACGGCATTCCGGTTGTCCCGCGCGGCGCTGGTACCTCGCTCTCTGGCGGCGCCATCCCGCAGGAGGATGCCGTCGTGCTCGGCCTGTCGAAGATGAACCGCATCCTCGAAGTCGATTTCGCCAATCGCTGCGCTGTCGTCCAGGCCGGTGTGACCAATCTAAATATTTCCGAAGCCGTCTCGGCGGACGGTTTCTTCTATGCGCCTGATCCGAGCTCGCAGCTTGCCTGCACGATCGGCGGCAATATCGGCATGAATTCCGGCGGCGCCCACTGTCTGAAATATGGTGTCACGACCAACAACCTGCTCGGCGTCAAGATGGTGCTGACTGACGGCACGGTCATCGAGCTCGGCGGCAAGGCTCTGGATGCGGCGGGTTACGATCTGCTCGGCCTCGTCTGCGGTCATGAGGGCCAGCTCGGCATCGTCACCGAAGCGACGGTGCGCCTCATCGCCAAGCCGGAGGGGGCCCGACCGGTGCTTTTCGGTTTCGAAAGCTCCGAAGAGGCAGGCCGTTGTGTGGCCGACGTCATCGCCGCCGGCATCATTCCCGTCGCCATCGAATTCATGGACAAGCCGGCGATCGAGATCTGCGAAGCCTTCGCCCATGCCGGTTATCCGCTCGATGTCGGCGCGCTCCTGATCGTCGAGGTCGAGGGATCGGAGGCGGAAATGGACGACATGCTGAAAAGCATCGTCGACATCGCCCGCAAACACGGCGTCAAGACGGTGCGCGAATGCCAGTCCGCAACCGAGGCGGCGCTGATCTGGAAAGGGCGCAAGTCCGCCTTTGGCGCCACCGGCCGTATCGCCGATTACATCTGCATGGATGGTACCGTGCCACTCAGCCAGCTTTCGCATGTGCTGCAGCGGACGTCCGAGATCGTCGCCGGTTACGGCCTGCGCGTCGCCAATGTCTTCCACGCCGGCGACGGCAACATGCACCCACTGATCCTCTTCAATGCCAATGATCCCGAGGATGCCGCCAAGGCCGAAGCGGCCGGCAACGATATCCTGAAGCTCTGTGTCGATGCCGGCGGCTGCCTGACCGGCGAACACGGTGTCGGCATCGAAAAGCGCGACCTCATGCGCCATCAATATTCCGATGTCGATCTCGCCCAGCAGATGGCTGCGCGATCAGCCTTCGATCCGCAATGGCTGCTGAACCCTTCCAAGGTCTTCCCGCTCGAGGGGCGTCCTGCCGCATGATCGATCTGGTGCCTGCAAGCGAAGAAGAAGCCGCGGCGATCGTCCGCGCACATGCGCAAGAGGGTCGTGCGCTCGCCATCAGTGGCGGCGATACGCGCTCGGGTTTCGGCAATGCGGTCGATGCGGAGGATCGCCTGCGCTCGACTGGCCTGTCCGGTATCGTCGCCTATAATCCCGGTGAGATGGTAATGACCGCGAAAGCGGGCACGTCGCTTGCAGACGTCGAGGCCGCCCTTGCCGAAAACGGCCAGATGCTCGCCTTCGAGCCCATGGATCACCGCGCCCTGATGGGCACATCAGGCGAGCCGACGATTGGCGGCGTCTTCGCCGCCAATGTCTCGGGGCCGCGCCGCTTCGTGGCAGGGGCTGCTCGTGACAGCCTGCTCGGCATCCGCTTCGTCAACGGCAAAGGCGAGATCATCAAGGCAGGTGGCCGGGTTATGAAGAATGTCACGGGCCTCGATCTGGTGAAGCTGCTCGCCGGCTCGCATGGCACGCTCGGCTTCCTGACCGAGGTGACTTTCCGTGTACCGCCGCGCCCCAAGACCGAGGAGACCATCGTCATCTCCGGTCTCAACGATGCCGAGGCCGCAAATGCCATGGCGGCGGCCATGGCTTTGCCGGTGGAGGTTTCGGGTGCTGCCCACCTGCCTTTGACGGTGACCTGGAAATTCCTCGACGGCAAACTGCCGGAGGGAGAAGCAACCGTGCTGCGTATTGAAGGCCTGCCGGGCTCGGTGGAGCCGCGGGTGGCCAAGCTTCTGTCTGCGATGACCTCTTTCGGCGACGCGAGAAGGCTCGATCAGGCGGCCAGCCGGCAGCTTTGGCAGGGCATTCGCGACGTAGCGCCCTATGCCGATGGGACGCAGCGTCCCGTCTGGCGCGTCTCGGTCGCACCCAGCATCGGTCATCAGCTGGTGGCGGCGCTCCGGCTCGAAGCCGGGGTCGACGCCTTCTATGACTGGCAGGGCGGTCGCGTCTGGATGCGCATGGAGGCCGATCCCGAGGCCGATCTCCTCCGCCGTTTCGTCAAGGCGCTCGGCGGCGGTCACGCGACGCTGCTCCGAGCAACGGCGAATGCAAGGGCCGCTGTTCCTGCCTTTCATCCGGAAGAAGAGGGTGTGGCCCTGCTGTCGCGCCGGGTGAAGGAAAGCTTCGATCCGGCGGGAATCTTCAATCCGGGCAAGATGGGATGACTGAGATGCTTGTTCCGGCTTATCCACGTTCGATGGATTGCGCGATGGCAACGTTTGCTCCCCCTTCGCTCCGGCGGGGAGAAGGTGGCCGTAGGGCGGATGAGGGGGCTACACCCGCAGCGAAAGCGGAAGAGCAGCAAAAGCTGTGCCGCGTGGCCCCCTCATCCGACCCTCCGGCCACCTTCTCCCCGCCGGAGCGAAGGGGGGAGCAAGCGGCACCGCTCCGCATCCTTCACGCTCGGCCGGAGCTCGCGTAAATGCAGACCAACTTCACCCTCGCCCAGCTCGCCGATCCGCATGTGGCCGAATCCGAGCAGATCCTGCGCAAATGCGTCCACTGCGGTTTCTGCACCGCCACCTGTCCGACCTATGTCACCCTCGGCAACGAGCTCGATAGTCCGCGCGGGCGCATCTATCTCATCAAGGACATGCTGGAGAACGACCGTGCGGCCGATACCGAGGTCGTCACCCATATCGACCGCTGTCTTTCCTGCCTTGCCTGTACCACGACCTGTCCCTCCGGCGTCGACTACATGCATCTGGTCGACCATGCCCGGGTTCACATCGAGAAGACCTATAAGCGGCCAGTCATGAACCGGCTGACGCGTGCCATTCTGGCGGCGGTGCTGCCCTATCCCCGCCGCTTTCGCGCGGCCCTTGCGCTTGCCCGCATCGGCCGTCCGTTTGCTGGCGTGCTGCGCGGCGAGGCGCTGAAGCCTTTTGCAGCCATGCTGGCGCTTGCGCCGTCAAGCGTTCCGGCGCCGTCGCCTTTTGCCCGGCCTGGCCGGCATGAGCCGCAGGCCGAACGCCGCGGCCGTGTCGCGATCCTCACCGGCTGCGCGCAGCCCGTTCTCGATCCCGCCATCAACGAGGCGACCATCCGGCTGCTGACGCGATTGGGCGTGGAGGTGGTCGTTCCCGAGGACGAAGCCTGCTGCGGCGCTCTCGTCCATCATATGGGGCGCGAGGAACGGGCTCTCGCCTCGGCCCGCGTCAATGTCGATGTCTGGACCCGCGAGATCGAAGCTGGCGGCCTCGACGCGATCATCATCACCGCCTCCGGCTGCGGCACGACGATCAAGGATTACGGTCACATGCTGCGCCTCGACCCCGCCTATGCCGGCAAGGCGGCGCGGGTGTCGGCGCTTGCCAAGGACATCACCGAATATCTGGCCGGCCTCGAACTGCCCGCTCACACGCCGAAAGGCATCACGGTTGCCTATCATTCAGCCTGTTCCATGCAGCATGGCCAGAAGATCACTACGGCGCCGAAGCAGCTGCTCAAGGCGGCCGGTTTTACCGTTCGAGATCCGGCCGAGGGCCATCTCTGCTGCGGCTCGGCCGGCACCTATAACATCCTGCAGCCGGATATTTCCGCCGCCCTGAAGGTCCGCAAGGTCAAGAACATCGAGGCGACCAAGGCCGATATCATCGCCACCGGCAATATCGGCTGCATCACCCAGATCAGGTCAGGCACGGCCACGCCGATCCTGCACACCGTCGAGCTTCTGGACTGGGCGTATGGTGGTGCTGTGCCTGAAAAATTAAGGGGTTTGCCGCTAGCCTGAGTGCACCGATTCATTGGCCGATTCAGGAGTTCTGGCTATGTGGCGTGGATTGATGGTGCTTGCCGTATTGCTCGGCGCGGCTGGTGCGGCACATGCCGACAGTCGCTATTTCTGTTCTGCGGACGACAAGGATGTGCGCTTCACGCTCGAAAGCGCTTTTGAAGATGGAGGCGGTCACCCGCTGATCCATTTTCGTGGCGCGCTGATGCTCAAGGACGTCAATAAATCCAAGAACTTCGGCAAGCGGATCCTCGAATCGAAGGATTTGACAAACCGCTGGTCGCGTGATGGCGATCTGCGTCTGGAAGTTTTCACGACGGAAGGTACCGATGCTGAAAGCGAATCTCTGGATCTCGCGGTTCTCGCCGGCGAGCATGGCAAGGCTTCGCCGAATTTCAGCGGCACTTATGCTTTGCGGATCGAAGGCAGCACAAGCTTCTTCGTCGTCGAAGGCAAGGTGAGCTGCGGCACCAAATAATCCCGCAGCTCTATCTGTTTGTTTGACGCAATTCCGGACGCAAGACCGCTGCACACTTTTGCTGGAATTGCTCCGGATCACCAGTGGTAGGAAATACCGACGTTGACCGCGTTGGCGACGATGTTCGTCTTTAGGCAGTCGCCGCTGTCTCTGGCAGATTCATGTGTCACAATCTTAAAGAACAAAAAGGCGCATCGAGTGCGCCTTCATTTTTGCCAAAAGTGTTGCTCAGCCGCCAAACATGGTCCGCAGGATATCGATGCCCTTGTCCTGGAAGGCGACATTGCCTTGCTTGTTGCCGGGGCCGACGACGATGACCTTGGTGCCGACTGAGACGCGGTTGTAAAGATGCGTCACGTCGCTATTCATCATGCGGATGCAGCCTGACGACATGTTGAGGCCGATTGTCCAGGGCTGGTTCGTGCCGTGAATGCGGAAGATCGTGTCGCGGCCGCCCTTGTAGAGATACATGGCGCGCGCGCCGAGCGGATTGTCCGGGCCGCCGGGCTGAACGGCGGGAAGATTGTGACCCGCACGCGCCTCGCGGGCGCGCATTTCAGCCGGTGGCGTCCAGCTCGGCCATTCGGCCATTCGGCCGACCGTCACGACACCCGACCAGCCGAAGCCGTCGCGGCCGACGCCGATGCCGTAGCGCGTAGCGCGGTTGTTGCCTTCGACGAGGTAGAGAAACTTGTTGTTGGTGTCGACGATAATGGTGCCAGGCTTTTCGCTGGTGGCCAGACGGACGACACGCTTGCGGAACTGCGGCTTGATCTCGCGGGTCTGCTTGACGCCACGCACGGCGTCCGTAGCCGTCATGACCGGTTCCGCGCTGACGGCCACAACTGTACAGGACAACGCAACGGCAGCCGCCGCCGCGAGCCTAAAAAACTGCTTCATTTTCGATACCCTCTCCTTCAGACCGCGTAGAGGCTAGTCAAATCGGTTTGAATTTCAAGTCGAAGAGGTGAGGGACACGGTTTTTTGTTGTCCAGCGGGCGGCTGTTCTTGCCATCCGCTGGCGTTATTTGGCCTTTACATCACGATGACGCGGGTGCCGACATTGACGCGATCGTAAAGGTCGACCACGTCCTCGTTACGCATGCGGATACAGCCGGAGGAGACGGCGCTGCCGATCGTCCAGGGCGCATTCGTGCCATGAATGCGGTAAAGCGTGGAGCCGAGATACATGGCGCGGGCGCCGAGCGGATTTTCCGGGCCGCCATCCATGCGGGCGGGAAGATAATGGCCCTTGGCGGCTTCGCGGCTCACCATTTCGGAGGGTGGGGTCCAGTCCGGCCACTCCGACTTGCGGGTAATCTTGTGGGCGCCCGCCCATTCGAAGCCGGGCTTGCCGACGCCGACGCCGTAGCGGCGCGCCTTGCCATCATCCATGACGAGATAGAGGAAGCGGTTGTTGGTGTCGATGATAAGCGTGCCGGGCCTTTCCTTCGTATCGTAATCGACGATCTGCGGCAGGAACTGCGGCTCGACCTGCCCGCGGATGACGGGAACGCCGGGGCGAATGGCCGAAACGGTCTGCGGTGTTGGCTGCGGCGCGCGCTGGATGTACGTCCGGCGCTGCTGGAAAAGGCCGCGCTGCTGGTAGACGACCGGCCGCTGGTAGACGACAGGACGAACCGAGCCGCCGCCGAGCTGGTTGATCCAGGGGGCGGTAAGATCGGGGCTCAACACCACGGGTGGACGGGAGGCGTAGCGGTCGTCTGCAAGGGCGGCCGTGGACAAAATGCCGAGCATGGCTGCGGCAAGGACAAGGGGTTTCATCATCGGACGAACTCTCTACAAATGGCCGAAAATGCGCTGGCGGAATTGTCCGCCTGCGGTCATGCTGCCACTGCGTTTGCCAGCGAATGGTAAATGCGGATTCATGAAAAGGCGGCGGACGGAATAAACTTTTCGTCAGGGTTACCGTCCGGTTTGGAAAGAAGGTTTGCAAATGGTAAAGCCGGTTTCACAGCCGCAAAACGAGAAGAAAATATGAGCGAAACCGGCATCATCATCGGCGAAGACGGCAAGAGCCGCTGTCACTGGCATGCGAATCTGCCCGACTATCTGCGCTACCACGATGAGGAGTGGGGCAGGCCGGTCACCGATGACACCAGGCTCTTCGAGAAGATCTGCCTCGAAGGGTTTCAATCAGGTCTTTCCTGGCTGACGATCCTGCGCAAGCGCGAGAATTTCCGCGCCGCTTTTGCCGGTTTCGATTTCGAGAAGGTGGCGCGTTTCGGAGATGAGGATATCGCTCGCTGTCTCGCCGATGCCGGCATCATCCGCCATCGCGGCAAGATCGTCTCGACCATCAACAATGCGCGGCGCGCGATCGATCTCAGAAGCGAATTCGGCTCGCTCGCCCGCTACTTCTGGAGCTATGAACCGCGCCAGGAAGATCGGCCTGCAGTCGTCGACCGCGAGCATATCGTCGCCAATCCGACCACCGCCACGTCAGTCAGGATTTCCAAGGATTTGAAGAAGCGCGGCTGGACCTTTGTCGGACCGACCACAGTTTATGCCTTCATGCAGGCTATGGGTCTCGTCAACGATCATCTCGAAGGCTGCTTCTGCCGCGCTGAAGTGGAGGCGATGCGGGCAGCATTGGTGCGCCCATGAAATCGCTTCGTTTGCTTGCCACAACACTTTTCCTATCCGCCTCGGCAGCCCTTGCACAGACGCCGCAACTCGACCCGGGCGAGAAAATCGAAAAGCTGCAGTTCCCCGCCGTGACCATGCAATTGAAGGGTTGGACCAAGTTCGGCAACAGCCACGTCTATACGCTGCCCGTGCGCGCCGGCCAGCATGTGAAGATCAGCTTCGAGACAAAGAGCAAATTCGCCTATCTCGCGATCTTCGATCTGTCGAAACCCGATGACGAAGCCTTTTTCGGCACGGACGAGGACGGCACCAGCTACGAGACGACAGTCAAAGAAAACGCCACCTGGCTGCTGCGCCCTTACTATTCCAAGGTCTCGCCGCGGCGCGGGCTCGGTGCGCCCTACAGCATCCTGATCGAGCCGCTTGCCGCCGCTCCTCAGGCTACGCAACCGGCGCCTGCCCAGCAGGAGCAGCCGTCGCTGTTTCCGAAGCGGAAATAGTGTCGCTTAGTGTAACCCGTCGATCAGCCCGTGCAGTTCGCCGAGATGGACGATCCTGCGGAAGCGCGGCGCGTCCTTCGGTTCCTCGACCCGCTCCAGGACCCAGGTGAGTTCATGGGGCACGAAGACGCCGTAGCTGCCGGCGGCAATGGCCGGCACGATATCGGACTTCAGCGAATTGCCGACCATCATCGCCCGCTCCGGCCCGTCGCCGACCTTGGAGAAGATGCGCCGGTAGGTGACCGCCGTCTTGTCGGAGACGATTTCGATAGCATCGAAATAGTCGCCAAGTCCGGATTGGGCGAGCTTGCGCTCCTGATCGAAGAGATCCCCCTTGGTGATCAGCACCAGCAGATATTTTCCGGCAAGCGTTTCCAGCGTGTCGCGCACATGGGGGAGGGTCTCGACCGGGTGGGACAGAAGGTCGCGTCCGGTATCGAGGATTTTGGCGATCACACTCGCCGGCACCTTGCCCTCGGTGATCTCGATCGCCGTTTCGATCATCGACAGCGTGAAGCCTTTGATGCCGAAACCGTAATGGGCGAGGTTGCGTTTTTCGGCTTCGAGAAGCCGCTCGGAAATCTTCGCGCCTTCGGCGAAATCGGCGAGAAGCCGGGTAAAATGCTCTTCCGTCAGCCTGTAATAATGTTCATTCTGCCACAGTGTGTCATCGGCATCGAAGCCGATCGTCGTCAATGGTCGGGCGGTCATATACGCACCTCTAGAAATACGCCCTGTCGATATAGGGCGGCAATCTATTCCCGGCCTGTGTCGAGACAAGGGCGTCTCCACAGTGCCGTGTTCCGTTGAAAAACGCGGGCTGGCGACCTACATGAAGAGTGCCTCACCTTCAGCCAGCCCCGGCTGTGCCTGTTACGCGCAGGCCAATAATCAAAAAATAGAGTTCAGCAGTCCGCAAGCCCCTATTGCGGCAGACACAAGGGAATTTCTCGACATGCGTTATAATCAACTCGGAAATACCGGACTTTTCGTATCTGAAATCTGCCTTGGCACCATGACTTTCGGTGAAGCCAAGGAAGGTACTCCTTGGGGCGCCATCGCCGATGTCGATCAGAAGGCGGCGGATGAGATCGTCCAGCGCTCGCTTGATGCCGGCGTCAATTTCATCGATACCGCAGACGTCTATTCCTTCGGTGAATCCGAGCGGCTGCTCGGCCAGGCGCTGAAGAACCTCGGCGTACCGCGCAAGGATGTCGTCATCGCCACCAAGGTCTATGGCGTCATGGGCGACAAGCCGAACGACCGCGGCGCCTCGCGCGGCCATATCATGGATTCCGTCGAAGCGAGCCTCAAACGCCTGCAGACGGATCATATCGATCTCTACCAGATCCATGCCACCGACCCGGTCACCCCGATCGACGAGACCCTGCGCGCCCTCGACGATCTCGTCTCCCGCGGCTTGGTCCGGTATGTCGGTGTGTCCAACTGGCAGGCATGGCGCATCGCCAAAGCGCTCGGCATTTCCGAGCGCAAGGATTATGCCCGTTTTGAGACCGTGCAGGCCTATTATTCGATTGCCGGCCGTGATCTCGAACGCGATATCGTCCCGCTGCTGCAGGAAGAAAAGCTCGGCCTCATGGTCTGGTCGCCGCTCGCCGGCGGCCTGCTCTCGGGCAAGTATGGTCCGGGCGCACCGGGCAATGGTGAGGGCCGCCGCGCCAATTTCGACTTCCCGCCTGTCGATAAGGATCGGGCCTGGGCCTGCGTCGCCGTCATGCGCGAAATCGCCGAAAAGCATGGCGTAAGCGTCGCCACCGTGGCGCTCGCCTATATCCTTGCCAAGCCTTTCGTGACGACCGTCATCATCGGTGCCAAGCGTGTCGACCAGCTCGACCAGAACCTTGCCGCCGTCAAGCTGAAGCTCGATGCCGACGAGATCAAGCGGCTCGATGAGGTCAGTGCTCTCGCTCCAGAATATCCGGGCTGGATGCTTACCCGTCAGGCCGCCGGCCGCCGGCCCGTCGATTTCGAGCCCAAGGCCCAATAAAACAGGCCTGATCAAAAAGGGCCGCCGTTTCGATGGCGGCCCCACATTCCTCGCCGCTTACTTGGCGTGCTTCTTCAGCCAGGCATTCATTTCGGCGATTTCCGCCTCCTGTGCCTTGATGACGCTTTCGGCAAGCTTGCGGATCTCGGGATCCTTTCCGTATTGCAGCTCGATCTTCGCCATGTCGATCGCGCCCTGATGGTGAGGGATCATGCTGCGGACGAAATCCACATCGGTATCGCCGCTCAATTTGATCATCATGTCCTTGTGCATCCTGTCATTGGCCTCTGTGAAGGCCTGGCTGGATGGACCATGGCCTCCCATGTGCTTGGACATGTCCATATCAGACATATCCTCGGCAAAGGCCGGCGCTGCAAAGGCGACGAGTGCGGAAAGGGTGATAATTTTCAGAGACATGAGTATTCCTTCCTCTGTCTGACAATAGGTTCCGATGGCAGCGAACGCTGCCGTTCTGCAAAGCGCTGGTCAGATGAAGCGGGGAGGAGGCGCCTGCGGTGCGGGCCTGTTGTCCCTCAATGCCCGGTCGGGCGCAGGAGCCGGATATGCAAGAACCGCCTTGCCGCCATCGGCAATGAAATCGGCCGGCGGCACCATCATGCAGGCGGCGCAAAGCGGCGTATGGGCGACGCCAGTGGCGCAAGGATCTTTGGCGGAATTGTTTTTGGCGGCCATGCCACTCTTCGACATCATGCCACCCGTGCCCATGCCATCGGTGTGGAGATGGGCCGTGCCGGCTTCGGCTTGAACAGCCATATTCATCGACGCGCAGGTCGGACAGCCCGCCCATGCGGACATGGTGCTGTAGACCAGCCAGCCGAAGAACATCGTCATGAGGGCGAAAGCGCGCATGGGAAAAACATAGGTAGGTGCCGGCGAAAAGCCAAGGACCTCACAAGGCGGCAATGACCTTGTGCACGATCGTGTAGTCACGGCTCTCCTCACCGAATGGCGCGACGGGCCAGTCCCAGCTGGCTTTCCCATCAGGTGGTTTAACACCGTGCAGCAGGTCGGCTTCCTCATGCACCTTGCCGGTGAGATCAATAACGGCGTAGGAGATATCGGTCACCAGACAGGTCCGGCAGGGCAGGTCTGCCAGCCCCTGAATATGGGCCGCGATCAAGCACTCCACTGTATCCGCCGGCATTCCGGGAGAGGCTTCGGCCTCGTATCGCCGTTTGACGCCCCGGCCGATCTGCGAGAGCAGGTTGGCGGACACGACGAAATCGAGATAAGGCACGCTTCTCAGGAAGCCGAGCGGCTCCGCATCCTTCCCGGCCTTGAGGTCGTCATAACCGGAGAGATCGCGTTCGATCAGCCGCACGTTCCGATAACGCTTGCCCTTCAGCCCCAGGCGCACGGATGCCAGATGCACGAGGTCGACGAGCACCACCGTATCGAAGCTCCCAGCCAGATCCTCGATCGGCACGTCCCGGAGCAATCCGGAGCCGAGCACGACGGCGGTCCGCCGCTGCGACAGGCCTGATATTGCAGCGGAAATGGCCTCCTTGCTGTTGGCCTCGTGGGACGCCCAATCCCGGCTGCAGCGGCCGGCGCGCGACCAGAGACTGACCGAATAGCGCACGAAGCGGCGGTGCGCGCTGCCCGTAAGCGCTGCTGTGGCGAGATACTGAAGCGCTTCCGCGATCATGGCTATATCCTGATGACAGGTCCTTTCCGCATCGTTCCATCGATTCTGGTCGCCATATCAAGACCCTTGCCCTTGCCGCTCCCGGCCCAATCCGCTAGGAAACCGCCACTGTCACATATGTGGAAATCCCCCGAAATGAACGACAAGCAGAAGAAACCGCAAAAGCTCAAGGCCCGCCTTCCGCGCGGCTTTGTCGACCGCTCCGCAGCCGATCTCCGCGCCGTCAACGAAATGACCGCGAAGATCCGCGAGGTCTACGAGCATTATGGTTTCGATCCGGTCGAAACGCCGCTGCTTGAATATACCGATGCGCTCGGCAAGTTCCTGCCGGACAGCGACCGCCCGAACGAGGGCGTCTTCTCGCTGCAGGACGATGACGAGCAGTGGATGTCGCTGCGTTACGACCTGACGGCGCCGCTCGCCCGTCATGTTGCCGAAAACTTCAACGAGATCCAGCTTCCCTACCGCACCTATCGCGCCGGCTACGTTTTCCGCAACGAGAAGCCGGGTCCGGGCCGTTTCCGCCAGTTCATGCAGTTCGATGCCGATACGGTTGGTGCACCGGGCGTGCAGGCCGATGCCGAAATGTGCATGATGATGTCCGATACGCTGGAAGCGCTCGGCATCAAGCGCGGTGATTATGTCATTCGCGTCAACAACCGTAAGGTTCTGGATGGCGTGCTCGAAGCGATCGGCCTCGGCGGCGACGACAAGGCCGGCCAGCGCCTCAATGTGCTGCGTGCCATCGACAAGCTCGACAAGTTCGGCCCCGAAGGTGTGGCGCTGCTGCTTGGCCCCGGCCGCAAGGATGAGTCCGGCGACTTCACAAAGGGCGCCGGCCTTGACCAGAGCCAGATCGAGAAGGTTCTCTTCTTCGTCGGCATCAAGGACTATGCAGAAAGTGCTGTCCAGCTGGCCGAACTGGTCGCCGGCACTGAGAAGGGCGTCGAAGGCGTCGAGGAGCTGAATTTCATCGGCGCGCTCGTCACCAGCGCCGGCTATCGGTCCGACCGCATCAAGATCGATCCGTCCGTCGTGCGCGGCCTCGAATATTATACCGGCCCGGTCTATGAAGCTGAGCTGCTCTTCGACGTCACCAACGAGAAGGGCGAAAAGGTCGTCTTCGGTTCCGTCGGCGGCGGCGGCCGTTATGACGGTCTCGTCTCCCGCTTCATGGGCCAGCCCGTTCCGGCAACCGGCTTTTCCATCGGCGTCTCACGCCTGATGACGGCGCTGAAGAACCTCGGTAAGCTCGGCCAGCAGGACATCATCGAGCCTGTTCTCGTCACCGTCATGGACGGCGATGTCGGGGCGATGGGCCGCTACCAGCGCTTCACGCAGGAGCTTCGTTCAGCCGGCATCCGCGCTGAAATGTTCCAGGGCAACTGGAAGAAGTTCGGCAACCAGCTGAAGTATGCCGACCGCCGCGGCTGCCCGATCGCCATCATCCAGGGCGGCGACGAGCGTGCACAGGGCGTCGTCCAGATCAAGGATCTGATCGAAGGCAAGCGGCTCTCCGGCGAGATCGAGGACAACACGACCTGGCGCGAAGCGCGTGTGGCACAGGAAACCGTTGCGGAAACCGGTCTCGTCGCCAAGGTGAAAGAAATCCTCGCCGCTCAGGCGGAGGACCGGAAGAGGGCTGCTGACGGCTTCGAAATTCCATATGACCCCGCTCAACCCGGTGATGACGATGACGACGTTTGAGGGGGATCTCCCCTTCTCCCCTCGGGGAGAAGGTGGCCCGCAGGGTCGGATGAGGAGGCGGCATATCGGAACCTGTCCTTCGCTCGCCGCTCAGGACATTCGTCGTTTACACTCCTCATCCCCCTCATCTGCCCTGACGGGCATCTTCTCCCCGCTGGGGAGAAGCGGGAGATCCAGCCAATGCCACTGATCAACCTCCCCGCATTCTCCGGCGAGCTTCTCGACGAATTTTCCACCCGCAAGGCGGAGCGCATCGACACACCCGTCATCCAGCCAGCCGAGCCCTTTCTCGATATCGCGGGTGAAGATCTTCGCCGGCGTATCTTCATGACGGAAAGCGAAACCGGCGCCAGCCTTTGCCTGCGCCCGGAATTCACCATTCCCGTCTGTCTGCGCCATATCGAGAGCGCCACCGGTACGCCGAAGCGCTATTCCTATCTCGGTGAGGTCTTTCGCCAGCGCCGTGACGGCAGCAACGAATTCTATCAGGCAGGCATCGAAGATCTTGGCGACATCAATCTCGCCAGCGCCGATGCCCGCGCGATCGGCGATGCCGTCGGCATACTCTCACGCCTGCTGCCCGGTCGGCCGCTTTCGGTGACGATTGGCGATCAGGCTGTCTTTGAGGCCGTGGTGCAGGCGCTAGGCCTGCCGCTCGGCTGGCAGAAGCGGCTGATTCA
Organism: Rhizobium viscosum; assembly: GCF_014873945.1. NCBI lineage: Bacteria > Pseudomonadati > Pseudomonadota > Alphaproteobacteria > Hyphomicrobiales > Rhizobiaceae > Rhizobium > Rhizobium viscosum. The sequence goes on along the minus strand of NZ_JADBEC010000001.1, from coordinate 1,101,450 downwards.
CGCTTTCGGAAACATGATCCAGCTGGAGAGCCTGCTGGCGAGCCTCGTCAGCCCGCAATTCGTGACTGGCCTCGACGACAAGGTCGCTGGCCTCGTTGGCCAGGACGACGAGACGGCGCTGGTTGCCTATATCGATGAGACGATGCAGGCGACCGGCTATTCCACCAATGCCAGCCGCTCGCCGCAGGAAATTGCCCGGCGGCTCAAGGAAAAGCTCGTCCTCTCCGAAACCCGGCTGGATGACGCGGCCTTCCAGGTACTGGAACAGTTCCTGTCGCTCAACGTGCCGCTGGTCAACGCATCGGCTGCACTCTCGCATTTCGCCGATGCGGCCGGGCTGAAGCTCGGCAATGCGCTCTCCCGTTTCGATGGCCGTGTCGCCGCGCTTTCCAATGCCGGCGTCGATCTCTCGCTCATCGAATATCGTGCTGCTTTCGGCCGCCCGCTTGATTACTACACCGGCCTGGTCTTCGAGGTAATGGTTGAGGGCTCCTCGGCGGTTCTGGCAGGTGGCGGCCGTTTCGACAGGCTGATGACCTTCCTCGGCGCCAAGGATCGTATTCCCGCCGTCGGCTTCTCCCTCTGGCTCGACCGTATCGAAACCGAAAGGGCAGCCGCATGACGATCACCATTGCGCTTCCCTCAAAGGGCCGCATGAAGGACGACTGCTCTGCGATCTTCGAACGCGCCGGCCTGAAAATCTATGCCGTCGGCAATGATCGCTCCTATCGCGGCCGCGTCGAAGGCTGGGACGATGTGGAAATCGCCTTCCTCTCGGCCTCGGAAATTTCCCGCGAGCTCGGCAACGGCTCGATCGATTTCGGCGTCACCGGTGAGGATCTCGTGCGCGAGGGTCTGGCGGAAGCCGACAGGCGGGTCGAATTCTGCGCCCGGCTCGGCTTTGGCCATGCCGATGTTGTCGTCGCCGTGCCGGAAATCTGGCTGGATGTCGATACCATGGCCGATCTGGTGGACGTTGCCGCCGACTTCCGCGCCCGTCATGGCCGCCGCCTGGCGATCGCCACGAAATACTGGCGACTGACCCAGCAGTTCTTCTCCAGCCAGCACGGTATCCAGCTCTACCGCATCGTCGAGAGCCTGGGCGCCACTGAGGGCGCTCCTGCCTCGGGTTCGGCCGATATCATCGTCGATATCACCTCGACCGGTTCGACGCTGCGTGCCAATCACCTCAAGGTGCTCTCCGATGGCGTCATCCTCCGCTCGGAAGCCTGCCTGGTGCGCGCCCGCAAGGACGCCCATGCCGATACGCCTGCGGTGAACGCGATCGTCGAGGCTGTCCGCTCGGTTCTCTGATCACGTTATTGAATATGCAAAACCCGCCGTCAGGAGAGACGGCGGGTTTTCGTGTTTGGGAGGAAATGGAATTAGCGGGCCGCGACGGCCTGCGGGCTGCGGCGTGCGTCGATCGAATAGGCACCGGCACCGACGGTGGCGAGCAGGATGTACGCACCGGCCAGTGTGATGTTCTTCATGACCATGATCTGGTTGAGGATATTCACGAGTTCCGCGCCACTTGCGTAGGGCAGATGGAAGACAACGCCCGTGAAGACACAGAAGCCGGCAAGCAGCCAGCCGACAATGCGGACCTGGAAGCCCGTGAGAACCGCAAGGCCGGCCAGCAGTTCGAAGAGGCCTGCGACATAGGCCAGGAGGGTTGCCGCCGGAAGGCCGGCACCGGCGATCATGCCCGCAGTACCGGCAGCATCCGTTACCTTGCCGAAGCCGGCAAGGATGAACATGAAGGATAGAAGAATGCGGGCGAGAAGGATGAGGGCGTTATTCGTATTCGACATGGACATTGCTCCGTTGAATGACTTTTGAGGTCTTGATGCCCCGGCACCGTGTTGGACCTCGGCTGCCCTCTATTTCGCCTTTTTCTGACATTGAGGAAAGATAAACGCCAGCGGACAGTTTGTTCACTAATATGAAACGATCGGTTCGCTTGCCTTGTATGGCGGCTGTCTTTTATGGTCGCCGCCTCACCCAAGGAGAAACCGATGGCAGATCTTTCCGCATTTCCGATCACCAGCCGCTGGCCGGCGAAAAATCCGGATATTATCCAGCTTTATTCGCTTCAGACGCCGAATGGCGTGAAGATTTCAGTCGCGCTGGAGGAACTCGCTCTGCCCTATGAGCCCCATTATGTGTCCTTCGCGACGACGGATCAGAAGACGGCGGAATTTGTATCGCTGAATCCGAATGGTCGCATCCCCGCTATTATCGATCCCAACGGCCCGGACGGAAAGCCGATTGGCCTTTTCGAATCCGGCGCCATTCTGCTCTACCTGGCGGAAAAGACCGGCAAGCTGATCCCGGCTGATGCGGCAGGCCGCTATGAAACCATCCAATGGGTCTTTTTCCAGATGGCGGGCATTGGCCCGATGTTCGGCCAGTTCGGCCATTTCTACAAATTCGCCGCCGACAAGGTCGCCAACAATTCCTACCCAGTGGAGCGCTACCGCGACGAGGCGAAGCGCCTGCTCAGCGTTCTGGAAAGCCGCCTGAAGGGCCGACAGTGGATCATGGGTGACGAATACACGATCGCCGACATCACCACCTTCCCGTGGATCCGCGGCGCCGACATTTTTTATGGCGGCCGCGAGGTGCTGGACTATGCGAAGTTCCCTGCCGTCATGGACTGGCTCCAGCGCTGCATCGCCCGCCCGGCGAGCGAGAAGGGCCTCAACATTCCGGTCAAGCCGGCCTGAGCAATCCCAGCAAAAGTGCGCAGCGGTTTGCGTCCGGAATTGCGCTAAACCAAAAAAGGCCGGTCGCGGGACCGGCCTTTTGAGGGTATGCAGGCAAATTACTGCCGGCTGGCGATCTGGCTCGCGCCTTCCAGCTTGAAGCGCGGGAAGACGAAAACGCCGACCATGCTACCGCTGTACTTTTCTTCCAGCCCGTTGGATTCGCCCATGCAAAAGAGCGGCTGGCGAAAGCCGTTCGGCATGATGATGGTCGTCGAAAAACAGAAGGATGAGGAAAGCGTCGCAGCCTGTTCAAAGAGCTGCAGAACGTGGTTGCGGTCCTTGGCATCGTAGCAGCGTACCAGGCTCAACAGGCCGCATTCCTGCGCCAAGAGACCATGCAGCATCGCGCTCCACTCGCCGAGCCTGATGACTCCGGTCGAAAAGTCTCCGATCCAGCTTTCGGAGACGGAAAACTGCGCCAACATGTCGTGATTATGATTGTTGTAGTCCAGCGAGCCGGGCATCAAGGGTGCGGCAACATTGGCTTTGGCGATCTTAAACAAGGCGTTCCCCAGTTCGGGTGCGGCTCCCCTGCCGCACGCTCGGCAAACACAAAGAAACAGGATCACGTAGCGCCAGGCATCATGCCTGTGCTTTCACCTTGCGAAAACAGTTGCTCGGCTGCGCCTTTGATGGTCGCCGCTCGAATATCTCCCGCAAGATTTAATCTCGTATGTTCGCGGATACCTTCGAAAGCCCGAATGTTCACGCATGGCCTTTGGCGTGTCCGGTCTCTCGTCTGCGGCGAGAATTCTTCCAGGGCGAACGTCAATTGCAGCGCGGATTTATAGGAACTTTTGCGCAAACGGCAACGGCTTTTTCCGGGGCGTTAGGCTGACGTTATGATTGGGATTTGTATGAATTTGCGCGTCATCCGCTAATTTTATGACCAAAAATCTCATTTATGCATTGTGGGAGCGGTTCCACTCGCGCCATAGTATGCAAATTTCGCAAATTAGGCAGCGCGGCGACCGAATTTCCCTGAAGTGGAAAATGCGCGGCACGCAAGCCTCGCGAAAGCTTCGAGCCAAAAGCGAGGGCTCCAGTGACCGGCTTAAACGTTCGAACGCCGGGTATTTCCGAATCGGCCGAATAAAAAAGGGCGGTCCGAAGACCGCCCTCCATAGACTGAACCGGATGGCTCAGATGTACGACCCAAAGGTCTTACATCATGTCCATACCGCCCATGCCGCCCATGCCGCCCGGCATTGCCGGAGCATCCTTCTTCGGCAGCTCGGCGATCATGGCTTCCGTGGTGATCAGCAGCGAAGCAACCGAAGCTGCGTTCTGCAGGGCCGTACGGACAACCTTGACCGGGTCGACGATGCCGAGCTGGATCAGGTCGCCATATTCGCCGGTCTGGGCGTTGTAGCCGTAGTTGTCCTCGTTCTTGTCGAGGATCTTGCCGACAACGATCGAAGCTTCGTCGCCTGCATTTTCAGCGATCTGGCGAACGAGGGCCTGGAGAGCGCGGCGAACGATGTTGATGCCGGCTTCCTGGTCGTCGTTTTCGCCCTTGGCCTTGATCTTCGTGGAGGAGCGCAGCAGAGCGACGCCGCCGCCCGGTACGATGCCTTCCTGAACAGCAGCGCGCGTCGCGTTGAGGGCGTCGTCGATGCGGTCCTTCTTTTCCTTCACTTCAACTTCCGTCGAACCGCCGACGCGGATAACGGCAACACCGCCAGCGAGCTTGGCAAGACGTTCCTGCAGCTTTTCGCGGTCGTAGTCGGAGGAGGTTTCTTCGATCTGGGCCTTAATCTGGGCAACACGGCCTTCGATGTCGGACTTGGCGCCGGCGCCGTCGACGATCGTGGTGTTTTCCTTGGAGATCGAAACCTTCTTGGTGCGGCCGAGCATGTCGAGGGTGACGGACTCGAGCTTGATGCCGAGGTCTTCGGAGATGACAGTGCCGCCCGTGAGGATAGCGATGTCTTCCAGCATGGCCTTGCGGCGATCGCCGAAGCCCGGAGCCTTGACGGCAGCAATCTTCAGGCCGCCGCGCAGCTTGTTGACGACGAGCGTAGCAAGAGCTTCGCCTTCGACGTCTTCAGCGATGATGAGGAGCGGCTTGCCGGTCTGAACGACAGCTTCGAGAACCGGGAGCATGGACTGCAGGTTCGAGAGCTTCTTTTCGTGCAGCAGGATAAAGGCGTCTTCGAGGTCAGCAACCATCTTTTCCGGGTTGGTGACGAAGTACGGGCTCAGGTAGCCGCGGTCGAACTGCATGCCTTCGACGACTTCGAGTTCGGTTTCAGCGGTCTTGGCTTCTTCGACGGTGATAACGCCTTCGTTGCCGACCTTCTGCATTGCTTCAGCAATGTCGAGACCGATCTGCTTTTCGCCGTTTGCGGAGATCGTGCCGACCTGGGCAACTTCTTCCGACGTGTTGATCTTCTTGGCCTTGGCCTGGAGATCCTTGACGACTTCAGCAACAGCGAGGTCGATACCGCGCTTCAGGTCCATCGGGTTCATGCCGGCAGCAACTGCCTTTGCGCCTTCGCGAACGATGGCCTGTGCGAGAACCGTTGCAGTCGTGGTGCCGTCGCCGGCGACGTCGTTGGTCTTCGAAGCAACTTCGCGGACCATCTGGGCGCCCATGTTTTCGAACTTGTCTTCGAGTTCGATTTCCTTGGCGACAGAAACACCGTCCTTGGTGATGCGCGGAGCGCCGAAGGACTTGTCGATAACGACGTTACGGCCCTTCGGACCGAGGGTGACCTTCACTGCGTCAGCGAGGATATCGACGCCGCGCAGCATCTTTTCGCGCGCGCCGCGGCCGAATTTTACTTCTTTAGCTGCCATTTTGAGAACTCCTGAAAAGGGGTGTCAGCGATATCGGATGAAAGACAACCGGCTGATTAGCCGATGATGCCCATGATGTCGGCTTCCTTCATGATCAGAAGGTCTTCGCCGTTGATCTTGACTTCGGTGCCCGACCACTTGCCGAACAGAACACGGTCGCCAGCCTTGACGTCGAGTGCAACGACCTTGCCGGACTCGTCACGAGCGCCGGAGCCGACAGCGACGATCTCGCCTTCCTGCGGCTTTTCCTTAGCGGTATCCGGGATGATGATGCCGCCCTTGGTCTTCTCTTCGGATTCAACGCGACGGACAACGACGCGATCGTGAAGGGGGCGGAAATTGGTGCTTGCCATTGTCTAATCCCTCGATCAAATGACATTCGCGGACCGGGGTGGTCCACATGGTGAATGTTAGCACTCAACTCCCGTGAGTGCTAGCGCCGTGCATTTAGGGATGGCTCCGGAAGGAGTCAAGGAGAGCCATCACGGATTTTTGTGCCGGAATTGTGGAGACAGGCAGGGATTTGTCCGGCGTGGTTACCGGGCGTTGCTCAAGTCCAGCTTTTGAGCCTCCTGCGTTCTTCGCCTGACGCAGAAAATGCCTTGCCATTAAAGCCCGCCTTTGCAATGTCACCGGTGACTGAAAGCGAAGCAGGAAAGCGGAATGGCAAAGCGGATTGCGAACTTCTCCGAGATCACCGATCGATATGACGCGGTGTTCTGCGATGTCTGGGGCGTCGTTCATAACGGCGTCGATCCGTTTCCCAAAGCCGGTGAGGCGCTTCAGGCAGCCCGCGCCGCGGGTCTGACCGTCGTTCTCATCACCAATTCGCCGCGCGTTTCCTGGCAGGTCGTCGAGCAGCTGCGCCAGATCGGCGTGCCCGATGGCGCTTATGACCGCATCGTCACCTCGGGCGATGTCACCCGGGCGCTGATTGCCGAAGGCCCGCGTGAAGTCTTCCTGCTCGGCCCCGAGCGTGACAACCCAATCCTTGAAGGCCTCGACATCGAGCGCGCCGCCGCGGGCGAAGCTACTTCGGTTGTCTGCACCGGCTTCTTCGACGACGAGACGCAGAAGCCGGAGGATTACACCGACATGCTGCTGGACTTCAAAGCCCGCAACGTGCCGATGATCTGCGCCAATCCCGACCTTGTCGTCGAGCGCGGTCATCGCATCATTCCCTGCGCCGGCGCCATGGCCGCCTATTACGAGCAGCTCGGCGGCTCCACCCGTATCGCCGGCAAGCCGCACCGGCCGATCTATGAGGCGACACTTGCCGCCGCCCGCGAAGTCCGAGGCGATTTTCCTGTTAACCGCGTGCTGGCGATCGGCGATGGCATGCCGACGGATGTTCGCGGCGCCTTGAATTACGGCCTCGACCTTCTTTACATCAGCGGCGGGATCCACGCGAAGGAATATACGCTGAACGGTGAGACCGATGAGGCGATCCTGCATGCCTATCTCGAACGGGAAAAAGCTGCGCCCAAGTGGTGGATGCCGCGCCTCGCATAAGAGAATTGAAGCCGATGACCGTTTTTCACCGCAATGAAACCCGCGATCCGCTGCCCGAGCATCTGAAAGGCGGCGTCATCGCCATCGGCAATTTCGACGGCGTCCACCGCGGTCATCAATCGGTGCTGAACCGGGCTCTCGATATTGCAAGGGAGCGTGGCATTCCGGCCCTGGTTTTGACCTTCGAGCCGCATCCGCGCACCGTTTTCAAGCCGGATGCACCGGTCTTCCGCCTGACGCCGGCGCCCTTCAAGGCCCGCATCCTGGAGGAGCTGGGCTTCAACGCGGTCATCGAATATCCCTTCAATTACGAATTCTCGCAGCGCTCGGCGGATGATTTCATCCATTCCATCCTGAAGGACTGGCTCGGTGCGTCCGAAGTTGTGACCGGCTTCGACTTCCATTTCGGCCGCGGCCGTGAGGGCGGGCCTGCCTTCCTGATGGATGCTGGCAGCAAATATGGTTTCGGCGTCACCCTGATCGACGCATTCCGCGACGAGAACACGGACGTCGTCTCATCGAGCCATATCCGTGCGCTCCTGAAGGAAGGCGATGTCTCCTCGGTCGCCGCCATGCTCGGCTATCACTATACGGTGCAGGCGAAGGTGATCGATGGCGAGAAGCTTGGCCGCCAGCTCGGCTTCCCGACCGCCAATATGCAGCTGCCGCCGGAGGCGGAACTTGCAGCCGGCATTTACGCCGTTCGTTTCCGCCTCGAAAACGGCAGGCTCTATGATGCAGTGGCAAGCTATGGCCGCCGCCCGACGGTGACGGAAAACGGTGCGCCGCTGCTCGAAACCTATCTTTTCGATTTCAGCGGCGATCTCTACGGCCAGACCTGCTCGGTCTCCTTCTTCGGCTATCTTCGCCCCGAACTGAAGTTCGACGGGCTCGATCCGCTCGTCGCGCAAATCAAGCGCGACGAAGAGGAGGCGAGGGCACTGCTATCAGGTGTGAGACCGCTCGGCGAGCTCGACCGGAAGCTCTGTTTCGATTAAGCAATTCCAGCAAAAGTGCCTGAGCGTTTTGCGTTCGGAATTGCGCAAAAACGAAGAACCGCTCAGGCCGCGCCAAGCGCGGGCTGCGCCTTCTGTCGCGGCAGCGGCGGGAATGCGAGCGCGATCGCCGCCGCACCGAGCCCGACCAAGGCGGAGCCGATGAAAAGCCAGGAATAATTGGCATAGGTGTCGTAGATCCAGCCGCCGACCAGCGGGCCGAAGGCCATGCCGAGGCTTGAGAGCATTGTCGCCGCCCCGAAGACCGTGCCGATGATGCGCGGGCCGAAATATTCACGCGCCAGCACGGCATAGAGCGGCATCACGCCGCCATAGGCGCTGCCGAAGATGACGGCGAGTGCATAGAACTCCCCGAGCTTGCTGACGGCAAGATAGGTTGCAAGGGCCGCCGCCTGCACCAGCAGGCCTGCGATGATGACCGGCTTCACGCCGATCCGATCGGCCAGCGTGCCATAGAGCAGGCGTCCGCCGAGACCGGCAAGACCCTCGACACTGTAGATGCTGACGGCAGCCATCGGCGCGACGCCACAGAACGTTGCGTAGCTCACCATATGGAAGATCGGTCCGGAATGGGCGGCACAGCAGGCGAAGAAGGTCAACCCCAGCACGATGAACTGCGGCGAGCGGAAAACCCTCCAGAGATTGGGGGCACTGCCATCGGCTGACACGATGGCCTCCTGCATATCCTGCGGCGGCGACGGCCGCCGACGTACGAGAAGTGCTGCTGGGATCATCAGGATGAGTGCACCGATGCCGATGATCAACATCGCCGGGCGCCATTCATAGGCGGTGATCAGCCAGCGCGCGAAGGGCGAGATCGTCATCGGCGCAACACCCATGCCCGCCGAAACCAGGGAGACGGCAAGGCCGCGGTTCTCGTCGAACCACTCCGTCGTTGCGGCGATCATCGGTGCGAAAAAGGCGCTGGCCGAGAGCCCGACCAGCACGCCATAGGTCAGCTGGAACTGCAGCAGCGTTTCCGCGCGGCTGGCAAGCATCAGCGCCAGCCCGAGGATGACGGCACCGATCAGCACCACCGGACGTGGTCCGTATCGGTCGCTGGCAGCGCCCCAGAAGAAGCCGCCTATGCCCATGACGATGAAATTCAGCGTCATCGCGCTGGCGATGCCGGCATGCGACCAGCCGGTCGCGTCGGCGATCGGTTGCTGGAAAATGGCGAGAGAAAACATGGCGCCGAGAGCAACGCACGTCATCAGTGCGCCGGCTGCGACGATTACCCAACGATAGGAACTGCTCATATCCACATCACTCCTTGCGGGCGGGTTTGATCGGCATGATGAATTTCCCATGCCTGCCAGTCAAAGACGTTCGGGCAGTCTGGAATTCGACAGGGACTGCGGATTTTTTGCATTGGGAGCAGTAAATCGTCGCCGTCATCGTCAATCTCCTCGCGCCGGCGAGGGGAATAGCAAGAGCCTGAGTGCCGCAGAAAGCAAGCCACAGGCGTCCGGCCGCGGCATCTTCGCAGCGGCTGGAGACTGAAATCCCTCTTCCTTTTCCAGCGAAAAGCGCCTATGAACCGGCGCAATGAGTAAATTCCGGCTGGCGCATTCGATACGAATTATCGGCCCGGTCTTCCGCGCGCGCTGAGCGGCCGGAAGGTCCGGGTTTTCGGCGCTTGGCTTGCGCGAGCGCTTTCCGTCACCACAGATTTCATATCGCGCGCCCTTGTCCGGGCCGCCAGAAACGATTGTCACACATGACCGACACAGCCGAAAAGATCGATTACTCGAAAACCCTCTATCTGCCCGAAACGGATTTTCCGATGCGCGCCGGCCTGCCGCAAAAGGAACCGGAACTTGTTGCCCGCTGGCAGCAGATGGACCTCTACAAGAAGCTGCGCGCCTCCGCCGCCGGCCGGGAAAAGTTCGTCCTGCACGACGGCCCGCCCTATGCCAACGGCAACATCCATATCGGCCACGCGCTGAACAAGATCCTCAAGGACGTCATCACCCGCTCCTTCCAGATGCGCGGTTACGACTCCAATTACGTTCCCGGCTGGGACTGCCACGGCCTGCCGATCGAATGGAAGATCGAGGAAGAGAACTATCGCGCCAAGGGCAAGGCCAAGCCTGACCTGAGCGAGCCGTCGGCGATGATCGAGTTCCGCCGCGAATGCCGCGCCTATGCCGAAAAGTGGATTGCCATCCAGGGCGGCGAGTTCCAGCGCCTCGGCATCGTCGGCGATTTCGAAAACCCCTATCTGACGATGAACTTCCACGCGGAAAGCCGTATCGCCGGCGAACTCTTGAAGATCGCCAGGAGCGGTCAGCTCTACCGCGGCTCCAAGCCGATCATGTGGTCGGTCGTCGAGCGCACTGCGCTAGCGGAAGCCGAAGTCGAGTATCATGACTATGAGAGCGACACGATCTGGGTGAAGTTCCCGGTTGCGAAGGGCTCCGATGTCCTCAAGGACGCCTTCGTCGTCATCTGGACGACCACGCCCTGGACGATCCCCGGCAATCGGGCGATCGCCTATTCCTCGCGCGTTTCCTACGGCCTTTACGAAGTGACGGCTGCCGAGAACGATTTCGGCCCGCGTCCGGGCGAAAAGCTGATCTTTGCCGACAAGCTCGCCGAAGAATCCTTTGCCAAGGCGAAGCTGCAGTACAAGCGTCTCGCTGATGTCACGGCCGCCGATCTCGCCGGCATCACCTGCGCCCATCCGCTGAAGGGCCTCGGTGGCGGCTACGAATTCCTGGTACCGCTACTCGATGGCGATCACGTCACCGACGATGCCGGTACGGGCTTCGTCCACACCGCACCGAGCCACGGCCGCGAAGACTTTGATGTCTGGATGGCGCATGGCCGGGAGATCGAGGCACGCGGCATCGAAACCAAGATCCCGTTCCCGGTCGACGACGGCGGCTTCTACACCGCCGATGCGCCCGGCTTCGAAGGCGCGCGCGTCATTGACGACAACGGTAAGAAGGGCGATGCCAACGACCGCGTCATCAAGGCGCTGATCGAGGCCAACGCGCTCTTTGCCCGCGGCCGCCTGAAGCATCAGTATCCGCATTCCTGGCGTTCCAAAAAGCCGGTGATCTTCCGCAACACGCCGCAGTGGTTCGTCTATATGGATAAGACGCTCGCGGACGGAACGACGCTGCGCACCCGTGCCCTGAAGGCGATCGACGACACCCGCTTCGTGCCGGCCGCCGGCCAGAACCGTCTGCGCGCCATGATCGAACAGCGCCCGGACTGGGTTCTCTCCCGCCAGCGCGCCTGGGGCGTGCCGATCTGCGTCTTCGTCGACGAGCATGGCGAGGTGCTGCAGGACGATGCCGTCAACCAGCGCATCCTCGACGCGTTCGATGCCGAAGGCGCCGATGCCTGGTTTGCCGAAGGCGCCAAGGAGCGCTTCCTCGGCAACGAGCATGACCCGGCCAAGTGGTCGCAGGTCATGGATATCCTCGACGTCTGGTTCGACTCGGGCTCCACGCACACCTTCACGCTGGAAGACCGCCCCGACCTGAAATGGCCGGCCGATCTCTACCTCGAAGGCTCCGACCAGCATCGCGGCTGGTTCCATTCCTCGCTGCTGGAATCGGCTGCGACGCGTGGCCGTGCGCCTTATGACACCGTCCTCACCCATGGCTTCACCATGGACGAGAAGGGCGAGAAGATGTCGAAGTCGAAGGGCAACGTCACAGCACCTCAGGAAGTGATGAAGGATGCCGGCGCCGATATCCTTCGCCTCTGGGTCATGACCTCGGACTATGCCGACGATCTGCGCGTCGGCAAGACGATTATCCAGACCAATGTCGATGCCTATCGCAAGCTGCGCAACACGATCCGCTGGATGCTCGGCACGCTGGCGCATGACAAGGGTGAGGTCATCGCGCTCGCCGATCTGCCGGAGCTGGAGCAGCTGATGCTGCACCGCCTCTCCGAACTCGACCAGCTCGTGCGCGAAAACTACGACGCCTTCGACTTCAAGAAGATCGCCCGTGCGCTCATCGATTTCGCCAATGTCGAGCTCTCGGCCTTCTATTTCGACGTTCGTAAGGACGCGCTCTACTGCGATGCGCCCTCCAGTCTTCGCCGCCGTTCGGCCCTCTATGTCATCCGCACGATCTTCGATTGCATGGTGACCTGGCTTGCGCCGATGCTGCCATTTACGACGGAAGAGGCATGGCTCTCGCGCAATCCTTCAGCCGTCTCTGTGCATCTGGAGCAGTTTGCCCCGGTTGCCAAGGAATGGCGCAACGAGGCGCTGGCCGAGAAGTGGAAAAAGATCCGCGCGATCCGCAGCGTCGTGACCGGCGCGCTCGAAATCGAGCGTAAGGATAAGCGCATCGGCTCGTCGCTGGAAGCGGCACCTATCGTCCATGTCGCCGATGCGGAACTCCGCAAGGCGCTGGAAGGGCAGGATTTCAGCGAAGTCTGCATCACCTCGGGCATCACGATCGAGACGAGCGCCGGCCCGGCTGATGCTTTCCGCTTGAGCGAAGTGCCTGAAGTTGCCGTCGTCCCGGCGCTGGCCGAAGGCGTAAAATGCGCCCGTTCCTGGCGCATCACCACTGATGTCGGCTCCGATCCGGATTATCCCGACGTTTCGGCGCGTGACGCTGCGGCCCTGCGCGAACTCGGCATCCGTGGCTGAAGATATTTGCCGGGTGAATTGCCTTTATGGCGTTCATCCGGTAAAAGCTGCCTGAAAATGGCCGGATTTTTGCGTCAGGGGGACGATTGTCCGGTGGGCAGTACTGATTCCGGCATGCGGGAAGGGTTTTCATGTTAGCGACGCATTGGTTCCGTTTGGGCGCCTGCCTGTCTCTTGTTATGGCGGGAAGCTCCATGATGTCCGGCTGCGCCAGCAGCCCGACCTACGGCACCGACAAGACCGCCATGGAACAGCTTGCCGACGACCTCGGCCAGTCCGTTTCGCTGACAGGCCCCGGCCCCAAGAACACCGGCGTGAAGTACACGCCGCGCCCGACGCTGGTCATGCCCGCTCCGGGCCAGAAGGAAACCCTCGTTCAGCCGCAGGAAACGGTTGCGAACAAGGATAATCCCCAGTGGGTTGAATCGCCGGAAGAAGCCCGTACGCGTCTCGTCAAGGAAGCCGACGAGAATTCGGATAATCCGAGCTATCGTTCGCCGCTCGCCAGCTCCGCCATCGAAGGCGGCCGCCAGACGACAGAAGCCCAGACCAAGGCCTATCGCGAAGCGCGCGCCCTGCAGAAGGGCGCCTATATCGACCAGCGCCGCTACATTTCCGATCCGCCGACCGAGTATCGCGCCGTCGATGACCCGGCAAAGCTCGATGATCTCGGCACGCCGGAGCAGAAGAAGGCCAAGCAGCGCAAGAAGGATGCAGCGGTCGCCAATAGCGGCACCAAGTGGTGGCAGATCCTTCAGTAAGAGCAATTCAGCAAAAGCGTCTAGCGGTTTTGCGTCGGGAAATGCTTTAACGGCGCGACGCGTTAAACCAGCGTTGTGTCAGCGTGATATGCAGAAGCTGGCACGCGAGAAAGACGCCACCCATCAAGGCGATATCGGCGTTGCGCGCTTGGTCGCCGAGCAGGATCGCGGCCATGATGATAGCTGCAAGCCCTGGAATGAAGGTGAAAGCGATCGTCCGCGGCGCCGTCCAGTTCACACTTCCTTTCAGTGACCATTGCATTGGCAGCTTCGCCACGCCGGGCGCAACTGTTCGGTTGGCGTAGGCGGCGAGCGCGCCCATCACGATGATGGTTCCGATGGCCAGGATCATGGCAGGTCTCTTCTCTCAGAAAAGAATGCCCTCAGCATATCCGCCGCTTCCGTCTCGTTGAAGCCTGAATAGACCTCCGGTGCGTGATGGCAGGTCGGCTGAGCATAGAAGCGCACGCCGTTGTCGACTGCTCCCCCCTTCGGGTCCTCCGCGCCATAATAGAGCCTGCGGATGCGGGCGAAGGAAATGGCTGCCGCACACATGGTGCAGGGCTCCAGCGTGACATAGAGATCGGCGCCGGTAAGCCGTTCCTGGCCAAGCTCTTCGCAGGCCATGCGGATAGCGGCGATCTCGGCATGCGCGGTAACGTCGTTGAGCTCCCGCGTTCGGTTTCCGGAGACGGCGATTGCCGCGCCATCGACGACGACGACGGCGCCGATCGGCACTTCGCCGCGATCTCCCGCAGCGCGCGCTTCCCTTAACGCCATCTCCATAAATCGATTTGTCTTCACGTTCGCAGAATTTCCACTTAACCGCAGGTGCATGACCTGATAGACAGGCCGAAAAGGCAGGCAAACAACAAATGACACCCAAAGACAAGCCAAAACGCCCCGGCACCACGGCCCCCGCGCGCGAAGCCCGGGCCAAAAGCGGCCCGAAGAGGGGCAGCGAGAAGCCGTTGAAGGCTGCTGCCGCGAAAGCCGCTGCTAACGAAGCGGATGGCGACGCCAAGGCGGAACGCATCTCCAAGGTGATGGCGCGCGCCGGCGTCGCCTCCCGTCGCGATATCGAGCGCATGATCATGGACGGCCGCGTCACGCTGAACGGCAAGCTCCTGGACACGCCCGTCATCAACGTCACGCTTGAAGACAAGATCGAAGTCGATGGCGTGCCGATCCGCGGCATCGAGCGCACGCGCCTCTGGCTCTACCACAAGCCGCAGGGTCTTGTGACGACGAATTCCGATCCCGAGGGACGCCCGACCGTCTTCGACAATCTGCCGGAAGAACTACCGCGCGTCATGTCGATCGGTCGTCTCGACATCAACACAGAGGGCCTGCTGCTGCTCACCAACGATGGCGGCCTGGCCCGTGCGCTGGAACTGCCGACCACCGGCTGGCTGCGTCGCTACCGCGTCCGCGCGCACGGCGATATCGACCAGGATGCGCTGGACAAGCTGAAGGATGGCATTGCCGTCGACGGCGTTCTCTACGGCTCGATCGAGGCGACGCTCGACCGCACGCAGGGGTCCAATGTCTGGATCACCATGGGCCTGCGCGAAGGCAAGAATCGCGAAATCAAGAACGTGCTCGGCGCGCTCGGCCTCGAGGTCAACCGGCTGATCCGCGTCTCCTACGGCCCGTTCCAGCTTGGCGAATTGCCGGAGGGTCACGTGATCGAAGTGCGCGGCCGCACGCTGCGCGACCAGCTTGGGCCACGTCTCATCGAAGATGCCAAGGCGAATTTCGACGCGCCGATCTACAACGCCCCGGCCGTTACCGCCGAAGAGGCTGAGGAACCGGCGCCCGAGCGTCGCGAACGCCCGCGCCGCGACGAAGACAAGCGCGAACGTGCGCTGAGCCGCCTCGACACCAAGCGTGATGACAGGCGGGATGACCGTCGTGACGATCGCCGTGGCGACGATGACAAACCGAAGCGCCCGGCGCTCGGTACCCGTCGCAACGCCAATGTCTGGATGGCGCCCGGCGCGCGTCCGCTCGGCGAGAAGGCGGCGGCCAAGGCTGCCAAGAATGCCCAGACCGCACGTCGTCGCGGCGAGACGGCCTCCCCGGCGAAGGAACAACGCTTCGATCGCGGCCCGGATCGTCCGCGCCCGCAGATCAATCGCGTCCACGAAGAGGATGGCGAGTGGATCCGTTCCAGCGAGGAACAGCCCCGCAAGCGCGACGAGGACGAAGGTTTCGGCCGCAAGCGCTCTTTCGGCGATCGCCCGCCGCGTGGTGAGGGTGGCGATCGTCCGCGCTCGGCCCGAGGCTTTGGCGGTGAGGGTCGCTCCGAGCGTCCGCGTTCCTTCCGTGATCGTCCACGTGAGGATGGCGAACGCTCTTCGCGTCCGGCCCGCAGTTTCGGCGGCGAAAGCCGCTCCGACCGTCCGCGTGGCGACAAGCCTTTCGGTGCGAAGCCCCGCGGCGAACGCGGTCCGAGGGCAGAGGGTGAAGGAGGTGCACGTCCTTTCCGCTCACGTGAGGATGGCGGCGAACGCTCCTCGCGTCCGGCTCGCAGCTTCGGCGGCGAAGGTCGCTCGGAACGCCCGCGTGGCGACAAGCCTTTCGGTGCGAAGCCCCGCGGCGAGCGCCGTCCGAGGGCAGAGGGTGAAGAAGGTGCACGTCCTTTCCGCTCGCGTGAGGATGGCGGCGAACGCTCCTCGCGTCCGGCCCGCAGCTTCGGCGGCGAAGGTCGTTCGGAACGTCCCCGTGGCGAAAGATCCTCTGGCGACAAGCCCTTCGGCGACAAGCCGCGTGGCGCAAAGAATTTCTCCGGCAAGCCGAAGGGCGATCGGCCCGGTGGCGGCGGCAAGCCTTCCGGCGGGCCGTCCAGAGGTGGTGCGAAAGGCAAGGGAATGACGCGCGGTGCGGATCGTCGGCGGTGAGTTTCGCGGACGGCCGCTAGCCGTACCAAAATCCAACGACATCCGGCCGACTGCGGACCGGACGCGTGAGAGCCTATTCAACATTCTGAGCCATGCCTATCCGGAATGCGTCGATGGCACCCGGATACTCGATCTTTTCGCCGGTACAGGCGCCGTCGGCCTCGAGGCCGTCTCGCGTGGCTGTCGCCATGCGCTATTCGTTGAAAACAGCGTGGAGGGCAGGGCGCTCCTCTGGGAAAACATCGATGCGCTGGGCCTGCATGGCAGGACGCGAATCCTGCGCCGTGATGCGACCGATCTCGGCAGCATTGGCAATCTCGAGCCTTTCGACATGCTCTTTGCCGATCCGCCCTATGGCAGGGGGCTGGGAGAGAAGGCGCTTGCGGCCGCTGCCGACGGCGGCTGGCTCAAGCCTGGAGCGATTACCGTTCTGGAAGAACGCGCGGATGTTGCCGTTTCGGTTCATCCCTCCTATGTTTTCCTCGAAAGCCGAATATTCGGCGACACAAGAGTACATTTCTTCCGGTATCAGCCGCAGTAGTCGGCACGTTGGGAGCAGGTCGTGCCGCAGGCGGAAATCATCAGTCCGAAATCGCCTGCGATCAGCGACCTTCCGACGGTTGCTGTCGCCTTCGGCGGCGGTGGCGCACGCGGCCTCTCGCATATCCACATCATCGAAACGCTGGATGAGCTCGGCATCCGCCCGGTGGCGATCTCAGGGTCCTCCATCGGCGCCATTATGGGCTCCGGCATGGCCGCCGGCATGTCGGGTGCTGAGATCCGCGAACATGCGCTGGCAACCGTCGGCAACAAGGCAGCCGTCGTCAGCCGTATCTGGGGGCTGCGGCCGACAACGGTGCGTGATGCCGTCGCCAAGGGCATCCGTATCGGTCAGTTCAATCTCGAACGCATCCTGAAAGCCTTCCTGCCCTCAGAGCTTCCGGCGCGCTTCGAGGATCTGCTGGTGCCGATGAAAGTGATCGCCACCGACTATTACGGCCAGGCCGAGGTCATCGTCGAACAAGGCCAGCTTTTTCCGGCACTCGCCGCATCATCGGCTATTCCTGCGGTGTTCATGCCGGTGAGACTGCATGGCCGGGTGATGATCGATGGCGGCATCGCCAATCCCGTTCCCTACGAGTGCCTGATGGACCTCGCCGATATCGTCATCGGCATCGATGTCGTCGGCGCGCCCGAAGGCGACGGCACCCATATTCCGAACCGGATGGAAAGCATCTTCGGCTCCGGCCAGCTGATGATGCAGGCGGCAATTTCCCTGAAGCTGAAGCTCCTGCGGCCGCATATCTTCCTGCGCCCCATCGTCGGTCGCACAGGCGTCATGGATTTCCTGAAGGCGCGCGACGTGCTCGCCATGTCCGTTGGCGTCAAGGACGAGCTGAAATATGCGCTCGACCGGGAAATCGAGGCGCGGCTGAAGCGGTAAACCGGTACTGCCTCAGGCGTCTGCCGTCACATCGGCCGTATTTGCCAGCGGATCGTTGTCGAAGGGATCGGGCGCACGCTTGGGTTTGACCAGCGGTTCCGGATGGATCGGCTTCGAAAACAGCAGGTCCTGTCCCGCTTGCAGGCCCTCGGAAACCTGCAGCACGAGCCGCGCTTCGTCGCGCTTGCGAATGTCCTCGCCGATCTCATAGGCATTGACTTCGGAAACGCCAAGCGCCTCCAGCGTGCGCCGGCCGAAGAGCAGGCCGGATTCCAGTGTTTCGCGTAGCTCGTAGTCGACGCCCTTGTTGCGCAGTTCGATGGAGTGAATACGGTCATAGGAGCGCACGAAGAGCGTCGTCTGCGGGTAGTCGGCCTGGATCAGTTCGACCACCTTGTCGGTGATCTCTTTCTTCTGGGTGCAGACGAGCACGATCTTGGCCCGGTCGATGCCGGCCGAGCGCAGCACATCCTTGCGAGTGCCGTCGCCGAAATAGATGCGGAAACCGAAGGAGGACGCCTGCCGGATGCGGTCGGCGGAAAAGTCGATGACGGTCACGCTCCGGCCGCCGGCAAGCAGGATCTGGGCGGCGATCTGGCCAAAACGCGAGAAACCGACCATCAGCACATCCGCACCCGCACCCTCGAAATCCTCGTTGAGTTCTTCATGTTCCTCTCCCGACAGCATCCGTTTGGAAAGGGCGGCACCCAGAGGTGTCAGCGCCATGGAAAGGGTGACGATCGCAACGAGCAGCGAAGCTGTACTGCTGGGCATCAGTCCCGCGACGGCAGCCGTGGTGAAGAGGACGAAGCCGAATTCACCCCCTTGCGGCAGCAGGAAGGCGATGCGTACGGCATCATTATGTGAGGAGCGTGCCGCGCGGCAGAGCATATAGATGATGAGCGCTTTCACGGCCATGATGATAGGCACGGCGATGATGATGAAGAGCACGTTGTCGAGCAGTACCTGAAGCTGCAGCGACAGCCCGACAGCAATGAAGAAGATAGCGAGAAGCACGCCGCGGAAGGGTTCGATATCGGCTTCCAGCTCATGCCTGTAGGAGGATTCCGCCAGCATGACGCCGGACAGGAAGGCGCCCATCGCCATCGAGAGCCCGGCAAGCTGCATCAGGCTTGCCGATCCCATGACGACGAAAAGCGCGGCCGCGATCATTGCTTCGCGCGCGCCGGTACGCGCAATGATCTGGAAGAGCGGCGTCAGCAGGTATCGGCCCATGATGATCATCGCGCCGACTGCGGCCACGGAGATAGCGAAATCGACCAATGGATTGCCGCTGCCCTTGTTGCCATCGAGGATAGTGACCACAGCCAAAAGCGGGACGATCGCCAGATCCTGAAAGAGCAGCATGGAGAAGGAGCGCTGCCCGTAGCGGGTGTTCACGTCGCCATCGCCTTCGAGGATCTGCATGGCGAAGGCGGTGGAGGAGAGCGCCAGCCCAAAACCCGCAACGATGCTGCCGCGCCAGTCGAGAACGCCGGAGGCCCATGCAAGTGCTGTCAGCGCCAGACCCGTTACCACCACCTGTGCCGTACCGAGACCGAAGATGTCGCGCCGCATCTGCCAGAGGCGGGTGGGCTTCAGTTCAAGACCGATGATGAACAGCAGGAAGACGACACCGAGTTCGGCGACATCGAGGATCTGCTCGCCATCCGTGATGCCATGGAAGATCGGCCCGATGACGATACCCGCCGCCAGATAGCCGAGAACCGTGCCGAGCCCGAGCTTCTTGAAGATCGGTGCGGCGACGACCGCGCCGCCGAGCAGCAGGATCGTTTCGGTGAAAAGCGCGTTGGGTGCGGACATGCTTCATTTCTTTCGGGTGGCGGGGCAAGCAGGCAGCCAGGAAAAGAATCGGCATCCACGGCCTTGATGCTTTCAGGAGTGCACAATAAATGGAACGGGAAGGAAAGGCCAAATCATGTCCTCTGAAATCGATTCCTCGACACTTCTTTCCCGCGCAAGTCAACTGATCGATCTGGCGAGAAAGGCAGGCGCCGACGCCGCCGACGCCGTGGTCGTCCGCTCGCGCGCCCAATCAGTCAGTGTACGCCTCGGCAAGGTCGAAGGAACCGAGTCCTCCGAGAGCGATGACTTCTCGCTGCGTGTCTTCGTCGGCAAGCGAGTGGCAAGCGTTTCCGCCAATCCGGGCTTCGACCTGCAGGCTCTGGCCGAACGCGCGGTGGCCATGGCCAAGGTCTCGCCGGAAGATCCGTTTGCCTGCCTCGCCGATGAGAACAGGCTCGCGAAAACCTATCCCGATCTGCAGTTGCTCGATACGACCGATGTCAACGCCGACCAGCTGCGGGAGGCAGCCCTTGCTGCAGAAGCTGCAGCCCTTGCCGTGAAAGGTGTCACCAATTCCTCCGGCGCTGGCGCCTCTGCCGGCCTGGGCGGGCTGGTGCTTGCCACCTCGCATGGCTTCGAAGGCAGCTATATGGCGTCGCGCTTCGGCAACTCCGTCAGCGTCATTGCCGGCGAAGGCACCGGCATGGAGCGCGACTACGATTTCGACAGCCGTCTCTATTATTCCGAACTGGACGATCCCGCCGAGATCGGCCGCCGGGCCGGCGAGCGCGCCGTCAAGCGCGTCAATCCCCGGCAGGTGCCGACCGGCAAGGGTATTACCGTCATCTTCGATCCGCGTATTGCTCGTGGTTTCGTCGGCCATATTGCCGGCGCCATCAATGGTGCGTCGGTTGCCCGCAAGACGAGCTTCCTGCGTGACAAGATGGGTCAGCAGGTGCTGAAGTCAGGCCTGTCGATCACCGACGATCCCCTGATCGTGCGGGGCCCGTCCTCCCGTCCCTTCGATGGTGAGGGCGTCTCCGGCGAGCGGCTGGTGATGATCGAGGACGGCGTGCTCAAACACTGGTTCCTGTCGACTTCCACTGCAAACGAGATCGGCGGTCTGGAAACCAATGGCAGAGGCGTGCGCGGCGGCACCTCTGTCACGCCCGCCTCCACCAATCTGGCGCTGGAGCCCGGCGACATCTCGCCCGAAGAGCTGATCCGCAGCGTTGGCAACGGTTTCTACGTTACCGAGCTGATCGGCCAGGGCGTCAACATGATAACCGGCGAATATAGCCGGGGTGCAACTGGTTTCTGGATCGAAAACGGCGAACTCACCTTCGCGGTATCGGAGGTGACGATTGCCTCGAACCTCAAGGACATGTTCATGCGGCTGACGCTCGCCAACGACATAGACCGCAAATTCGGTGTCGCGGCTCCGACCTTCGCCATTGAAGGCATGACGCTTGCCGGCCGCTGACGAACGGATCGACGCGATGAGCGACACGGATAACCGCTGGCAGAGCGATCTCGCGCTGATCGCCGATGCTGCAAAACAGGCGGGCGCCGTCGCACTTGGTTTCTTCAACAAGTCACCGGAAGTCTGGTGGAAGAACGAGGAACGCTCGCCCGTCAGTGCCGCCGATTTCGCCGCCAATGAAAAGCTTGAAACCATCCTGCGCAGGGCGCGGCCGAACTATGGCTGGCTGTCCGAAGAGACCGACGACGATGCCGGTCGCCTGGAACACGAGACGCTGTTCATCGTCGATCCGATCGATGGCACACGGGCCTTCCTCGCCGGCAAGGATCTCTGGTGCGTCAGCGTCGGCATCGTCCATCGTGGCCGCCCGGTTGCCGGCGTACTTTATGCGCCGGCGCTCGATGAACTCTACGAAGCGGTGGAAGGTGGTGCGGCGCTGAAGAACGGCGAACCGATTTCCGTCTCCACGCGCGGTGAGGCCGATCTCAGCCAGCTTGCGGTCAGCGAGGAGCTGTTCAAGCTTCTGCCGGCGGCAGTTCGCGAACGCAGCGAGCGTGTCAAACATGTCCCCTCGCTCGCCTACCGCATCGCCATGGTGGCCGACGGCCGTCTGGACGCGACGTTTGTTGGGCGCAATGCCCACGACTGGGATATTGCCGCCGCCGATCTCATTCTGGAGCGGGCCGGTGGCTGCCTTGTTGACCTCACAGGTCGTCCGGCAACCTATAATAGAGAAAAAGTCAGCCACGACGCTCTTTGTGCCACGCCAATTACCCGCCTTCAGGAATATCTGGACTTACTCACTCAGCTAAGAGACGGTTGACGTTTCCGTCAAAATCCCTCAGATGAGGGGCCGGAGGAGAATAGGCAGAAAGAGAATAAAAATGACGGACTCCGGCGGTAAAAAGCAGCTCCTGCACCTCGTCTTCGGTGGCGAACTCGAAAACCTCGATGGCATCCAGTTTCGTGATCTGAAGGATCTCGATATTGTCGGTATTTTCCCCGACTATGCCACGGCACTGACGGCCTGGAAGGCCAAGGCGCAGCAGACGGTCGACAATGCGCATATGCGCTATTTCATCGTCCACATGCATCGTTTGCTCGATCCGCAGGATACGACCGGGAGCAAGTGACCCGCGCAGCAAATCGGCTTGTCCTCCGCTGTCCACAGCGGGGGCCTTCGCGCATCGGTTCTCGCCCTCGTTCGACGCATTCTGAACAAATTGATCGGTCATGGCGGCCGCAACGATAATTAGGGAATTGGATTGATGTCGGTCTGCATGGATCGGAGGCCTACTGAATGAGCTCCCGGATGGCGCGGATCGGTCTGAGCGCGTACCGTCTGGCGGGAACTGTGGCGTCGCCGGTCGTCGGCCTCTACATCACCTACCGCACGGCCAAGGGCAAGGAAGATCGTGCCCGCCGGTTGGAGCGCTTTGGCTATGCGAGCGCCAATCGGCCGCAAGGCCCGCTCGTCTGGTTTCATGCCGCAAGTGTCGGCGAAACCAACGCTGTCATTCCCCTGATCCGTGAAATTCGCCGCCGTGACATCAATGTCATCCTGACGACAGGCACCATCACCTCCGCGAGGCTTGCCGCTGAACGTCTCGGCAATGACGCGATCCATCAATATGTGCCGCTCGACCTGAAGCCCGCCGTTGGCCGCTTCCTCGATTACTGGCAGCCGGATTGCGCCATCATTGCCGAATCCGAGATCTGGCCCGCAACCGTGCTCGAACTTGGCCGTCGCCGCATTCCGCAGATCCTCGTCAATGCCCGCATGTCGGACCGCTCCTTCGCCCGCTGGCGCCGCCGCCCGTCGCTTGCCGAGGCACTCTTCGAAAACCTGGCGCTCGTCATCGCCCAGTCGGATTTGGATGCCGAGCGTTTCCGTGATCTCGGCGCCGTGCCGGTCATCACGTCAGGTAATCTGAAGGTCGATACCGACGCGCCGCCCTATGACGGCGCTGTCTTCGCCCGCTACAAGAAGCAGATCGGCGACCGCAAGACATGGGCAGCGATCTCCACCTTCGACGGCGAGGAAAATGCAGCCGGCATCGTCCACCGGGCGCTGCGTGACCGCGACAAGCAGCTGACAATCATTGTGCCGCGCCATCCCGAGCGCGCTGACGAGATCGAGGCAGCCCTCGTCAAGCAGGGGCTGAAGGTCGCCCGCCGTACACGAGACGATGTCCTGACCCCCGATATCGATATCTTCCTTGGTGATACGATCGGCGAAATGGGCCTTTATCTGCGCCTGACGGAAGTGGCCTTCGTCGGCCGCTCGCTCTTTGCCGAAGGCGGCCAGAACCCGCTCGAGCCGGCCATGCTCGGCTGCGCCATCCTGTCGGGCGGCAATGTGCAGAATTTCCGCGAGGCCTATCAGAAACTCGCCCGCAGCGGCAGCGCCCGCATGGTGCGCGACACCGAGATGCTGGCGAAGGGCGTGCATTACTTGCTGACCAATGACGAGGCGCGCGGCAAGATGATCCAGGCCGGCATCGCCACCGTGCATGAAATGCGCGGCGCGCTGAGCGCCACATTGAAGGGGCTGGAGCCCTATATCAATCCGTTGACGGTGAAGGCGCGTTTGCTGCCGAAGGCCGCGGCGCAGGCCTGAGGAGCGGTCATGTCGGCAGAGAAGATCAGGGGCATCCTCTTCGACAAGGACGGTACGCTGCTCGACTATGATGAAAGCTGGCTGCCGGTAAACCGAGAGCTTGCCCGCATCGCCGCCGAAGGCGACGCGACGCTTGCCGATCATCTGCTTGCCGCATGCGGCATGGACCCCGTCACGGGCCATATCGTTCCCGACAGCCTGCTTGCTGCCGGCAATACCCACCAGATCGCGGAAGGCCTCGTTGCCGCTGGCTCGAAGGTCGATGTGATCGAACTGACGATCAAGCTCGACAATCTCTTTGCCAATGCCGCAGAATTCTCGGTGCCGGTCACCGATCTCGCAGCCTTCTTCGGACGCCTGCACAAGCGCGGCTTCAAGCTCGGCATCGCCTCCAGCGACAATGAGCGCTCGATCCGCCAAACGGCCCAGCGCTTCGGCATTTCCGACTATGTCGACTACATCGCCGGTTACGACAGCGGCTTCGGCAGCAAGCCTGAGCCCGGCATGGTGCTGGGCTTTTGTGCTGTGACGGGCCTGCAGCCGGAAGAGATCGCCATGGTTGGTGACAACAACCACGATCTTCATATGGGCAGGAATGCAAAAGCCGGCCTGACGATCGCGGTTCTGACCGGCACCGGCTCGCGTGAATCGCTCTCCGCCGCCGCCGATCACGTTTTGGACGACATCACCCACATCGAAGCCCTATTGCCGGATCTGCAACTGGCTTGACGCGCAAAGGCTTGCATTTTCACGCATTTTGGCTTCTCAATCCGCCCTGGTCGATTTTGTGAGACCTCGCCTGGGGGTGAGGGCAAGGGAAACGGGACGGCATCATGATATCCGAAGCGCCGCCTTTCTGGTGGAGGCGGGCGGGTTGGCAGGCATGGGCTCTGTCGCCCCTTTCTTTCCTCTATGGTCGTGTGGCGGGCTACCGCATGGTCCATGCGCGCCGCGCCTCGGTTCCGATCCCCGTCATCTGCGTCGGTAATTTCACGGTCGGCGGCGCCGGTAAGACGCCGACGGCAATCGCCATTGCCCGTGCCGCCAAAGCCAAGGGTCTCAAGCCCGGTTTCTTAAGCCGCGGTCACGGTGGCTCGCTGGATGTCACCACCGTCGTCGATCCCGCTCATCACCGCGCAGTCGCTGTCGGTGACGAGCCGCTGTTGCTGGCGCAGGAAGCATTGACTGTGATCTCCCGCAGGCGTGTCGACGGTGCTGCGAGGCTCGTCGAAGAAGGCGCCGACTTCATCATCATGGACGATGGTTTCCAGAGTGCGCGGCTCGCAATCGACTACGCGCTTCTGGTGATTGATGCGACACGCGGTCTCGGCAACGGACATATCGTGCCGGGTGGCCCGGTGCGTGCGCCGGTTCGCCTGCAACTGCGCCAGGCGACCGCGCTTCTGAAGGTCGGAGACGGGAATGAGGCCGACCGTATCGTCCGCATCGCGGCACGCGCTGCCAAGCCCTATTTCACCGCTGCGCTGAAAGTGTCCGGCGAGAATTATCTGGAGGGCCTTAAGGTACTCGCCTTTGCCGGTATTGCCGATCCGGAAAAATTCTTTCGCACCGTCCGCTCGCTTGGAGCGGCCATCGAGGTCGCGACCTCCTTCGGCGATCACGAGCATTTAAGCGAGGAAGAGATCGACGGTCTTCTGACGACCGCAGACCAGCAGAACCTGACGATTGTCACGACATCGAAGGATTTCGTGCGTCTCGCCGGTCATCACGGCAAGGCGGAGCAGCTTGCGGCCCGCTGCCGTGTCGTCGAGGTGGAAATGGCCTTCACCGACCCGCTTGCCCCCGGTCTCATCATCGACCGCGCCTTTGAAGCCTGCCGTGAGCGGCGGCTCAAGGAGGCAAAGGCAAAAACTTAGCGCTGGGTCGGCAGAGCTCCGGCGCGCCGGTCGGCTTCCAGTGCGGAGGCGACATCGACATAGGGCTCCTGCCGCGCCACGCTCCAGTAGCGAAGTTCGTCGAGTGGGACGTGTTTGCCTGTCAGTGCGCAGACGACATAGGAGCCTGGCGACAGAATCTGGAAATCGCCGTCGAGATAACGGATCTTCGCCTCGCGGTTTCCGTGTCCTTCGAACAAGTTCATGCGCTCCATTCCCTGCAGTCTGTCATCTGTCTGCCATACTCCCCGAGAAGCCGTTTTGCCAGCTTTTTCAGCTCCGGCCAAACAAGCGCTCGATATCGGCAAGCTTGAGTTCGATATAGGTCGGGCGTCCGTGATTGCACTGGCCGGAGCCTGGAGTCACCTCCATTTGGCGCAAAAGCGCATTCATTTCTTCCGGCCGCAGCCGTCGTCCTGATCGGACCGAGCCATGGCAGGCCATGGTTGCGGCCACATATTCGAGCTTGGCGGAGAGACCGGAGGCCGTATCCCATTCGGCGATCTCATCGGCAAGCTGGCGGATGAGGCCTTGCGCATCCACTTCGCCGAGCATGGCCGGCGTTTCGCGCACGGCAATGGCGCCCGGCCCGAAACGTTCGATCGCGAGACCGAGTTCGGAAAACTCCGCCGCATGCACCATCAGCCGGTCGCAATCCTCTTCGGGAATGTCGACGATCTCGGGGATCAGCAGCACCTGTGAGGCCAGCCGCTTGGAATGCAACGCCTTGCGCATCGCCTCGAACACCAGCCGCTCGTGAGCAGCGTGCTGATCGACGATGACGATGCCGTTGTCTGTCTGCGCGATGATGTAGTTTTCATGGATCTGTGCCCTCGCGGCCCCGAGTGGATAGCGCGCCACCGGTTCGGCTACAGTGGCTGCGGCCTGCGCTTGGGATGCAGGCTCGAAAACCGGTTCTGAGCGCGCCGTCGGATGGACGAGCCCGTCGAAGGAGGCTTGCGGTCTTTCACCGAAACCGGCCGTCGACTGATACGGCCGGGAGGGAGAAGTTGCCGCCGACCATGGTGCCTGCGGCCGCTGTGGTGCCGCCTGAAAGCCGGGGCGGAAAGCGCGCAGCATGTCGCTTGCACCAGTCGTTGCCGCCCGGCTGCCATCACGCGCGAGAGCTTCGCGGATCGCGCCGACAATCAGCCCCCTAACCAGTCCCGGATCGCGGAAGCGGACATCGGATTTCGCCGGATGTACGTTGACGTCAACGAGCGCAGGATCGAGCGTGATGGACAGCACCGCGACCGGATAACGGCCGGAGGGAATCGTTTCGGCATAGGCGCCGCGGATCGCCGACAGGATGAGTTTGTCCTGTACGGGACGGCCGTTGACGAAAGCATACTGATGAGCCGAATTGCCCCGGTTGAAGGTCGGCACGCCGGCAAAACCGGTCAGTTGCACGTCTTCACGTTCGGCGTCCAGGGCGATGGCATTGTCGCGAAATTCCTTGCCGAGCACCTGCGCCATGCGCGCCAGATGATCCTCGCCGGTTGCCGGAAATTCCAGCGTCGAGCGATCAGGGCCGGACAGCACGAAACGCACGCCCGGAAAGGCGATCACCATACGCTTGACGATCTCGGTGATTGCCGCCGCTTCCGCCTTCTCCGTCTTCAGGAATTTCAGCCGCGCCGGTGTGGCGAAGAACAGGTCGCGCACTTCGACGATCGTTCCGGGATTGGCGGCAGCTGGGCGCAGATGCACGATCTTGCCGCCCGCGACGGAAATTTCGTTACCCGCAGCGCTGTCGCGCCTGCGGCTTGCGATGCTGAGCCGCGCCACCGAACCGATGGACGGCAATGCTTCGCCGCGGAAGCCGAGCGTGCGGATATCGTCGAGCGTCTCCGATATCTTCGAGGTGCAGTGCCGCTTGACCGCAAGTTCCAGATCGGCGGCATCCATGCCCGAGCCGTTATCGCTGACGCGCAGCAGCGCCTTGCCGCCGCCGGCGGTTGCGATTTCGATACGGGTCGCGCCTGCGTCGAGCGCGTTTTCGATCAGCTCTTTTGCAGCACTCGCCGGCCGTTCGATGACTTCGCCGGCGGCGATCTGGTTGATAAGCGTTTCGGAGAGTTGTCTGATGGCCATGTCCCTATTTTCGGGGATTCGCGGCCGGGAGGAAAGGGTTTTCATAAGCCCGTGAGAGGACACGGGAGGCTTCTCCCCCAGATTTGGGGGGCATTACTGTTAAGCGGCCCTTAAGACAAAAAAGGCATTTTATTCATATACCTCCGAAACCGCGAAAATCGGACAGATGTGGGATGTGAATGAATGAGTGCCGGCTTCGAAAAGGCGGACACATCATCAGCGAGTGACGCAATGCCGCCTGAGGCTGACCTTCAGACGGTGCTTTTCGATGCCGTATGCGATAGCCTTTCTGCTGCGTTCGTCATCTATGACCGCAACGATCTTCTCATCTTCGCCAGCCGTCAGGTCATGGAATTCTTTCCGGTGCCCGAGGATGTGCTTCGGCCTGGCGCCCGGCTTCGTGATTTCCTGGGCGCGGTCTATGATACCGGCATTCGCGAGCAGACCCTCGTGCGCCAGCCGGGTTCGCTCAGCCGCGAGGACTGGTTGTCCCAGCGCATTGCCTCCCATTGGCGCGAACGGTTCGAATCCGTCGAGCGCCACGGCGCCGACCGCTGGGTGCGCTTCCTGAAGCGCCGTCTGCCGAACGGCTACGGCGTGACCGTTATTTCAGATATTTCCGAAGTGCGTAAGCGCGAGGAACAGTGGCGCTACGATCTCGAGCGCGTGCAGCTCACTGAGGACATCCTCGACCATCTGCCGTTTCCGCTCTTCGTCAAGGATCGCAACCTCGCGTATGTCGCCGTCAACCAGGCCTTCTGCGAGAAATACCAGACGACGGCGGACGAGGTTCTCGGCCGCAAGAGCGGTGATCTGTTTTCGCCTGACATCGCGAAGCGCTTCGAGGAAAGCGACCGCCACGTGCTGGAAACCGGCGAAATGTCGATCTCCCGCCAGCGCCAGATCGCCCGCGACGGTACCGAGCGCGACATCGTCAGCCGCAAGCACCGGATCGGCAAGCCCGGACGCTACTTTCTCGTCTCCACCATGCAGGACCTGCCGCGCGACGGCGACGATCTCGACGAATTCAATCAAGCCTCCGAGATCACTACTTCCAGCAACCAGACCTACCGCCGCGCCTATGTGCCGGTAGCAAACGCATCGCAGCGCCGTGAACCGGCGGCGATGGAGGCGATCGTTCCGGAAAACTTCTCCGGCCGAAAGATCCTCATCGTCACCTCGGATCTCGCCGCCGAGGCTGCCGCGCTGCGCACACTCGCCAAATACGGCTTCGAAGCCTGCTCGGTCCGCGGCGAGGATGAGGAGGAACATTTCCTCGAGATTGCCAACTCCTCCGGTATCGTGCTCGATCTTTTGATTATTGATAACCAAATGGGCATGCGCTGCCTGGAGCTCGCCGAACAATACGGCATTCCCGCCCTCGTCATGGACGGCTTCCAGATCGCCAACGAGCTAACCTTCCAGATCGCCCGTCACTTCAACCGCAGCGGACGTGGCGGCACCGAAGGCGACTGGGAAATCACCACGACTGAAGAAGCAGCAGGCCTGCAGGTTCTCGTTGCCGAGGACAACGACATCAACCAGATCGTCTTCACGCAGATCCTCGAAGGTCTCGGTTACCGCCATCGGATCGCGGCGACCGGCGAAGAGGTCGTTCGTCTCTGGGCGGAACACAGGCCACAGATCGTGCTGATGGATATTTCGCTTCCGGTCTTCAACGGCTTTGAGGCCTCGCGCCTCATTCGCCAGATGGAGGAGGGACAGGGCACGCGGACCCCGATTATCGGCGTGCTGACACAGGCCTTCGAGCGCGACCGCGCCGAATGCGCCAAGGCCGGCATGGATGACGTCATCATGAAACCGGTCAGCCCCGACATCCTGGAAACGGTATTTCAGAAGCACCTGATGGACAGGCCGATCAAGGCGCAAATCTAGATAAAATGCCGGTCAACTCCCCAGAATTTGGGAATGCTTCGGGTTGTAGCGCTGTCGATTTACTATCGAATTGTTAAGATTTGGCCGTCATTCTTCCCCACGCCGTGGAGCAAAATCTTGGGTTTGGAGTGATGGTGTCGGCGGAAATACCATTCATGGCTGTGAGTCAAAACGAACTCCAGACGATGGCCTATACCGATCCGCTGACCGGATTGGGAAACCGCAATCGCATGCGGGACAAGGTGATACAGATTTCCTCCGAGCGGGCGAGCGATCCCGCGCCTTTCACCATCGGCATCGCCAATCTCGACAGCTTCAAGCCGATCAACGATCTCTTCGGTTCTGCCGCCGGTGACGAAATCCTGTGTCAGGTCGCTCATCGCCTGAAAGCCTGCATTCCGGATGGTGCGCTGGTGACCCGTCATGACGGCGACGAGTTCGCCTTCGTCCTGCCGCTGATCTTCGAGCGCGCCAGTGCCGAAAAGTTCGGCCAGATGATCCGTGAGGTGCTCTCGGCCCCCTACGATCTCGGCGACCGCAACGTGCGCCTTTCCGCCTCCTTCGGCTTTGCGATCTATCCGTTTGCCGGCGAGGACTGCGAGGAACTGCTGAAGAGTGCCGAAACCGCACTCTATCGTTCCAAGCGCCGTGGCCGCGGGCAGATCACCGTCTATTCGCGCGAGATCGCGCAGGAGATGAAACGGGCGACCCAGCTCGAACAGGCGCTTCGAAACGCCATCATCTCCGATGCGATCGACGTGCATTTCCAGCCGATCGTCTCGCTCGCCAACAATCAGGTGGTGGGTTTCGAGGCACTTGCCCGCTGGAACGATCCCGATCTCGGCTTCGTCTCGCCCGGCGTCTTCGTCCCGCTCGCCGAGGAGCGCGGTTTCATCGACGCACTCTCGGAAGCGCTGCTGCGCAAGGCTGCCGAAGCGGCACTCTCCTGGCCGCGCGAACTCTTCCTGTCCTTCAATCTGTCTTCGGCCCAGCTCATGGATCCGGGCACGAGCAGCAGCATCCTGTCGATCCTCGGCCGAGTCGGCTTCGACCCGCATCGTCTGGAGCTCGAGATCACCGAGACAGCTGTCATGAGCTCTGCCGATACGGCGCACCGGATCATTGCCGATCTGAGAGCTGCGGGCGTGCGAATCTCGCTTGACGATTTCGGTACCGGCCAGTCGAGCCTCGGGCGCCTGCGCGATTTCATCTTCGACAAGATCAAGATCGACCGCGCCTTCGTCTCGCGCATCAATTCCGACCGCGCCTCCGAGCACATCATCAAGGCGATTCTTGCCATGTGCGAAGGCCTCGAACTCGAGGTCGTGGCCGAGGGCATCGAGGATTATTCTGAAGCGGTCAAGCTGCGCATGCTCGGCTGCGGCATGGGGCAGGGCTATCATTTCGGCCGGCCGGCCGATGGCATCGCAACGCTGCGCTTCCTGCACGAGAACTATTATCACGATACAAGCGCACAGGAGCGCGTCAGCGCATAGCTGCAGGAGCAGAAAAAACGATGGCGCCCCATGGACGCCATCGTCTACGCTCTGCTCTCCGTACGGATTACTTGTTGGTCGTGGACCCTGTTGCGGTGTTATCCGTCGGCATGGCCGTGCCGGTTGCTGCCGGAGCCTTTTCAGCTGACTGCATGGCCAGCGTCTTGAATTCCGGAGCTGCCTTCAGGGATTCGGCAGTTTCGGTGGTCGTCAGCTTGACGGAGCCGTCCTGCGTATTCTGGGCAACGGTAACCTTCTCCATGGGAACGGCGACATTTTTTTCGCCGATGCCAAGGAAGCCGCCGACACCGATCACGGCTGCAACAAGGCCGCCGTCCTTCTTCATGATCAGGTCATTGACGCTGCCGATGCTCTCATTGTTGGCGTTATAGACCGACTGGCCGATATAGGTATTGGCGCTGATCTGGTCAGGGGCCTGCTGTGTCAGATAGGTGTCGCCACCTGCCTGAGCCGTATCGGTGGCCGGTGCCGGGGCCGGAGCCTGGGCGGCATCACCTGCAGGCTCCATCGGCTTGACCGGCTCTGCCGGTGCGGGAGCTGCCGGATCGGCGGGCGCAGACTGCGTCGGGGCAGCAGGGTTCGCCGGCTGTGGAGCCGTCTGCGAAAATGCCGCCGGTGCGAAAGCCGTGGCAAACAGTGCGCCAGCGGCAACGGTCGTCAGAAGTTTGCGTGTCATTTCGAACCTACTTTCGTTCCTTGAGTGATCCCTGGTGCAGCAGCGCCTGTTTTTCAGGCATTCCTGCCGCGCCGGCTCAAGAGTGAAATGACCGATGAGCTTATTGGTTCCGGACGAAGACACGGAAAATTTTACGGTTTTCACGGAACCTTGATCGGAAAACGATCCAAAAAGAAAAGGCGCCCTGCAACAGAACGCCCTTTGTAAATGTGAGCTTCGACGTTCAGATCACATAGGCAGGATCGAAAACACCCTTCACCGTGATACCGAGCTCGAGCAGCGCGCCTGCGCTCGGCTGGGCTGAGCGAGCATCCTCGTCCAACCCTTCCCAGGCCGTCGTCACCACAAGCCGGTCGGCATTGGCACCGATGAAGGCCGGGCAGGAAGGCTGTGCGGCCGGCACCTTGTAGCGGGCGATGCGCAGGCCGTCCGGGCTGTAGCGGTCGACGACGCCAGCACCCCAGCGCGCGTTCCAGATATAGCCGTCGGCATCGCAGACTGAACCGTCGAGCCCGCCGGGTTCGTCCATGCTGTCGACCATCACGATCGGTTCGCCCGAAGGAAGGCCGGTATGCGGATCGACCATAACCCGCATCAGGCGGCTGATGCGGGTATCAGTGAAGTAGCCGATCGTACCGTCGGGCGAAAAGCAGATGGAGTTCGGAATGCTGATACCGCTGAAGATCTTCGTCACCTTGCCGGCGGCAACATGATAGATCGCGCCGGCCTGGTTTTCGGCGCGCTTGCTCATCGTGCTGATCCACAACGCGCCTGAGGGATGCGTGCGCCCGTCGTTGGAGCGGTTTTCCGGCTTGTCGTTTTCCAGCGCCGCATAGAAGGTCAGCTTGCCGCTCGCGATATCACGCACGAAAAGCCCTTCTTCGGTCGCCAGCAACTGACGATTGGAATCGATACGAGCGAGTACACTCGCCATGACAGGCAGCGGATGCACCTTCTTCTCTTCCGTCGAAAGATTGAGCTCGTGAAGTTCCTTGCCGAGAATGTTGAACCACCAGACGGCGTTGGTATCAGGGTCATAAGTGGGGCCTTCACCGAGAACCGAATTGGTGTTGCAAAGTGTTTTGCCCTCGAATTCATAAATATCAGTCATATGCCTATGCTCCTATGGCTGCGTCATAGGCTAAGATGGTTGCCTTGGCGCGCTCGGCAACCTCTGCCTCGGTCATTCCAGGCTTGTAAATGCTGGTCCCGAGACCGAAGGCGAAAATGCCGGCCTTGGTGTAATCGGAGAAGTTCTTGTCCGACACACCACCGACCGCCGCAATGACCAGTTCCGGCGGCAGGATGGCGCGGATTGCGGTGATGCCTGACGGCCCCAGAACGCTGGCGGGGAAGAACTTGAGGCCGGTCGCACCCGCGCGCGCTGCCTGCAACGCTTCCGTGGGCGTGAAGACGCCGGGCATAGTTACCATGCCATAGTCGCGGGCGCGGATGATGACGTCGGGCTCGACATTCGGTGTCACCAGCAGCTTGCCGCCGGCCGCATGCAGGCTGTCGACGGCTCCGGTGGTCAGCACGGTGCCGGCGCCTATCAGCACATCTGCCGGCGCCATCTTGGCGGCGATCTCGATGGACTTGAAGGGCTCCGGCGAATTCAGCGGGATCTCAATCGCCGTCAGGCCGTTTTCGATCAGCGCGCCGACCACGGCTTCGGTTTCCTCCGGCTTGATGCCACGTAGAATGGCAATCAGCGGACGCTTCATGTCGGGGAAGGGGATACGGTTCATGGGGAGGGATCTTTCTCAATTCGGCCAGATGGCTCAGTTCGGCCAGATGGCTTGGGCAGCGGCCGAAAGCCCGCCGCGAACGGCGGCATCGGCGTCGATGGCGGTGAAGGAAAGGGAGAGCGTGCGGAAGGCCTGCTCGTAGAGCGCCTGCAGGCGCCCGGAGGCGACGAGCGTAATGGCCGTATCCTTTCCGGCATCCTGCAGCGCGCCGGCGATTTCGAGGCCGATCAGCGTACCCGAGAGCTTGGCTTGGGCAGCGGCAGCCGAAATACCGTGCAGAAGCTGGCCGGAGCGGGCGGTGAAAATCAGGTTCGACGCGAGCGCCGGCCGCTGGAAGGCGGCTGCAACCGCCGCTTCGAAGGCCGCGGCATCGGCCGGCTGGCCCTCGGCGCCGGCAACGGCATGCATGAGGATCGTATGTTTGGTGATGGTGTCGAAGAGCTCTCCGGTCATGAAAGTGGAAAAGCCGGTGACCTTGCCCTCCTTGACATGCACCCACTTGGAATGCGTGCCCGGCATGCAGACGGCCTGTGTACCCTGACTGTCAGGCCCCAGCGCCCCGAGAAGCTGCGTTTCCTCGCCGCGCATGACATCCGGCGTCGCCGCATCGCGCTGGGCAAGGCCCGGCAGTATGCGTACGTCACGGCTTTCGCCAGGCACAGAGACCGCACCCGATAGAATCGAGGAAAGCGAAGCTGGCACGTCGATATAACCCGCCTCTACCCAGCCCTGCCGCGCGCCCGCCATGCCGCAGACGATGACCGGCAGGTTGTCAGGCGCTTCGACGGCTGCGAGATGCCCTTCAAGAACCTGAGAAAAACCGGTCTTGGCGGCGGTGGTCATGCCTTCGCCGCTGCGGCGTTCGGCAAGAACAGCCCCATCGGCATCAATAAGCCAGAGCCGGAAGCTGCTGGTGCCCCAGTCCACCGCGACATAAGCGGGATTTACCATCAGAGAACGCCTCCATCGACGATAAGGGACTGCGCGGTCATGCCGGCCGCACAGTCGGATGCAAGAAACAGAGCCGGACCGACGATCGCGTCCGGCTTCAATGGGGTCTTCAGGCATTGTTCCTGCACGGAGCGGGCAATGCTTTCCTCCGTCAGCCATAGTTTCATCTGCCGCTCCGTCACCACCATGCCGGGCAGAATGCAGTTGACGCGGATATTCTCGGGGCCAAGTCTCCCGGCCATGCTCTTCGTCAGGCCGACGATTGCTGCCTTGGCGGCGGCATAGGCGGGAAAGACGCCCATGTTCAGCTTGAAGGCAATCGACGACATGTTGATGATCGCTCCGCCGCCGGCTGCTCGCATCGAAGGGGCAACCGCCTGCGAGGTGAAGAAGACATGGCGCAGATTGACCGCCTGGTTATTGTCCCAATAGTCCTCGGTTACATCGTCGAATTCGTGTCGGTCGTCCCACGCGGCATTGTTGACGAGCACCCGGATCGGCCCGGACTTTTCGACAACCTCGTTCACCGCGCGCCTGATGGCATCGATATCGCGCAGGTCCGTGTGGTAGAAGCTGACAGGATGCGCAGTCTCTCGGGAAAGCCGTTCCGCCAATTCCCGGCTTTCTGCCTCGGCGATGTCGAGAAAGGAAACCTTAGCACCCTGCCTCGCGAAACCCTCGACAAGGGCAGCGCCGATGCCGGAACCGCCACCGCTCACCAGCACCGTGCAATCTCTGAATTCGGGGAATTGTGCGGACATAGCGCTCACCGTCTCTCCTCCGGTATGCTGTTGTTCCATTATTTGGAACTTAATTTGACTATATGGAATTATCCGATTAGGCTGCGTTTCCTGTCAAGAGTAGGAAGGCAATGAGTTCCAGCGGCGACAGCATGGCGCAGGCGAATGACAAAGACACATCGCGTAACATCGGTACGTCGCGCGACACTGGCACGCTCGGCAAGCTGATGGTGCTGCTCGATCTCGTCACGCATGTCGATGCACCGTTGCGTTTCACCGACATTCTCGCGCTTGCCAACCAGCCGCGTGGTACACTGCACCGGCAGCTTAGCCATCTGGTCGAGGAAGGGCTCCTCGAACTTGACGTCGAAGGCCGTTATGCGCCGGGCCTCCGGCTGCTCGACTTTGCCTCGCGAAGCTGGGCGCGCAACGAATTTCGCCTGATTGCCGCGCCGCATCTCGCCGCCCTTCATCGGCAAACGGGCGAGACAGTCCATCTCGGCGTGCTGCGCGGTTCGTCCATCATCTATCTCGACAAGGTCGAGGGACACCAGCCGGTCCGCATGTATTCACAGATTGGCAATGCCTCGCCCTGCTATTGCACCGGTGTCGGCAAGGCCGCCCTCTCGGTGCTGCCGTCGGATAAAATCGATGAAATGCTTCCTGGTCTGCATTTCAACCGCTTCACCCCGGCGACGCATATGAATGCTGAAAGCCTGTTGGCGGAGATCGGCGAAATCGCCGCTGCCGGTCATGCTTTCGATCGCGAGGAGCACGAGGCAGGTATTTGCTGTGTCGCCGCCCCCATCTGGTCGGATGACCGCTCCTTCATCGGCGGGATCTCCGTCACTGGTCCCGCTTATCGGCTGTCAATGGAACTTCTGCAGGGATGGGCCGTTCCGGTTCAAGCGGCGGCACGGAAAATCATGGACGAAATGCGCATCCGCCTCGGGCCGAGGCGTTGAAACCGATTTGACCATTGTCATTGCTGGACGTCGTATACATAGCATGCTTATGATGAGTGCGTTATTGAGATTTGACGGCGAATCACGCCAACTGGGGTCGTCCGCAAAATCATCGACAATTCACCGGCCAAACGCGCTGCACGCCGAGGCTGAATCCTATTGATATGACGGGCGTTGTGTAACTCACCCTGTACCTGACCGTTTTTCCACACAGGCTGCCAGCGGTTTACCCAAAGCCCGGTTCGAAGGCGAAAAATCTGATGGCAAGCTTACCGCAAAATTCGGTGGAAGACGCCTACGTCCAGGAGGTCGCCGGTCTAAAGACGCAGTTCGACATTTTCCGTTTCATGAAGCGGGTGACGGAGGTCTATCGAAGCCGGGCATTCATGGTTTTGAACCTGCCGCCGATTACCTCCTTCGATCTTCAGGCCAATACGATTATCACCAGTTGGCCCGCTGAACTGCTGTCCATATACGATCAGGAAGGACTGATGGTGAACAGCCCTGTCCTGCGGCGACTGCGCACGTCGACCCTGCCTTTCTTGCACGATACGTCGCGCGCCAACTGGGTGCGCGACGACGGCAAGACTGGTGTCGTTGCAACCCTTTTCGAGCGCTTCAAGATGATGCGCGGCGCCTATTTTCCGACGCATGAACCATCTGGCGCGCGCGGTGCAGTCTCCTTCGCCGGTGATCGCGAGCCTTTCACCTCCGTAGAGATGCGTGAACTCAGCTACATCGCGATCCATGTCTTCGATCGCCTGGCTGAGATCCGCAATCTCGATACGCGCATCACCGATACGCTGACGGACCGCGAGATCGATTGCCTCAACTGGACTGCCGCCGGCAAGACCAGTGCCGAGATCGCCGAAATTCTCGATCTCTCTGAACACACGGTCAATCACTATCTGAACCGCGCAACGAAGAAGCTGGATACCGTCAACCGTACCCAGGCCGTTGCCAAGGCGCTGCGCATTGGCCTCATCAAGTAAGGGCCCCGATTTAGCAAGAATTGCAGCCTAAAATTACATCATTCGCTACCAGGTTGATCAACATCTGAGCGTCGATTTCTTCATCGGCTGCCAGAACTGACGATTACCGGTCTTTTTCCGCGGATTTCGCAGTTGGCACGCTTCCTGCATTCGTATCGGCAGAGGTCCAGAGGGGACTTTGAAACAGCGCCAGCTCAATGGCGCGACCGACACGCCGCCGTCTGATGTCGCCGCCGCTTTTCTCCCGGCGGTCCGATATCGGCGGCGGTTGTTGCGTTTGGGCAACCGCCTCCTGCCCTGTTCCAAAAACCGGACGATTTCTTTCAATTTTTTTCTGGCCTTTTTTGCCGGTTGCTCTACTTCGCCCCGAATTGCGCCGGTTCTCGGGGAGTCCGTTGCGGCCATCAGGGCGAGAGCCCAGCGGACTTGATGGCCGCAACGGCGAGAGAACGCGCTGCCTTTCCTTTGATGTGAGATGTGCTTCCGACCGATTTTGTTTGGCGAAGCTGCTGGCCTCCACTATTTACTGAAGTGAAAAGCAGTGAGGGCTGAATGACCGAGATCACCAAGGAACAGGTTCTGGAAACGCTGAAGACCGTGCGCGGGCCGGATCTGGAGCACAGCATCGTCGAACTCGGCATGGTTTCCGATGTCTTCATCTCCGATGGCAAGGTCTATTTCTCGATCACTGTGCCGGCCGAACGCGCCAAGGAACTGGAGCCGCTGCGGCTCGCTGCCGAGCGTGTGATCAAGGAAATGCCAGGCGTGAAAGGTGCGCTCGTGGCGCTGACGGCAGACAAGAAGGCGGCCGCAAATGCACCCGCAGCACGTCCCGCCCCACAGGTTGATCACGGCCATCACGGCCACTCCCATGCTCCGCAGCAGCAGCCGCGCACCGCCAAGATCGGCGTTCCCGGCATTGGCGCCATTATCGCTGTCGCATCGGGCAAGGGCGGCGTCGGCAAGTCGACAACGGCGGTCAATCTGGCGCTCGGCCTGCAGGCGAATGGTCTTCGCGTTGGTATTCTCGATGCCGATATCTACGGCCCCTCCATGCCGCGTCTCCTGAAGATTTCCGGCCGTCCAACCCAGATCGATGGTCGCATCATCAATCCCATGGAAAATTACGGCCTCAAGGTCATGTCTATGGGCTTCCTCGTCGATGAGGAAACCGCGATGATCTGGCGCGGGCCGATGGTCCAGTCCGCCCTCCTGCAGATGTTGCGCGAGGTCGCCTGGGGCGAACTCGATATTCTCGTCGTCGACATGCCGCCCGGCACTGGTGACGCCCAGCTCACCATGGCCCAGCAGGTGCCGCTCGCCGGCGCCGTGATTGTCTCCACACCGCAGGATCTGGCGCTGATCGATGCCCGCAAGGGCCTCAACATGTTCCGCAAGGTCGAAGTGCCGGTTCTCGGCATTGTCGAGAACATGAGCTATTTCGTCGCGCCCGATACCGGCACGCGCTATGACATCTTCGGCCACGGCGGTGCCCGCAGGGAGGCCGAGCGCATCGGTGTGCCCTTCCTTGGCGAAGTGCCGCTGACCATGAATATCCGCGAGACTTCGGATGCGGGAACGCCGCTTGTCGCCTCCGATCCAAATGGTATTGTCGCCGGCATCTACCGCGCAATCGCTGCCAAGGTCTGGGAACAGGTCGGCGAAAACCCGCAGCGCGCCGCACCTGCGATCGTCTTCGAATAGTGCGAATCACTTCGCCGCTTACCTCAAATTGTGGGGGAAATGAGATGAAAGGGCGCAGTTCACGTAAGATGTCTTGATTATTTTCCGGCTTTGCTTCATATGCGCGCCGGCGTCATGATGGCGCGTCTGCAAATGCTCTGTGATGGCCGCCTGTCGATGGAGGTTCCGGCCTCGCTGCATATTCGGAGTTGACTTGTCGATCGAAGGATTGGTGACTGCGATGCGGTGGAGCAACCCGGCCGGTAAGGCCGGACATGACCGGAGTTTTATGAACTTTCTTTATCCGCTTCCGTTACGATCGATGGGGAGTGTGCCCTGGCGTCACCGCACTCGCGAGGGTATGGAAGGGTTTTCAATGAAAAGCACCGTGACGGCTGAGTGCCGGTGCCGCCGGAGATGCGGGCTGTGATCACCGCATACTGTTCCAACTGCAAGTCGGTCGAGATTCGTGATCTTGCCAATCCTCCGGAGTTTCCGGCGGATGTGGTATGGATCGACATGGTCGAGCCGACTCGTGAGGAGGAACTGCATGTCGAAACGATTCTTGGCATCGAAGTACCGACCCGCGACGATCTCAGGGCGATTGAGCCGTCAGCCCGCCTTTATGTCGAAAATAACGCCGTATACATGACTGCTTCGCTGATATGGAAAGCGGAAACGGAAGCGCCGACCCTGACGGATGTCGCCTTCATCCTTGCCGGCGACAAGCTGGTGACCATCCGCTATGCCCATCCGAAGTCCTTCGCACTCTTCATCGCCGCCCTGCACCGCGTACCGGAACAGTGGCGCAGCGGTGCCTCTCTGCTTGCAAAGCTCCTGGAAACGATCGTCGATCGCACCGCCGAAGTTCTGGAAATGTCGGTGTCCCGTCTGGACATCCTGTCGGTGCATGTTTTCGGGGACCGCGCCAAGAAGGTGCGCAAGCCTTCAAACTATCTGGAAGAGAAGCTGAAGGACATTGCCGGCCATCACCGCATGATCAGCAAGCTGCGCGACAGTCTTGGTTCGCTTTCGCGCCTTCTCACCTTCTTCTATACGATCCCGGTCGTGCAGAACGATCAGGAAACCAAGGAACTTTGCCGAACGATTTCGCGTGACATCCAGTCCCTTTCGGAACATGCGTCCTTCGTCGCCGGCAACATCACCTTCCTGCTCGACGCCTCGCTCGGCCTTATCAACATCGAGCAGAACGCCATCATCAAGATTTTCTCGATCGCTTCGGTGGTGTTCTTGCCGCCGACGCTGGTCGCCTCCATCTATGGCATGAATTTCGAGTTCATGCCGGAGCTGCACCTGGCCGCGGGTTATCCCTACTCGCTGGGCCTCATGGTGATCTCCGCCGTCATTCCCTTCTTCTTTTTCCGCTGGAAAGGCTGGCTCTGAGGAGCCTGTAATTGCTTCATGTCCGAAGAAAGCCATTCTCAAGAACGCAACCTTACGCCGCGCAAGCTCTTTTATCTTGCGCTAGGCTCCGTAGGTGTCGTTTACGGGGATATCGGCACGAGCCCGCTTTATGCCTTCCGCGAAGCGCTGAAGCCGGTCGCCCATGATGGTCTCACCCGCTTCGAGGTCATCAGCCTCATTTCCCTGATGATCTGGGCGCTGACCATCATCGTCACGATCAAATACGTGCTCTTCCTGCTGCGCGCCGACAATGATGGCGAAGGCGGCACGCTGTCGCTGCTCGCCCTCCTGATGAAAACCGCCAATGGCCATACAGCGCTTTTGATGCTGCTCGGCCTGATGGGCGCGGCACTCTTCCTTGGCGACGCTATGATCACGCCGGCGCTCTCGGTTCTGTCGGCCGTCGAAGGTATCAAGCTCGTTACGCCGCAACTGTCGGAATATATAGTGCCCATATCGGTAGCGATTCTGGCGCTGCTCTTCGTCGTGCAGTCGCATGGCACGGGGGCGGTCGCACGGTTCTTCGGCCCGATCACGGCGCTTTGGTTCCTCGTTATGGCCGCCGCCGGTATCGCTCATATTTCCGATGACTACGGCATCCTCGCCGCCTTCAACCCCTATTATGCCATCAGCTTCCTGCTGCATGAGGGTTTCTACGGCATCGTCGTTCTCGGTGCCGTCTTCTTGACGGTGACGGGTGCCGAAGCGCTCTATGCGGATCTCGGTCATTTCGGTCGTCGCCCGATCCAGTGGGCATGGTTCCTGCTGGTCTTCCCGTCGCTGACGCTGAACTATCTGGGGCAGGGCGCGCTCGTTCTCGGCAATCCGATGACGATGTCCGATCCTTTCTACCTCATGTACCCGAAGTGGGCGCTGCTGCCGGTCGTCATCCTCGCGACTGCCGCCACCATCATCGCCAGCCAGGCCGTCATCACGGGGGCCTTCTCGCTCGTACGTCAGGGGATCAACCTCGGCTTCCTGCCGCGGATGGAAATTCTCTTCACCTCAGAGACCAATACGGGGCAGATCTTTGTACCTTCGGTCAATGCGGTGCTGTTCTTCGGCGTCATCTTCCTCGTGCTCGGCTTCAAGACCTCGGATTCGCTGGCGACCGCCTACGGCATCTCGGTCACCGGCGCGATGGTCGTCACCTCGATCATGGCCTTCGAATTCGTCCGCGTCCGCTGGAACTGGTCGCTTCCGGTTGCCATCATCGCGCTGCTTCCGCTGGTCACGCTCGAACTGATCTTCTTGGGCGCCAACCTCCTGAAGATCCATGACGGCGGTTACATCCCGATCATGATTGCGACGGCCTTCACCGTCATTATGTGGACCTGGCGTCGCGGCACGGCGATCCTGACGGAAAAGACCCGCCATACGGATATTCCGCTTGCTTCCTTCGTAAGTTCCATCGAGCGCAAGAGCGAGCATTCGCCGGCCCATGTTCCGGGTACCGCGATCTTCCTGACCAGCGATCCGGATTCCGCACCCGCGGCCCTGCTGCACAATCTCAAGCACAACCACGTGCTTCATGATCGCAACGTCATTCTGACGATCCGCACGG
The DNA here is from genome assembly GCF_014873945.1 of Rhizobium viscosum. Classification (NCBI taxonomy): domain Bacteria; kingdom Pseudomonadati; phylum Pseudomonadota; class Alphaproteobacteria; order Hyphomicrobiales; family Rhizobiaceae; genus Rhizobium; species Rhizobium viscosum. The sequence continues at coordinate 1,059,559 of NZ_JADBEC010000001.1, read as the reverse complement.
TCAACAAGCCACGCGTCTCGCCGCAGGAGCGCTACAAGGTCGAGCAGATCTCCGAACGTTTCTCGCGCGTGGAACTGCTCTTCGGCTTCATGGAATCGCAGAATGTCTCCCAAGCGCTGGCAGCATTGCGCAAGACCGGCCTCAAGTTCGACATCATGACGACGTCCTTCTATCTCGGCCGGCGCAAGCTGGTGCCCGATGCCAAGTCCGGCATGCCCTACTGGCAGGACCGCCTCTACATCGCGCTCGCCAATGCTGCCGCCAATCCCTCCGACTACTTCCGCCTGCCGGCCAACCGCGTGGTGGAATTGGGTTCGCACGTCATCATTTGACGAGAAGCAAGGGGAGGGCGCCGTCTCGCTCTCTCCCAATTTTGCCACCGGCACGGGAATGAGCGGGCGGCGTGATTCGCCTCTCGAAAATATCCGCCGCATCAGAATATGCAGAAATCCTCATGGGCATATTCCGGGACAGGTCGTTAACCAGCTATCAAGGTTAATGCGAGATTTTCTTGGGACTGTTCCTGCGTCCCATGCCCGGAGTCCGCGTTGCGTCGAAATGGCCGCTTCCGCAGCAAGCTGCGTCTCTTGCCCCAGAATTGGGTCTCTCCCGCGATCTTCGGCGTGGCCGGATGGCTGATCTTCCCGAGCGTCGCCTCTCATGCCGATCTCGCCACCATGCTCGCCGGCCTCGACAATGATGGCGAAAGCTGGCGCATGGTACTGACCAATTCGCCGGCCGGCTCCATCCATCAGGCTGAGCTCGCTTTTGCCGATCCCGCTGCCACCGGCTCGATCGTATCAGGTGCAGGCATGGTGCTGCCCGACGGCCGCAAGGTTGCCTTCGTCTCTGGTGGGAAAAGTAATGACGGCAGCCTGGACGAAGATCGTGTCAATCGCAATGCCAAGAAGGGCCGCGTCGTTGCCGTCGAAAAGGTGCTGCCGCCGAAGGATTTCTCCGCCGGCTCCATCCTTGACCGCACCAGGCTTCTCTTCCGCCCGGTCTTCGATCTCAAGGATAAGTCGGCCTTCGTGAAGCCGACGATCAAGGGCAAGGAGATCGAGATCGCCACGGCCTTCTACAAGACGCAGCCGGTGCCACAGCAGAACACTGCTGTGCCGGCAATGCTGGCAAGCCTCGTGACCAGCAACAAGGCGGACGTACTGGCGACAGCCTATGCACCTGCCGCACCGGATTATTCCCGCCAGTCGCCTTTCGATTCGATCCTGACGGACAAGGATGAAGGCCGTTTCGTGCCGCAGATCGGCCCGAGGGACCATGCCTGGGCTGCCAGCATCCTGCCCTCCAGCGTCTTTTCCGCCCGCGAGCAGCAATGCCTGGCTTCAGGCATCTATTTCGAAGCGCGCGGCGAATCCGTGAAGGGGCAGGCGGCCGTCGCGCAAGTCATCCTCAATCGCGTCCGCAACCCCGCCTATCCGAAGACCATTTGCGGCGTCGTCTACCAGAACGAGGACTGGCGCAACCGCTGCCAGTTTTCCTTCGCCTGCGACAACATCAAGGACCGCGTGAATTCGCAATATCACTGGCGCGTCGCCCGCGATGTAGCCATGGCCGTGACCGCCGGCAAGATCTGGCTGCCGCAGGTCGGCTCCGCCACGCATTATCATGCCGTCTATGTTCGTCCGAACTGGGCAAAGACCATGGAAAAGGTTGGCCGCATCGGCATGCATGTCTTCTACCGCACCTATGGGGGCGGCTGGAGCTGACCAGAAAGGGCCGCGGATCGCGGAATTTCAACCGTCTAGCCGTGTTGGATGACGGATTCTTTCCGAGAAAACGCGGCGAGGCGACAAAATTCCGTTTAAATCTTTGATTCTCTGCGGTTATTTTATGGCTGGACACAAGCTGTCTACGCCTTGACTATGCTAATCCCTAAAACTATGTTGCGCGCGACTTCAGAACGGGCCGGAAGGTTCTCTAACCTTTGCGTCCGTGGTTCGGAAAACCGGGGTAGCGGGATTGCGGGCGACGGGAGCGGAGGAGAGCACGATGGCGGATGACCGCGAAGAAAGTCTTGAGCAGCGCCGTCGGCAGCTGGAAGCGGAACTTGCCTCCAAGCGTGTCGATGACAGGAAGGAAGAAGCGCGGGAGGCCAGCGCCGAGCAGAGCCGTAAAGGTTATGCCCAGGCGATGAAGCTCTCGAGCGAATTCATTTCCGCCATCGTTGTCGGTGCTGTGCTCGGCTGGCTCTTCGACCATTTTGTTGGCACGACGCCTTGGGGGTTGATTGTTCTTCTGCTTCTTGGATTCTGTGCTGGCGTTTTGAATGTTTTGCGCGCTGCAGGGAAGGTTGCCCAACCCCTGGATCGCCAAAACAATGATAAATAGGGCCGCCCGGCCCAGTGCAATTTCCGCCTCTTGGGCGGGCCAAAGAGAGAGAGCAACCGGTGTCAAACGATCCGACTCATCAGTTCCAGATCTTTAAGATTGTGCCGATCGAGATCGGCGGGATTGATTTCTCGTTCACCAATGCATCGCTCTTCATGGTTGCTTCGGCTGCCGTAGCCGCTGGTTTCCTCTATTTCTCGACTTCGAACCGCGCCATCGTTCCCGGCCGTTCGCAGTCGCTTGCCGAAATGTCCTACGAGTTCATTGCCGGCATGCTCAAGGAAGGGGCGGGCACCAAGGGAATGAAGTTCTTCCCGCTGGTCTTCTCGCTCTTCATGTTCGTGCTGACGGCAAACTTGCTCGGCATGTTCCCGTATTTCTTCACGATTACCAGCCAGATCATTGTCACCTTCGCACTGGCGATCCTCGTCATCGGCACGGTTCTCGTCTACGGCTTCTATAAGCACGGCTTCCACTTCCTGAACGTCTTCGTGCCCTCGGGTGTGCCAGGCATTCTGTTGCCGCTGGTCGTCGCGATCGAAATCATTTCCTTCCTGTCCCGTCCGATTTCATTGTCGGTTCGTCTTTTCGCAAACATGCTCGCTGGTCACATCACGCTGAAGGTGTTCGCAGGCTTCGTCGCCTCGCTTGGAGCCCTCGGTGCTGTCGGTGTCGGCGGAGCCATTCTTCCTCTCATCATGACCGTCGCCCTGACCGGTCTCGAGTTCCTCGTCGCCTTCCTCCAGGCTTACGTCTTTGCGGTGCTGACTTGCATGTACCTCAACGACGCGATCCATCCGGGCGGGCACTAAGGATAACGACATCGACGTCAAAGGGCGTCAGTCATTCGCCGCAACAACCATTTCAAAGGAGTTCAACATGGAAGCGGAAGCAGCAAAGTTCATCGGTGCAGGCCTGGCTTGCTTTGGTATGGCCGGTACGGCTCTCGGCCTCGGCAATATCTTCGGCAGCTACCTCTCCGGCGCTCTGCGCAATCCGTCTGCAGCTGACAGCCAGTTCGGCCGTCTGGTATTCGGCTTCGCCGTTACGGAAGCTCTGGGCATCTTCTCGCTGCTCGTCGCTCTCCTTCTGCTCTTCGCCGTCTAATATCGGTGGATTGAAGGATCACGGCCTGCGAACAGCGAGCCGTGATCCTTTGCATTTGCAGTACACCTGGAGGTGAGCATGTACTTTGTGACCCCGGCCTACGCTGAAGAGGCACCGGCGGGAACCGCGACGGATGCGCATGCCGCTCCGGCTGCCGGCGAGGTTCATACCGAGACCGGCGTCGCCGAAGGCGAGCACGCGCGTGGGCCTTTCCCGCCTTTCGATTCGTCGACCTATGCATCCCAGCTTCTGTGGCTGGTGATTACGTTTGTCATTTTCTACCTGCTCATGCAAAAGGTCATTGCCCCGCGCATCGGCTCCATCCTCGAGCAGCGTCACAACCGCATCTCGCAGGATGTCGAAGAAGCCGGCCGCTTGAAGGCTGAGGCCGACGCCGCCGTCGCAACCTATGAAGGTGAGCTTGCCGCTGCCCGCACCAAGGCGAATTCGATCGGCACTGCCGCTCGTGATGCCGCCAAGGTCAAGGCCGAGGAAGACCGCCGCGCCGTCGAGGCAAGCCTGACCGAAAAGCTGAAGGCTGCCGAGGCCCGCATCGCCGATGTGAAGGCAAAGGCTTTTGCCGATGTCGGTGCCATCGCCGAGGAAACCGCAGCAGCGGTTGTCGAGCAACTCGTCGGCAGCTCCGCTGCCCAGTCTGATGTCACCGCTGCCGTTGCAGCCGCCAAGAAGGAGGCTTGATCGATGGAATTTGCTTTTGATGCAACTTTCTTCGCCTTCGTTGGCCTCGTTCTCTTCCTGGCGCTGGTCGTCTATCTGAAGGTTCCGGGCATGATGGCGAAGTCGCTTGACGACCGCGCCGACCAGATCCGCAACGAGTTGGCGGAAGCCAAGCGTCTGCGCGAAGAGGCCCAGCACCTGCTCGCTGAATATCAGCGCAAGCGCAAGGAAGCTGAGGCCGAAGCCGCTCACATTGTTGCAGCTGCCGAGCGCGAAGCTGAAATGCTGACCGCCGAGGCGAAGAAGAAGACGGAAGAATTCGTCGCCAACCGCACGGCGCTGTCCGAGCAGAAGATCAAGCAGGCTGAAGCCGACGCAATGAAGGCTGTTCGCTCTGCTGCAGTCGATCTCGCCATTGCAGCCGCTGAATCCGTTATCGGCAAGCAGGCTGATGGCAAGGTTCAGTCCGAACTCTTCGGTCAGGCCGTCGGCGAAGTGAAGACCCGTCTGAACTGAGCTGTAGCGCTATAGGATTGGAAAAGCCTCGCCTCAGCGGGGCTTTTCTGCTTTTGGCGGTGCTGTTGTGTTTGGCGTGATATCTAAACTTGTGATGGGCAGCGCCGCGAATAACGGATAGCTCGTTTTGGAAGCTTTTACCGCCCCATGCCGGTACGGCAATGAAGCGTCTTTGACAGTTACCATCCCGGTGGCTTACAGCGAAACGCGACGGATATCTGGCTGGAGCCTAATCCTCCAGCATCTCTCCATTCACATCTCCCACGACGCCGTCCTTGCGGAGCGGCCGGAAGCTCATCCGGTGCAGCGAGCACGGTCCGTGCTTCTCGATGCCGGAGCGATGCTGCGTCGTGCCATATCCGACATGAGCAGCAAAACCATATTCGGGAAACACCAGATGTGCGCGCGCCATCATTCGGTCGCGAGTCACCTTCGCCACGATAGACGCGGCGGCGATCGAAACAGATCGCGCGTCACCCTTCACCACGGCCTGCCCGGGGCAGTCGAGCCCTGCCGGCACGTCTAGCCCGTCCGTCAGCACATAGCTTGCTGGTACGGAAAGGCCGCAGATCGCGCGGCGCATGGCGTCGAGGCTTGCCTTGCGGATATCGGTTTCGTCGATGCGTGTCGAACTGGATGAGGCGATGGAAACCGTAGCGGTCGCAAGAATTTGGACGAAGAGCTCCTCGCGCTTCTGCGCCGAAAGCTGTTTGGAATCGTTGAGGCCCTCAGGAATACGCTTGGGATCGAGGATCACGGCTGCAGCAACGACAGGGCCTGCCAGCGGTCCGCGTCCGGCTTCATCGGCGCCTGCGACAGGCCAGTGGCCGGCCTTGCGAGCCTTCAGCTCCAGCCGGAAATCCGGCACGAGGGGGAACTCTTCAAAAAGCAGAGGAGAATCGGGTGACGTGCGACGTTTCATGCGGTTGAACCTCGCACGCCAACCCGATTTCCTGCAAGCCCCCGGATCAGGGCGGCGACGGCCGGGGGCAGTCCGACGGATGGTGCGGTCAGGGCCATCCGCGGGAATTGCGCAAGACAGAAGACGCAGGGCAGGTCTTCTTCAGGCCTTACGCAAGCTCAAGAGCAATTCCAGCAAAAGTGCATCACGGTTTTGCGTTTTCGGAATTGCGTGAAAATAAGCAGTCAAAGCAACGAAAGCTGCACGCCGCTTCCATTTGGCGGCACGAAGAGATCGTCGCGCAAGGCAAGGCTTCGACGGGTCAACTCCAGCCGCTTTGCCGCCATCTCGAAGCGTCGGGCGATTTGCCACGCGTAGGGGCCGGCACCTTTCATGCGTTTGCCGAACTCGGCGTCATAATCCTTGCCGCCACGCATCGAGCGCACCAGCGACATGACGTGACGATAGCGATCAGGATAATTCTGCAGCAACCAGTCGCGGAACAGCGGACTCACTTCCAGCGGCAGCCGCAGCAGCACATAACTTGCCTCTCCTGCGCCTGCCGCCTTCGCAGCATCCAGAATACGCTCCAGCTCATGATCGTTGAGCGCCGGGATAATCGGCGCAGCCATCACTGATGTGCGCACACCGGCCTCGGAAAGCCCACGGATCGCCTCCAGCCTGCGCGTCGGCGTCGAGGCCCGCGGCTCCATCAGGCGCGCAAGCTTGCGATCGAGCGTCGTGACCGAAATACCGACACGCACGATGTTCTTCGCCGCCATCTCCGTGAGAATATCGAGATCGCGCAGGATCATCGCCGACTTGGTGACGATCGCAACCGGGTGGTTCGCCTTGTTCAGCACGTCGAGGATCTGCCGCATGATGCGCCATTCCTTCTCGATCGGCTGGTAGGGATCGGTGTTGGTGCCGATCGCGATGACGCGGACCTTGTAGCCAGGCTTGGCGAGCTCGCGCTCCAGAAGCTTCGGCGCGTCCGGCTTGGCAAAAAGCTTGCTTTCGAAATCCAGCCCCGCCGAGAGACCCATATAGGCATGTGTCGGCCGGGCGAAACAGTAGATGCAGCCATGCTCGCAGCCACGATAGGGATTGATCGACCGGTCGAAGGAAAGATCGGGGGACTCGTTGCGGGTGATCGCCGTGCGCGGCTTCTCGATCTGCACATCCGTCTTGAAGGGCGGCAGTTCCTCAATCGTCTGCCAGCCATCATCGAAGGCCTCGCGCTGGGTCGGTTCGAAGCGGCCGCTCGGGTTCAGCCCCGCGCCGCGGCCACGCCGCCGGTCAACCTCTATGCGCAGCCCCGAGGCCGCGATCATCGCGTCGGCAATATCCGCCGTATTGGCAGGCGCAAATGCGGCCTGCCCTGCAAGGGACTGTGGTCTCATCGGATTCTCCAGCGGCGGAAAACGCTCGATCCCGCTCGTTTTGATGATTATATTCCTATCTATAAAAAGAGAACAATGCAAGAACAAAATGAGGAAAGTGGTGCTGGCAAAATTTTGTGCGGCGCTCTATAAACAGGCAATGTTGACTGTCGTTCTTGAATGCCAGGATCAGGAACCTGAACTGGCCCAGACTCTATCGGTATTGGTGGCAGGCGCCGTGGAAGGTCTCGTCAGCGACGTGGTCGTGCTTGATCACGGCTCACGCGACGGCACCTCGCGGGTGGCGGATGCCGCCGGCTGCCGTTTCCATTCGCAGTGGGATATCAAGGACATCATCCGCTCCGCTCGCGGCGAATGGCTGCTCTTCGTCGAGCCGGGCGCAAGACCTCAGGCGGGCTGGATCGACGAAGTCTCGGAATATGTGGCCTTGAATAAGGTCTCGGCGCGCTTTACTGCCTCCCGAGGTTATCGCCGCCCTTTTTTCCAGCGCGTTGGCCGTGCCAGGCCGCCGCTGGAACTGGGCTTGCTCATGCCGAAGAAACTTGCCATTTCAGTTGCAAAGAGCGGCATGCGCCTTACAGAATTCGTCAAGGCACAGAAGCCACGCCAGCTCTCCAGCGAATTGATTCCCTCCTGGGTCGCCCGCGCCGCGCGATAGCTGCACTCCTCGATATTGCGAAAAGATGGCGCCCAATAGGATTTCGCGCTATAATCTGGCTATGGCGCCGCCGAAGCGCCTCGCTTCGCAACGGATGGCCATGGAATGCCGGTGAACGGCAGAGCAGGTCAGCGAAAATCTCCTCTTCTGCCGGGATTCCGGCGAAAGGAGGTGCGTCATGCTACGCAATATGGTCCAAGGCCTGCTGGCCGCCATATTGACGACATCGCTGATCGCGCATCCGCATCCGGCAGCATCGCAGATGATGCGCAGTTGCGCAGGCCGATCCGAGATCGTCAAATTCCTGGACAGCAACTTTGCTGAAAAGCTGACGGCAGTCGGACTGATCAACCAGAACGCCATTCTCGAGGTCTATGCCGCTGAAAGCGGCACCTGGACGCTCGTCGTCACGGATGTTCACGGCATAAGCTGCGTGCTGCTATCAGGTGACAGCTGGGAAACGATGCCCGCCCTGCCGGGCCTCGCGACATAGAGGAAACCGCTGTCGCAGCCAGCCTATTTCGTCGCGCCGCGCTTGAGGTGCTCGTCCAGGCGCGGCATGATCTCCACGAAATTGCAGGGCATCTGCCGGTAGTCGAGCTGCGCCTTCAATATGCCGTCCCACGCATCTTTGCAGGCGCCGGGCGAGCCCGGCAGCACGAAGATGAAGGTGGCGTTGGCAACACCTGCCGTGGCGCGCGACTGGATCGTCGAGGTTCCGATCTTGTCGTAGGAAATGCGGTGGAACACGGCCGAAAACCCGTCCATCCTCTTTTCGAAGAGCGGTTCCAACGCGTCGGGTGTCACGTCGCGGCCGGTGAAGCCGGTCCCACCCGTGGTGATGACGACGTCGATCTCCTTGGCTTCCGTCCAGGCGCGCACGCGTGCGGTGATTCTCTCGCGGTCGTCAGGCACGATGTCGCGGTCGACCAGCTGATGTCCGGCTTCCGCAATCCGTGCCACCAGCGTGTCGCCGGATTTGTCGTCCGCCAGCGTACGCGTATCCGAAACGGTCAGAACCGCAATGCCGAGGGGTATAAAAGCTCGTTTTTCATCCAGGCCTGCCATCATGCACCTCCTGCGAAAGTCTCGGTCGACTGGAAATACCAGTCCGGGCGGGCCGCGTGAAGACGCTCAGCGGCGCGCAGCGCAGCAACGGGTGTCTCGAAAATGCCGAAGCAGGTCGCGCCAGAGCCGGACATGCGGGTGAAAAGCGCGCCTTCTGCCGCGAGCATGTTTGAAATCTCGGCGATTTCGGGAACCAGTTCCCGCGCCGGCATCTCAAGATCATTGCGTGTCGCCCGTATGGCTTCCATCCAGTGCTGCGTCTTCTTCAGGACGAGCGGAGGATTGTTCTTGGTGACAAGCCGCTGGAAGATCTCGGGCGTGGAAACGCTTTTCAACGGATTGGCGAGCACCATGGCGAAGGAGGGCAGGGCATCGGCGGTCTCTATCTGTTCACCGATACCGCGGGCAATCAGTGGCGTGCTTTTCAGGCACATCGGCACGTCGGCCCCAAGCTTCAGCGCGAGGGCGGCAACGGTCTCAGCGGGAAGCGTCACGCCCCACAGGCGCATCAGCCCGCGCAGCGTCGCGGCCGCATCGGCAGAGCCGCCGCCGATTCCGGAAGCGACCGGCAGATTCTTTTCCAGATGGATGCGCACGGGCGGAGCATCACCTGCCGTTTCTCGCAACAGGTCACGCGCCTTCAGCACCAGATTGGTGCCGGGGTCATCGGCAAGCACGTCGGCGAACTGGCCGGAAAGCGTGAAATCATCGGCATCGGCAGGCGCAAAGCCCAGCCGGTCGCCATGGCGCGCAAATGTCACCAGCATTTCAAGAAGGTGGTAGCCGTCAGGCCTCTGGCCCGTCACATGCAGGGCCAGATTGATTTTTGCGCAGGCATCTTCGGTAACGGCAAAGTCGCCTGTCACGGAAAGTGGCATGCCCATGTCAGGCATGCGGCCTCAGGATTTCTTGTCGACCGGCGGCGGCGTTACCGGCTGCGGGTCCGGCTGCTTCTTGTCGACGGTCTTGGAGTCGTCATCCTGTGCAGGCAGGCCATTGGCGACCTTTTCCTTTATCTTCGGAATCGCCGCTTCCTCTGGTTCGGAGGCCAGTGCTCGGTTCCACTGATAGACGGCTTCCAGCTCGCGGCCGACACGCCAGTAGGCATCGCCGAGATGGTCGTTGATCGTCGCGTCGCCAGCCTTGATCTGCGCAGCACGCTCCAGCTCATCAACGGCATCGTTGTAACGGTTGAGACGGAAATAGGCCCAGCCGAGCGAGTCAATGATGTAACCGTCGTCAGGACGCAGCTCGACGGCCTTCTTGATCATCTCAAGGCCTTCATCGAGGTTGCGGTTCATGTCGATCCAGGAATAGCCGAGATAGTTGAGAACCTGCGGCTGGTTCGGATTGAGGTCGAGCGCCTTGCGGAAATTCGGCTCCGCCTGGTCCCACTTCTTCAGCCGCTCATAAGCGATGCCGCGCTGGAAGAAGACGCTCCAGTCTGCGCGGCCCGGCAGCGGCCCGATCACTTCGACGGCCTTGTCGTAATTGTCGGCCATCGCCTGATAGTCCTTGGCGTCGGAAAGCACGCTGCCATAGGCAAGATAGCTCCTGACATCCTTCGGGTCGGAAGCGATCAGCGCCTGAAGGTGCTTGCGGGCTTCGTCCACCTTGCCGCCTTGCGCGAGCGCGAGGCCCAGCTGCAGCTCGGAGATGCGGCGCATCGGCGAATTCGCCGGCACCTTCTGGTAAAGCGCAATCGCCCGGTCCATCTGGTTCTGCTTTTCGGCAATGCCGCCGAGCAGAACCAGCGTGTCGGCACTGTTCGGATCAAGCGCGTTGGCCGTCTGCAGATAGAGCGAAACAATGTCTTCGGCGCCGTCACGGTTCAGCGCGCCGCCGACCGAAAACAGCACGCCGGCCGCACCTTCTTCCGCACTCTTGACCTGCTGTTCCTGCTTTTCGCCCTTTTCGATACTGTCGCGCAGCGCGTTCAGCGGCGTGTAGTTCGGCAGCAGGTTGTCGCCGACCGAGACAGCGTCGAGCGCCTTCTGCTTGTTGCCCTGCGAGGCTTCGAGGCGTGCGAGCGCCATGATGGCGCGCATGAACGTGTCGGGTGCCGTTGCGCCGCCTTCCTTGTCCAGCACAGCATCATTGAGATGCTGGCGGGCAGATTTGACGTCGCCGTTGACGATCGCGATCGCACCGGCATTGTAGTTCTGGAAGATGCGGACCCAGTCCGGTCCCTTCATCTTCTCGACCATGGCGAGCCCTTCCTTGCCGCGGCCGGCGCCGACACGCGCCCAGGCCAGCAGGAGGTCGTTCATCATGCGGTCGAGATCGTTGGGCCCGTCATATTTCAGGATCGATTCCGCCGTCTTGAACTCGCCGCGGCGCATCGCATCCATGCCGCGCACGATCGTGGTAATCCGCTCGACGGTCGGGTCGCTCTTCAGGTCGTTGGCATATTTCACGCCGTCCTTGATGTCGCCGTTCAAGAGCAGCGAGATCATCAGGCGCTGGCGGATTTCCGGATTGCCCGGCTCGATTTGCAAGGCTTTCTTGTAGAGCTCGATCGCCGTCGGATAGTCGTGGTCCACATCGGCCGTGCGGGCAGCGAGAAACGCGCCCGAGAAAGTGGTGACGCTGTCCGGATCGAAAGTCACGGTCTTGCCGGCATCATCCGCCTTAGCCGCGTCTTCGGCACTCACACCGCCGATCCCGCCGAGCGAAAGCACTGCCGCCAGGGCTGCGCTCGAAAGGAGACGGGTGACAAATCTCTGCCGCATTAGAAAACCTTTCTTCAGGGACGGCCGACTCAACGCGCCGACCGCAAAATCAGTTGCAAACACTGATTCACAACAGGATGGCTTTTTTGAAGCGGCCCTGCAAGAAATTCAGCCCACGTTCAAGGACGTTTGATTAAAGCGCCGCCGCGCAAAAACGTGCGGCGGCTTTGCTGCAAAGACATGCCCCTCGCAGAGGCACGCGTCAGTTCACGCGCTCGATGCAGAAATCGATGACTTCTATCAGGGCCGATTTCCAGGGGCTGTCCGGCAGCGGTGCCAGCGCATCCCGTGCGATCGTGCCATAGTGCACGGCCCGTTGGATCGTGTCGTTGAGCGTGCCGTATTTGGTGATCAGGCCAAGCGCCTTTTCCAGATTGGCATCGCTGCTGTTGCCGCCTTCGATCGCATCACGCCAGAAAGCACGCTCGTCCTGCGTGCCACGGCGATAGGCGAGGATGACGGGAAGCGTAATCTTGCCCTCGCGGAAATCGTCTCCGACATTCTTGCCGAGATCGGCCGCCTTGCCGCCGTAATCCAGCGCGTCGTCGACGAGCTGGAAGGCGAGACCAAGATTCATACCGTAGGATTTCAGTGCGTTGCGGTTGGACTTGCTGGTCTCGGCAACGATCGGGCCGACTTCGGCGGCAGCGGCAAAGAGTGCTGCCGTCTTGGCACGGATGACCGAGAGGTAGTCATCCTCGGTCGTTTCCATGTTCTTTGCGACGGAAAGCTGCAGCACTTCGCCCTCGGCGATGACGCAGGCGGCAGAGGAAAGAACATCGAGCGCTTCCAGCGAGCCGACTTCCACCATCATGCGGAAGGCCTGACCGAGGAGGAAGTCGCCGACCAGAACGCTTGCCTGATTGCCCCAGATCGTGCGTGCGGTCGACTTGCCGCGGCGCAGGTCGCTTTCGTCCACCACGTCGTCATGCAGCAGCGTTGCCGTATGCATGAACTCGACTGACGTGGCGAGCTTGACGTGATTCTCGCCCCTGTAATTGAAGAGCGAGGCCGCAGCGAGCGTCAGCATCGGCCGCAGGCGCTTGCCGCCGGAGGAGATGAGATGGTTCGCCACCTCCGGGATCATCTGGACATCGGAGCCGGCCTTGGAAAGGATAAGCTGGTTCACCCGCTCCATATCCGCCTTGGTGAGATCCACCAGCGGCTTGATGGAAGCCAGTTTGTTTTTGTTTTCTTCAAGCGGTATGACCACGCCCAACGACCCGGACTCCTGTTCATTCGTTGCCTTTGACAATAGAAAGGGGCGATGGAGGCGGCAAGGGGTGAATTGTCGCTGCCAGCAAATTCGAAAGGGAAAATGACGGCAAATGCATGAGCTTATCCGCGCAAACGATCCCGTTCTGCTCTCATTTGCCGAGAGCCTCATGAAGGATGCGGGAATTGCGTGCTTCATCGCCGATCAGGGGATGAGCGTGCTGGAGGGCTCGCTCGGCATGCTGCCGCGCCGCCTCTTGGTTGACGAGGCGATGGCCGATCAGGCCCGGCGCATCCTCACCGATGCGGGTCTCGGCGGCGAATTGCGCGAGCGGAAGTGAAGAGATGACACAGGCGGTGACTGACACGATAGACGCCTTTCATCGCGGCCTTTTCCATATTGTCCAGCCGAAGGGCAGGGGCCATCGCGCCGGCATGGACGCCATGCTGCTCGCTGCTCTCGTTGCCGATGATCGCCCGATCAAGGTGGCCGATCTTGGTGCCGGAGCCGGTGCAGCCGGCCTTGCGGTCGCCTCCCGCCTTGCAAAGGCCGAGGTCGTACTTTTCGAGCGATCGGCGGAGATGGCCGACTACGCCCGCCGCAGCATCGAACTGCCTGACAACGCCCATATGGCGGGCCGCGTCTCGGTCGTTGAAGCCGATGTCACACTGACGGCCAGGGCGCGAAACGACGCAGGTCTCATCGACGAAAGCTTCGATCACGTTATTATGAACCCGCCGTTCAACGATGCCGGCGACCGCAGGACGCCGGATGCGCTGAAGGCTGAAGCCCACGCCATGACCGATGACCTTTTCGAGAGCTGGATCCGCACGGCCGGCGCCATCATGATACCGGGCGGACAATTATCGCTGATCGCGAGGCCGCAATCGATCGCGGAGATCATTGACGCCTGCGGCAGGCGCTTCGGCGGCATCGAGATCACGGCCATTCATCCGCGTGAGGGGGAAAACGCCGTCCGCATTCTCGTGACGGCGATCAAGGGCTCACGGGCACGGCTTTCGCTGCGTGCGCCCCTCGTTATGCACGAAGAGGGGAGCCACAAGTTCTCCCCTCTCGTCGATGATTTCAACAATGGCCGCGCGGCCTATGCTAGGCTTTAGACCGTGCCAAACTGCTTGAGAACAAACATTAGCCGCCGGTCACAAAGTCGAGGAGCAGCTTGACGTTCAGGCCGGCAATCACGACAGCGACCACATAGGCGACGGCGCTGAGCCATCTCGGAGCGACAAGTTCCCCCATCTTCGCCTTGCTGGCTGTGAACATCACAAGCGGGAAGACGGCGAAGGAAAGCTGCAGGCTGAGCACCACCTGGGTCAGGATAAGCAGTTCCGCCGTGCCTTGATCGCCGTACCAGATTGTCACGAAAGCCGCGGGAACGATGGCGATGGCGCGGGTGATCAGGCGCCGCACCCAGGGCTTCAACCGGATTTTCAGGAAGCCTTCCATGACGATCTGCCCGGCAAGCGTGGCGGTGACCGTGGAATTCAAGCCGCAGCAGAGCAGCGCGATGCCGAAGAGCGTCGGCGCAATCGCAAGGCCGAGCAGCGGCGACAGCAGCGAATGCGCCTCACCAAGTTCCACTACATCCGTCTTGCCGTTGGCATTGAAGGCGGCCGCAGCGAGGATAAGGATCGAGGCGTTGATCAGGAGCGCGAAGCAGAGAGCCACGGTGGAGTCGATTGTGGCAAAGGTCAGCGCTTCCTTCTTTTCCGGCACGGTATGGCCGTAGGAGCGCGTCTGCACGATGCCGGAGTGAAGGTAGAGATTGTGCGGCATCACGGTCGCGCCGAGAATACCGAGTGCCAGGTAGAGCATTTCCGGGTTGGTGACGACCTCGGGCGTAGGCAGGAAGCCCCTTATGACGGCGCCCCATTGCGGGTCGGCCAGGAAGATCTGCACCGCAAAGCAGATTGCGATGACGCCGAGCAGCGTAATGATGAAGGCCTCCATCCAGCGGAAGCCGAGCCTTTGCAGGAGAAGGATGACGAAGACGTCGAGCGCGGTGATCACCACGCCGATCTCGAGCGGAATTCCAAAAAGCAGATTGAGGCCGATCGCCGTCCCGATCACTTCGGCAATATCAGTGGCGATGATGGCGATTTCCGCAAAGGCCCAGAGCGGTACGGCCACATAGCTTGGATAGGCATCGCGACAGGCCTGCGCGAGGTCGCGGCCGGAGCCGATGGCAAGACGCGCGCAAAGCGATTGCAGCACGATTGCCATGATGTTCGAAAGCAGTGCGACGGTCAGCAGCGCATAGCCGAACTTCGATCCGCCGGCGAGCGAGGTCGCCCAGTTGCCAGGATCCATGTAGCCGACCGCCACCATGTAGCCGGGGCCGAGGAAGGCTGCCGCCCGCCGCCACGTGGAGCTGTGCCGCCCCGTACCAACCGTACGGTAGACGTCGGAGAGCGAAGCCTCCCCGCGCTCGGTCCGCCAGCCGCCCTTTGCATTCGGATTTACGATGTCCATGCCATTTTCACCTGTTTAGCCATGCCGGCACTATGCCTGACTGGAATGATAATGCAAGTCATTCGCAACAAGAAATTAGGAAGACGATGTTTTGGAGCTTGGCCATTGCGTTTGTCGTTGCAGCGCATACATGCAATGCCCTTGTAATGTGCACATGCATGCTGGCGCCGATCATGGTGAAGGAAGAGAAATGGCTGGATTTTTGAGAAAGCTGATGCCGAAGCGGTTTCGCGGGGACGGGATCGTCATCCCCGTCGTCAGGCTGCAGGGCGCGATCATCAGCGGCGGTGGTCAGTTTCGCCCGACCCTCAATCTCGCCAATGTTGCGCCGGTGCTGGAAAAGGCCTTCTCCATGAAGGACGCACCCGCCGTTGCCATCTCCATCAATTCGCCTGGCGGCTCGCCTGTCCAGTCCCGCCTTATTTTCACGCGTATCCGCGAGCTTGCGCGGGAAAAGCAGAAGAAGGTGCTGGTCTTCGTGGAAGATGTCGCGGCCTCGGGCGGCTACATGATCGCGCTGGCGGGCGATGAGATCATCGCCGATCCGACGTCTATCGTCGGATCGATCGGCGTCGTCTCGGGCGGCTTCGGTTTTCCGGAGCTCCTGAAGAAGATCGGCGTCGAGCGCCGTGTCTATACGGCAGGCGAAAACAAGGTGATACTCGATCCCTTCCAGCCCGAGAAGGAAAAGGACATCGAATATTTGAAGAGCCTGCAGCTCGAGATCCATCAGGTCTTCATCTCGATGGTGCGCGAGCGCCGTGTCGGCAAGCTGACGGACGATGCGACAGTTTTCTCCGGCCTCTTCTGGAGCGGTACGCGCGGCCTGGAACT
Organism: Rhizobium viscosum; assembly: GCF_014873945.1. Lineage (NCBI taxonomy): Bacteria > Pseudomonadati > Pseudomonadota > Alphaproteobacteria > Hyphomicrobiales > Rhizobiaceae > Rhizobium > Rhizobium viscosum. The sequence continues at coordinate 1,043,604 of NZ_JADBEC010000001.1, read as the reverse complement.
CGGCCTCATCGACGGCCTCGGCGACATGCGCCAGGAATTGAAGAAACGCTACGGCCAGAAAACGAAACTGCAGCTCGTCACGGCCACTCGCGGCCTGCTCGGCCGCCGTATTCCCGGTGTGTCGCCGGTTTCGCTTGAAGGTGCAGCATCCGGCCTCGCATCGGGGCTTGCCGAAGCAGCGGAGGAAAGGGCATTGTGGAGCCGCTACGGGCTTTAACGGGAGAAACGAGGGGACATGGCACAGCTAATTACGTTATTGATCCTCGTCTGCGCGGGTTGGTGGCTCTACCGTCGCTTTGTTTCCGATGCGCGGAGACTTGCTGAAAAATCCCGCCGCGCCGAGAAGGAGCGCCAAACGGGAGCGGTCGGCACGCTGGTGAAGGATCCCGCAACGGGCGAATATCGCCTCAAGCGGGAAGACGAATAGCAGCACCTGGCTTTAGGCGAATACAGTGCAAAAGCCTTGACCCCTGCAGCGCTGCATGGCACCTGTCGCGCTCATATTTCAAGCAATCGGTGCCCCTCCATGTCCGCGACAATTCCAGACCATATGAACCCGAAGCGCTCGTTCCAGGCGCTGATCCTCACCCTGCATCATTACTGGGCGGACAAGGGTTGTGCGGTTCTGCAGCCCTATGACATGGAAGTGGGCGCTGGCACCTTCCACCCGGCCACGACGCTGCGCGCCCTTGGCCCAAAGCCGTGGAAGGCCGCTTACGTGCAGCCCTCCCGCCGCCCGTCCGACGGCCGCTACGGCGAAAACCCGAACCGCCTGCAGCACTACTATCAGTATCAGGTCATCCTGAAGCCGAACCCGCCGAACCTGCAGGAACTCTATCTCGGTTCGCTCGCCGCCATCGGCCTCGATCCGCTGCTGCACGATATCCGCTTCGTCGAGGATGACTGGGAAAGCCCGACGCTCGGCGCCTGGGGCCTCGGTTGGGAATGCTGGTGCGACGGCATGGAAGTCTCGCAATTCACCTATTTCCAGCAGGTCTGCGGCATCGAATGCTCGCCCGTCGCCGGTGAGCTGACCTATGGTCTGGAGCGCCTCGCCATGTATGTGCAAGGTGTCGACAACGTCTACGACCTGAACTTCAATGGCCGCGAAGGCGACGAGAAGATCAGCTACGGCGACGTCTTCCTGCAGGCCGAGCAGGAATATTCCCGCCATAATTTCGAATTCGCCAATACCGAGATGCTGCATCGCCATTTCATTGATGCCGAAAAGGAATGCCAGGCGCTGCTCGCCGCCGGTGCTCCCGGTGACAATGCCAACCAGCGCCTGCACAAATGCGTCTTCCCGGCCTACGACCAATGCATCAAGGCCAGCCACGTCTTCAACCTGCTCGACGCCCGCGGCGTGATTTCCGTGACCGAGCGCCAGAGCTACATCCTGCGTGTGCGCACGCTCGCCAAAGCCTGCGGCGAAGCATTTCTGCTGACGGATGCGGGTGGTGTAAACGTGTCGAAAGAGGCCGCGTGACGCAAAAGCCTGCCAGCCGTATAGTTCATATCAACGGCTGGCCAGGCACTGGGAAGCTGACTATCGGCCGCTTGCTGGCGAAAAGGCTCGGCGCGCGGCTTATCGACAATCACATGCTGCTTAATCCAGCGGAAGCTCTTTTCGCCCGCGGCAACCCTCTGCATGCATCACTGCGTGAACAGATTCGGCGAGCGGTTTTCGATCATGCCGTGCGTGCCGATCCGGCTGAAAGCTTTGTCTTTACCGATGCTCTTGCGGATGACGAGCATGATAAGGCGACGTTCTCCTGGTATCTCGATTTGGCTGCTGCTAGAGGCGCGGATCTGGTCGCGGTTCTCCTCGATTGCGCGCCGGAGGAGAATGCCAGGCGCCTCATCTCTCCTGGCCGATCCGAGGCGCTCAAGCTGACGGATACGGCGATGCTGCAACGGCTGCGGGCAAACTATAAACTGCTGCGCGGGTTGGCTGAACACACGGTCGAAATCGATACGACGGACCTTTCACCGGAGCGGACGGCGGCCCGAATTCTCGCGCATATCGGTGGTTGACGACAGCCGAGATCCTGCGTCGTTGCCCGAAGATTTCCGCGAAACCTTGCCGTGCTGGCGGCGTCAACTGACGAGCGAGGCGGCGTAAGCCGTCTCGAAAATTCCCGTCGCTTCAGGGCCAGCCTTCTTTTGTATTGCGTAAAACACTACTACGTTGTCAGCTGTTGTGACAACGTAAGCTTCGGTATCTCTTTTTGAAGAACGATATTCTTTACTTTAAATTTTCAGATGAGAATTTCGCCGCCAAGGTGTTGCGTCTTTTAGCATGGCCCATCTTATGCGCCATGCTGGTCTTTCTGACGTCGTGCAGCGATTTTGACAAGGAGTTCACGGTCCAGTCGGCAAACAGTACGGTTGAAGTCTACACCGACGGCACTGGCTTCGTGTCGGAGTTCTTCGACATCGCAGTAAAAAAGGCAGAAAATTACGGCGGTGTCTACGTCGATATCCCTCAACGTTTCACGGATGCGTCAGGGGGTGTTCACTGGCGAGATTTCCAATTGGCCGCAGCCCGGCGCGACGGGCGCGACGAATACTATTCCTGGGAAAACAACGTACCGGGCTACTCGATCTACATCGGAGCGGAGCACTGCAAAAACTGCTCTGCAGATCTGCCCACCGGTCTTACAAAGATCCAGATCGCTTACTGGCTCGGACGCCTGGTTCGTCAGGAAGGCGGCCGCGAGGTTCTCTTCCTGCCTGCCTATATGGGCCGCGTGCACGGCCAGGGTGCCAAAAAAACGCTGACTCTGAAGCTACCGCCAGGGGGAACGTTGCGCCCTTCGCAACAGGATCGGACGGCGGCCTATGACGTGGTGAGGAGCGCACCGAATGAGATCCAGGTGTCTATTCCAGCAGGTAAAGGGGACCGAGTCCTACCTGACATCGAGGTCGAATATCCCGCTGGGACCTTTGTGACCGTAACGAGCGGCAAGCGGGTAGAGTGGTGGCTCTCCGATCACTTTCTCCCATTCATCAGCATTTCGGGATTGCTCATCGCCGGTCTGTTTATCCTCAATAGGTGGCGGGGCTGGCGATTGCCTGCATGTTCGATTGCTGTCGATAGCAAGGAGACGGAGAGCATATCGCCTGCTCTAGCCGCCTATTTATTCTTGGACTGGAAGCCCGGTGCTGCAAAGGCGGCCTTCATGGCGTCTGCCTGCCATCTCGCAATGAAAAGAATGCTTCGCCTTTCTGGCCTCGGCGAGGATTGCGAAGCTTCGGATTTGTCTGCCAGACAGGTGCGGAAGAAGGGTAAGGTGGCGCGCGCCAGATGGTACGGTCTTCCAGCTGTGACGCGTTCGGTATTTGGCCGAATTGAAGGGGAACGGCCTGTCAATGACCGGCGGACAGTCGTAAATGCCCTGTACGGTTTCGAACGTGACTTGCATCAGATCGTCGCTGAGGAATATCGGAAAATCAGAGGCGGTGTTGATCGAACACGGCTGGCAACTGCGGCTATCATTCTGGCCCTTGGCGTTGCCGTCGCCTATTTTATCGGTCTTTTGCTCTATTCCGCCGCCATCTCAGGGTTATTGTTGATTGTTTTTGTGGTTGTAACCATGTTCCGCCATCCTGAGCGGTTTCCCGTGGCAACCGGCACCGCCGAGCAGTTCAAGCAGGCGCTTGGTTTGATGGTGGGTCTTCCGGTGATGGTGATTGTTGCACTTGTCTATATCGGCACGACTGAGGTGATCAGCGAACAGTGGCCGTATCTGATGGCGATCTTGCTGCACATTGCCGGCATCATTGCGGTTTTGGCGATGTTGCGCATGCCAACGTCGAAGCAGCGGCGGATCCGCAACAACATTCTAAATTTGAGTCGTTATTTCAACGGCGAGATGGATGGCCCGGCAATGTCGGTCGAATGCTACGAGCACTATCTCCCGTTCGCGGTTGCGCTTGATGTCGAGCAACGCTGGACCGAACGCTTCAATCTGTGGCGAGAGAGCCAAAAGATGGATGCCTGTGCTCCGGATTGGCGGATCAGTTCTTAGAGACATTGTGAATTCGAAGTCTGCTTGAATTCCGCGAAGACGTCCGCGCCGAGATGACTTTCCCAACCCGAATCACTAACGTGCGATCATCAAATCGGGGAGCCCATCTGCATGTACGTGATACTCGCTGTTCTCGTTGTCATCGCACTCTACGTCGTCTTCATCTACAACGGCTTGGTTCGCTCCCGGCAGATGGCCGAGGAAGCCTGGTCCGGTATCGATGTGCAGCTGAAGCGCCGTGCGGACCTGATCCCCAACCTGATCGAGACCGTCAAAGGCTACGCCGCCCATGAAAAGAGCACGCTCGAAGAGGTCGTCGAACTCCGAAACAAGGCGCAGGCGGTTCCCGCTGGTGATGTGGCGGGCAGGGCGCAGGTGGAAGGTCTGCTCGGCCAGGCGCTCGGCCGGGTGATGGCGCTTGCCGAAGCCTATCCCGATCTGAAGGCTAACCAGAATTTCTCCGAGCTTCAGGCTTCGCTGGAAACGATGGAAAGCGAAATCCAGATGGCGCGGCGCTATTATAACGGCGCTGCCCGCGATCTGAATGTCAAGGTCGAGAGCTTCCCCTCGAACCTCGTCGCCGGCCAGTTCGGCTTTTCCAAGCGCGAATATTTCGAAATCGCCAACGAGGCCGACCGGGCCGTACCGACCGTCAAGTTCTGACCTTTGTCTTTGCACAAAAACTGCTATGAGCAGTCCCAGAGGGTCGCTCGCGGCCGCTGTAATGGACGGAAGAGACAAGCGCAATGAGTAAAGCCAAGCTCACCATCATCCCGCCGGGCAAGCCACTCACCGGTCGTGCCGTGGTTCCGGGCTCCAAGTCAATCACCAACCGCGCCCTGCTCCTGGCGGGCCTTGCCAAGGGCACGAGCCGGCTGACCGGCGCTTTGAAGAGCGACGACACGAAATATATGGCCGAGGCGCTCAGGGCCATGGGCGTGCAGATCGACGAGCCCGATGAGACGACCTTCGTGGTAACAGGCAGCGGCAAGCTTTTGCCTCCGAAAGCTCCGCTCTTCCTCGGTAATGCCGGCACGGCGACGCGCTTCCTGACGGCGGCTGTCGCTTCCGTCGAAGGCACTGTCGTCGTCGATGGCGACGAGCATATGCGCAAGCGCCCGATCGGCCCGCTGGTCGCAGCCCTGAAGTCGCTCGGACTGGATGCCGAAGCCCCGACCGGCTGCCCGCCGGTAACCGTGCGCGGTAACGGTCATTTCGCTTCCGGTCGCGTCGAGATCGATGCCGGCCTGTCCAGCCAGTATGTCTCCGCCCTTCTCATGGCAGCACCGCTTGCCAATCCGGGCGCTAACGCACCCGTGACGATCGCGCTCGCCGGCACCGATATTGGCGCCCGCGGTTATGTCGATTTGACCCTTGCCGCCATGGAAGCCTTCGGCGCCAAGGTGGAGCAGCTCGATGCTGCGACCTGGCGCGTCGAGCCGACCGGCTACACCGCAACCGATTTCGTCATCGAGCCGGATGCCTCCGCGGCAACATATCTCTGGGCGGCCGAAGTGCTGAGCGGCGGCAATATCGATCTCGGCGTCGCCAACGAGGCGTTCACGCAGCCCGATGCCAAGGCCTATGAGACGATCGCCAAATTCCCGCATCTGCCGGCCGAAATCGACGGCTCGCAGATGCAGGATGCCATCCCGACGATCGCGGTTCTTGCCGCCTTCAACGAGACGCCGGTCCGTTTCGTCGGCATTGCCAACCTGCGCGTCAAGGAATGCGACCGCATCCGCGCATTGTCGACGGGGCTCAACAATATCAGCGAGGGCCTGGCGGTCGAGGAGGGCGATGATCTGATCGTCCATTCCGATCCTGAACTCGCCGGTCAGACGCTGCCGGCCGACATCGATACCTTTGCCGATCACCGCATCGCAATGAGCTTTGCGCTCGCCGGCCTGAAGATCAACGGCATCACCATTCTCGACCCTGACTGCGTCGGCAAGACCTTCCCTGCCTACTGGCGCACGCTTGCGGGACTGGGGGTTGCCTACAAGGACGAAGCCTGAGCTGAGCTGGGGCAAACCGTAACCGGGGAGGGGACATGATCCGGCGGTTTTTCGGCATTTGTTTCGCATTGCTGCTGCTGTTTGCGGCGCAGGCAGCGATAGGCGAAGAATTCATCGCCTCCTTCGATGCCGCCATCCAGCTGGAAAAGAGCGGGGCATTGACGGTGGCGGAAACGATCACCGTCAATGCCGAAGGCGACCGCATCCGGCGAGGCATCTTCCGCGATTTTCCATTGACATTCAGGGATGCGAACGGGCGGCGCCGCAGCGTCGATTTCAGTGTCGTCTCGGTCAAGCGCGACGGCAGGGACGAGCCTTGGCACACGGAATCCATCACTGGCGGCATCCGCATCTATGCGGGCTCCGAAGACGTGACGATCTCTCCCGGCCGCCACCAATATGTCTTCACCTACAAAACGAACCGTCAGATCCGTTACTTCGACGATCATGACGAGCTCTATTGGAACGTCACCGGCAATGGCTGGATTTTTCCGATCCGCTCGGCCGTAGCGACGGTCACCTTTCCGCAGGGCGTTGTGCCCGAAGATGTCGCCGTCTTCACTGGCCCCGTCGGCGCCGCCGGCAAGAACGCTCGAGCGAGCGTAGACGACGGCAGACTGGTCGTCGCCACTACGGCGCCCCTCGGTGCGCAGGAGGGGCTGACCTTTGCCGCGAAACTGCCGAAGGGTGCGATCGATCCGCCGAGCGCCGATCAGGAAAGCAGTTGGTGGTTCAGTGACAACAGGGACTATTTCATCGGTTTCGGCGGCCTCATCCTAGTCTTCCTCTATTACACGCGCTCCTGGCTGAAGGTTGGCCGTGATCCAGCGCGCGAGATTGTCGTACCGCGCTGGGATCCGCCTTCTGGTATCTCGCCCGCGCTTGTTAATTACGTCGACAACAAAGGCTTTTCCGGCCAGGGCTGGACTGCACTTTCGGCAACCGCGCTCGATCTTGCCGTGCGCGGCTACGTCACGCTGGGAGATCTCAAGGACTCGATCCTCATCCGCCGCACCGACAAGCCGCTCGGCAAGGAGAAGCTCCAGGCCGGCGAGGCCGAGCTCCTAAAGGCGGTCGGGGGCAGCGGCGATACGCTCACCATCGACAAGGCCAACGGCGAAAAGGTCAAATCGGTCGGCCAGAGCTTCCGCTCATCGATCGAACGGGAACACCGCGGCAAATATTACAATTCCAATGCGGGTTATATCACCGGCGGCGTGATATTAAGCGCCGCCGCCCTAGTGGCACTCTTCGTCTTCGGCTCTCTGGAGCCGGATACGATTGCGCTGATGATCATCCCCATCGGCATTTCCGTCTTCCTGTCTGTCTTCGTGGCAGGTTTTGCGAAGGCGCTGCATCGCGGTCGTTCGCTCGTTGGCAAGATTTTCGCGGTCATCGCCATCGCTATCGCCGTTTTTGTGGGCTTGAGCATTCTCTCGGCCGTTGTGCTGGCGCTCGGCTCTTCGCTGATGGAATTCCACGAAACGCCCATGCTTTTTGCGGTGGGCGGCATCGTGCTCCTCAACATCCTCTATTTCTTCATCATGGGCGCTCCGACACCGCTCGGTGCCAAGATGACAGCTGGCGTTGATGGCTTGCGGCAATACCTGACGCTCGCCGAAAAAGACCGCATGAACACGGCCGGCGCTCCGCAAATGTCGCCGCAACATTTCGAGACCCTGCTGCCCTATGCCGTGGCTCTTGGTGTCGAAAAGCCATGGTCGCGCACATTCGAGACCTGGCTGGCGGCGGCTTCCGCAGGGGCGGCCGCGGCGGCCTATAGTCCCGGCTGGTATTCCGGCAATTTCAATAGCGGCAGCTTCTCTGATCGCATTGGCGGCTTCTCGTCGTCGATGGCCTCGACGATCGCGTCCACTATTCCTTCACCGCCGCCCTCCAGTTCGTCCTCGGGTTTTTCCGGCGGCGGCTCGTCCGGCGGAGGTGGCGGAGGTGGCGGAGGCGGGGGCTGGTAAGCTTTCCCGCTTGACCTTTCGGGCCTTCCCGCTTAACCGCCAGACCAACAGGCTAGGCCAAAGGCCAGACCAGCAGGAAAGGGATCAGGCATGAAGGTTCTGTTGATCGGATCGGGCGGACGCGAGCACGCACTTGCCTGGAAGCTGGCACAATCGCCGCTGATGACGGAATTCTATGCCGCCCCGGGCAATCCCGGCATCGCCGAACATGCCACGCTCGCTGCCCTTGATATTGATGACCACGATGCGGTGGTCACCTTCTGCCGGCAAAAGTCGATCGACTTTATCGTCGTCGGACCGGAAGCCCCACTGGTTGCCGGTATTGCCGATCAGCTGCGTGCTGCGGGCTTTGCGGTCTTCGGCCCATCTGCGGCAGCGGCTCAACTCGAGGGTTCCAAGGGTTTCACCAAGGATATCTGCGCCCGCTACAACATCCCGACCGGCGCCTATCAGCGTTTCAACAACGCGCCGAAGGCCAAGGCCTATATACGCCAGCAGGGCGCACCGATCGTCGTCAAGGCCGATGGTCTCGCCGCCGGCAAGGGTGTGACGGTCGCCATGACGCTTGACGAGGCGCTCGCCGCGGTGGACGATTGTTTCGAAGGCGCTTTCGGGGAGGCCGGGGCCGAAGTCGTCGTCGAAGCCTATCTCGATGGCGAGGAGGCGAGCTTCTTCTGCCTCTGCGATGGAAAGAGTGCCCTGCCGCTCGCAACCGCGCAGGATCACAAGCGTGTCGGTGAGGGCGATACCGGGCCCAACACAGGCGGCATGGGCGCCTATTCGCCCGCGCCTGTCATGACGGCCGAGATGATCGAACGCACGATGAAGGACATCATCGAGCCGACCATCCGTGGCATGGCCGAAAGTGGCCATCCCTTCAGCGGTGTCTTCTTCGCTGGCCTGATGATGACCGCCAAGGGGCCGGAACTCATCGAATACAATGTCCGCTTCGGTGATCCGGAATGCCAGGTGCTGATGATGCGGCTGAAGAGCGATCTCCTGCCGCTGCTGCTTGCCTGTGCCCATGGCACGCTGGACCAGGTCGAGGCCGAATGGACCGATGACCCGGCACTGACCGTCGTCATGGCCTCGAAAGGCTATCCGGGCTCCTATGAGAAGAACACCCCGATCCTCGCGCTGCCGGCAGCCGGCGAGGGCGAGAAGGTGTTTCATGCCGGCACATCGCTGAAGGATGGTGCTCTGGTGGCAACCGGCGGCCGCGTCCTGAACGTGACGGCGACGGGCCGCACGGTCGGCGAGGCGAAGGACCGCGCCTATGCCCTGATCGACGGTGTGAAATGGGAAAATGGTTTCTGCCGCCGCGATATCGGCTGGCGCGCGGTCGAGCGCGAAAAGGCATAAGCGGCGGGCGGACACGGCCCGTTTCGCTAAATTTTTACCCTTTCTTCTGACGGGATGGAAACAAAGCTGCGCTAATCTGGCTCCTGATATAAGACGGAGTAGGGCTGATGCGTCGGATTTTCCTCAGTGCAGTATTTCTGCTGGCGGCTGGTTCCGCCATGGCCGGTTCGATCGAAGTGGTCGGGCCGAGCAAGCCGAAGGAAGCCGGCAGCATCATTACTGAGACCTGCGGCCATTGCCCGCCGCTTCGGACGGAAGCCTCTAGGAAGGATTATACGGTGCCGGAGCTGCGCCCCGGCGCTTTCCAGCAGGCCGAGGTCCGTGATGTCGATGGAGAGAAAAAGATCTATCGCACCGAAAACTGGATGGGTGGTTCCCCCGTCCTCTTTGTGAGCAAGGCAACGCCCGAGCAGATGCTTGCGCTGGCCCCGCCGGTGCCAACCGAAGGTATCGACAATCAGGCGACGGCAGCTGTGGTCGGCGGCGATGCGAAGCCGATAGCGGCCGACATGGGCGGAACCACATCTCTCGACGCTTCGGCGTTTGAGCTCCGTTTCTAATTCGCATCTCATACCAGTCCGATTGAAGTTTCGATCGTTGCGAACGCACCTCTGAAGAGAAGCAGGGTGCGTTTGTTTATTTTAAATAAGTATGCTCTAATTTATATGATTGTGCTCATGAAGAGCTGCAACTTATACAGGTCTGCAAGAAGATACCCATCAATTCTACTAGAGCGACCGAGTAGAAGCTCTGTCTTTGTTAAAAGATAATTTAGTCATTCGCATTAATTTTACTTACGGAGGGCCGGAGGACGCATGATTGCGCTAGCTGAGCGCGCGATGTTTCGCGCGCAGGTCGGGAGTTGACCGATCCGGGATACTGCATTTCACCTTTTCCGTGAGGCCAATCATGAAGAAACTCAAGATTGCTCATCAGCTTTTTGCGCTGGTCGGTGTTTTGATGGCTGCATTTGCAGTCGCAACCTATTTTGAAATCCGCACATCCGAGCAGGCGATCTATGATGAGCGCTTCGATATGCTTCGCACGCAGGTCGAATCAGGCATCTCCGTCCTTAATACTTTCTACGAACGCGAGAAAGCCGGCCAGATGACGCATGAAGCGGCCCAGGCCGAAGCTTTCGACGTCCTGAAGCGCATCACCTTCCAGCCATCAGGTTATCTCTTCGGCTTCGATTACAATGTCGTCCTGCTCTTCCATCCGAGCCCGGTCAATGTCGGCAAGGACATGAGTGGACAGGTCGACAAGACAGGCGCGAAATTCAGCCAGGCGCTCGTCGACCACGGCAAGGCCGGCGGCGGCCGCACCTTCTACTATTGGGGCAAGCCCGGTCAGCCGGAAGACCAGCTCTTCCTCAAGGGCGGTTACTCCAAGGCCTTCGAACCGTGGAAGATCGTCGTCGGCACCGGCGTCTATCTCGACGACCTGCAGCAGAAGGTCAACGCGACGATCTGGAAGGCGCTGACCGCCTCGCTGATCGTCTTCGTCTGCGGCATCGGCGCCGCCGCCTACTTCATCCGCGGTATCACCAGTCCGCTGAAGGACGTGCACACCGCGCTGCAGGCGGTTGCCGAAGAAGATGTTTCCCTGAAGATCCCGCATACCGGCATGAACAACGAAGTCGGCATGATGGCGAAGGCGACGCAGTCGCTGCAGGAGAAGATCCGGGAACGTCACGCGATGTCGGATCGCGAGGCAGCCCAGCAGCTGGCGCTCGAAAGCGAGCGCGAAAGCAACCTGCGCCATCAGCAGGATGAAGCCTCGCTGCAGGCCCGTGTCGTCAGCACCATCGGTCAGGCGCTGGAGCAGATCGCCCACGGCGACCTGACGGTGCGCTGCGCCGACATCGGCCAGAAATACGCGGCTCTGCGTGACAACTTCAACGATGCGCTCTCGCATCTCGAGGCCGCCATGGCCCAGGTCAGCGCCAAGGGCGGTGATATCGGTGTCGCCAAGGAAGAGATCCGCCGTGCCTCCAACGAACTGTCGCAGCGCACCGAGCGCCAGGCCGCAAGCCTGGAGGAAACCTCGGCTGCTCTCGACGAGCTGACCGTCGCCGTCCGCCAGACGGCCGATGGCGCCCATGAAGCCAGCAAGCGGGTTCACTCGGTCTCGACCGAAGCAACCCACAGCGATGCGATCGTCACCCAGGCGATCGAAGCCATGAGCGGCATCGAAAAGTCCTCGTCGGAGATCACCAAGATCATCGGCGTCATCGATGAAATCGCCTTCCAGACGAACCTTCTGGCGCTCAACGCCGGTGTCGAGGCAGCCCGTGCCGGCGAAAGCGGCAAGGGCTTTGCCGTCGTCGCCCAGGAAGTGCGTGAACTGGCCCAGCGCTCGGCGGCTGCCGCCAAGGAGATCAAGGATCAGATCGCCCGTTCCTCCAGCCAGGTCGACCATGGTGTCCGCCTCGTCGGCGAGGCAGGCGAAGCGCTGAAGCGCATCTCCGACCAGATCAAGGCCGCCAACGAGATCGTTGCCAAGATCGCCCACAGCGCGTCCGAACAGGATACGACGCTGCGCTCGATCTCGTCCTCGATGAACCAGCTCGACGCCGCCACCCAGCAGAACGCCGCCATGGCCGAAGAGACCACAGCATCGGCCGAAACGCTGGCTGCCGACACCGATGAACTGCTCGGCCTTATCCGCGGCTTCCGTGTCGGCAACGCCGCAGCGCCTGCCATGCATCACGGTCGCCGCGCCGCTTAAGACGGGGCGGAGACATCAGGACTTTTCATCACCAAAATATTAGCGGCCGCCGGATGAAGATCCGGCGGTTTTGCTTTTGGCGCACCCCCGGATTTGTAGGGAAATTTTGTCCAAAATCTAATAAAATTAAAGCTTTATTATAGGATGAATGCCAATCGTAGCGAACCGGTCGCAGCATGTTCTTTTAGCAGCGGTAGACGCGCGCCTTCATCCGGCGCGTTCGCACAGGCGGTAGAAAACCGCACCGGAATGCAGCCACTCATTCCCGTTGCGAGGCATCATGAAAAATTTGAAAATATCGAAGCAGCTTATCTTGCTGGTCATCGGCCTGATGGTAGCGTTTGCAATCGCAACCACCCTCCAGGTCCGCTCCTCGGTCGATGCGATCTACAAGGAACGCTATGACATGCTGCGTTCGGAGGTCCAGTCCGCAGTCTCCGTTCTCAAGCTCTATCAGGCGAAGGTGACTTCAGGCGAAATGAAGCTGGAAGACGCCCAGAAGCAGGCCTACGCCACGCTCAACGCCATGAAATACGACCCGGATGGTTATTTCTTCGGCTATGGCTACGACATCCAAATGATGTTCCACTATGACGCCTCGAAAATCGGCCAGACCAACAAGGGGCTGCCGGACAGCAAGGGCAAACTCTATCGCGAAGAGCTGGTCAAGGTCGGGCAGCAGGGCGGTGGTCTCGTCGAATACTATTCCACAGCCAAACCGGGCCAGCCCGTTGGCGACTATCGCAAGACGGCCTATGCACTGGCCTTCGATCCCTGGAAGGTCGTTGTCGTCACCGGCGTCTACATGGACGATCTCGATGCCCAGGTGAACGACAAGATTCTGTCCGCGCTGTCTGGCACCATCGTCCTGTTCTTCTTCGCCCTTGTCGCCGCCTATCTGGTCATCCGCGGCATATCGAACCCTTTGAAGGACGTGCATAACGCTCTGCAGGCGGTTGCCGAAGAAGATGTTTCCCTGAAGATCCCGCATACCGGCATGAACAACGAAGTCGGCATGATGGCGAAGGCGACGCAGTCGCTGCAGGAGAAGATCCGGGAACGTCACGCGATGTCGGATCGCGAGGCAGCCCAGCAGCTGGCGCTCGAAAGCGAGCGCGAAAGCAACCTGCGCCATCAGCAGGATGAAGCCTCGCTGCAGGCCCGTGTCGTCAGCACCATCGGTCAGGCGCTGGAGCAGATCGCCCACGGCGACCTGACGGTGCGCTGCGCCGACATCGGCCAGAAATACGCGGCTCTGCGTGACAACTTCAACGATGCGCTCTCGCATCTCGAGGCCGCCATGGCCCAGGTCAGCGCCAAGGGCGGTGATATCGGTGTCGCCAAGGAAGAGATCCGCCGTGCCTCCAACGAACTGTCGCAGCGCACCGAGCGCCAGGCCGCAAGCCTGGAGGAAACCTCGGCTGCTCTCGACGAGCTGACCGTCGCCGTCCGCCAGACGGCCGATGGCGCCCATGAAGCCAGCAAGCGGGTTCACTCGGTCTCGACCGAAGCAACCCACAGCGATGCGATCGTCACCCAGGCGATCGAAGCCATGAGCGGCATCGAAAAGTCCTCGTCGGAGATCACCAAGATCATCGGCGTCATCGATGAAATCGCCTTCCAGACGAACCTTCTGGCGCTCAACGCCGGTGTCGAGGCAGCCCGTGCCGGCGAAAGCGGCAAGGGCTTTGCCGTCGTCGCCCAGGAAGTGCGTGAACTGGCCCAGCGCTCGGCGGCTGCCGCCAAGGAGATCAAGGATCAGATCGCCCGTTCCTCCAGCCAGGTCGACCATGGTGTCCGCCTCGTCGGCGAGGCAGGCGAAGCGCTGAAGCGCATCTCCGACCAGATCAAGGCCGCCAACGAGATCGTTGCCAAGATCGCCCACAGCGCGTCCGAACAGGATACGACGCTGCGCTCGATCTCGTCCTCGATGAACCAGCTCGACGCCGCCACCCAGCAGAACGCCGCCATGGCCGAAGAGACCACGGCATCGGCCGAAACGCTGGCTGCCGACACCGATGAACTGCTCGGCCTTATCCGCGGCTTCCGTGTCGGCAACGCCGCAGCGCCTGCCATGCATCACGGTCGCCGCGCCGCTTAAGACGGGGCGGAGACATCAGGACTTTTCATCACCAAAATATTAGCGGCCGCCGGATAAAGATCCGGCGGCCGCGCTGTTAGAACCGATGCGTTGGATGAGCCGATCGATCTCGCGGTCGGAAAAAACCTCAATACCGGCCCGTTTCAGCGCCGCCGCGGTAACGCCGTTGCCGGCTCGCCGGTTACCCGAGAAGGAACCGTCGTAGATGAAGCCGGAACCGCAGGACGGGCTGCCATCGATCAGCAGCGCGTAACGGCAGCCGCTATCGACCGCAAGCCGCACGGCATTTTCCGCCGCCCGCAGGAATTCCTCGGTCACATCGCCACCGGTCAACTCCACGACGCGGGCAGTTCCTGCCAGTACATCCTCGCCATCAGCCGCATCGCCGATTTCGGCCGGTGGCCGCGGCACTGGCATGCCGGCCGACATTTCCGGACAGATCGTCACGATCAGGCCTTCCTGCATCCAGCGTTCGATTGCCGTATGGGCGAGCGGCTTCGCGCGGCCGTCATATCGGACGGCGTGGCCCATGAGACAGGCACTGACGAGGATCTTGGACACCATTGGATGAGCTTTAAAGGAGATTCATGCAAACGTCACCGCCTGAGGTCAGGTGCAACCCCGGCAACGCAATTCCGAAACCAGCGCTGCGCCGGATGTACATCGTTGCGCCGATGCCAGGACATGACGAAGGGGATAGGCTCCAGCATGAGCGGCGGCTCCAACAGGGCAAGTTCGTCCGCATGGCCGGAGGCTGCCACAACACCGGCCATCAAGGTGGCAACCATGTCCGAACGGGCAATCAACAGCGGCGCGGCATACATATTGGGAAGCGTGAGCGCGAGCCCCCGTTGAAGCCCTTTCTTTGCCAACGCCGCGTCGACATGGCCGAAACGCTCGTTTTCCGGCGAGACGAGCAGGTGCGGGAGAGCCAGAAAGGCGTCGAGATCAAGCGTGCGTCGCACAGCCGGATGATCCTTCCTGACGATGCAGACGAAACGCTCCTCAAACAGAGGCTGGGTCAGAATGCGTCCCGTTTTCGTTGCCGGCACTCCGATCGTCACATCGACCTCTCCGGCATCCAGGAGGTCGATGGCGTCATCGCGGGCGCTGAAATTCCGGACCTGCAATGTCGCATCCGGAGCCGATTTCGTAAGATGCGCAACGAGTTGCGGCAGAAGCGCGAAGGTCGGATGGTCGGAGAGGCCAATCGTGAAGGTGGCAGACGAGGTCGCGGGATCGAACGCCTGGGTAAAATCGAGTGTGCGCTGGATATCGGTAAGAGCACGCGCCAATGGCTCGGCGAGATCGAGCGCTCTTGGTGTCGGCTGCAGGCCTTGCGGCCCCCGCACCAGAAGCTCATCCTTGAGAAGGCTGCGCAACCGCGCCAAGGCAGCGCTCATGGCGGGTTGCGTGCGGCCGATGCGAATGCCGGCCTTCGTCACGCTCCGTTCCTTCATGAGGGCGTCGAAGGCGACGAGCAGGTTGAGATCGATGCCGTATAAATCCATGGCATGGATGAATGCATATACTTCATATCAATTTCAAGCATGTCGCCGATGCCGCTAGGTTTGCCGGGTCACAACGCAAACCAGGCAGGAGCTCATCATGCCATTCGCAAATTACAAGTTTCCCGAGGGTACCCTGACGTCGGAGCAGAAGGAGGACATCATCCTCCGCACGACCGCTATGTTCGTCGACTTTTTCGGGGAGGGCGTCCGCCCCTACACCATGGTTCTTGTCGATGAGGTCGTGGATGGCGGCTATGGCCGCGCAGGCGAAACGCTCACCATCGCCAAGATGCAAAAGGGACGATGAAG
The DNA here is from genome assembly GCF_014873945.1 of Rhizobium viscosum. Classification (NCBI taxonomy): domain Bacteria; kingdom Pseudomonadati; phylum Pseudomonadota; class Alphaproteobacteria; order Hyphomicrobiales; family Rhizobiaceae; genus Rhizobium; species Rhizobium viscosum. Next base: position 1,027,569 of record NZ_JADBEC010000001.1, on the reverse strand, counting down.
GCAAAAAGCAAAATGGGGCCGTTCGGCCCCATTTTTTTGTTTGTCGGCCGTTTAGCCGGCGATCTTTGAAAAGTCCGCGACTGTCCCCGTCGCCGCACGGATCATCCGCAAGAGGGCGAGGCGATTTGCGCGGATCGCAGCATCCTCGTCATTGACCAGCACATCGGTGAAGAAGCGGTCAACGGGAGCACGCAGCTTCGACAGCGCTTCCATGGCCGAGCGGAAGTCTTCATGCGCAACCGCTCCGGCAGCTTCCGACGAAGCCTTGGTGATGGCGGTAAACAGTTCCTTCTCGGCGTCAAGCTTCAGTAATGCCTCGGAAACGCCGTCGGCGATAACCGTGCCCTTCTTTTCCTCAGCCGCCAGAAGCTGCGTGGCACGCTTGGTCCCGGCAAGCAGGTTGATGCCGTCTTCCGAGGTAATAAAGGCCGTCAGCGCCTCCACGCGGCGGGCGACCATCAAGAGGTCGTCGGATTCAGGTGTCAGCACGGCGTCGATGAGGTCGTGGCGGGCACCCTGTTCGCGCAGATAGACCTTCAGGCGGTCGTGGAAGAAGGAGAGTAGATCAAACTGCCGCGTCAGGTCGTCGGTATCAACATTGGCACCGATATCCATGTCGATGCGCTGCATATGCGAGACAATGCGTGGCAAAAGCGTCACGCGCGCGCGCTTTTCAAGCAGGATGCGGATGATGCCGAGCGCCGCACGGCGAAGCGCAAACGGGTCCTTCGAGCCGGTCGGCTTCTCGTCGATTGCCCAGAAACCGATGAGCGTATCGAGCTTGTCTGCGAGCGCTACTGTTATCGCCACCTTGTCGTCAGGCACGCGGTCGGACGGGCCCTGCGGCTTGTAATGGTCTTCGATGGCGGTGGAAACGGAGACGTCTTCGCCCTGCAGTGCTGCATATTTGCGGCCCATGACGCCCTGCAGTTCCGGGAATTCGCCGACGGCTTCGGTACGCAGGTCCGCCTTGCAGAGAACCGCGGCGCGGTCCACCACCTTGTAATCGGCGCCGACAGGCATGGCGATCTTGGCGGCCATCGCCCGGATGCGTTCGACGCGATCGCCCTGCGTGCCGAGCTTGGCATGGAAGGTCACGTTCAGCGCATCGAGCTTGGCCATGCGCTGGTCGAGTGGCTTGGCAAGGTCGAGGCCGAATTTCTTGGCGGAAGCTTCCAGCGTTTCGAGGTCCGGCAGGTTGCCCTGGTCGCGCTTCCAGAAATGCAGCGCGTCGGAAAGGCGCGCACGCACGACCTTGCCGTTGCCATGGACGATTTCCTTGCCGCCATCCGTCGCCTGGATGTTGGAGACGAGGATGAACTTGTTCGAAAGCGTCTCATCACCCTGTTTGCGTGTGACGAAGCACTTCTGGTTCGTCTTGATGGTCAGGCGAATGATTTCCGAGGGGATCGAGAGGTAGTCCTCCTCGAAGGAGCCCATCAGCACCTGCGGCCATTCGACGAGACCGGAAACTTCTTCCAGCAGGCCCTCGTCCTCGACCAGTTCCAGCCCGCTTGCAAACGCAATGTCGCGGGCATCATGCAGGATGACATCCTTGCGTCGCTCTGCATCGAGAATGACCTTCGCCTTTTCGAGGCTCGAGACATAATCGTCGAAGCGCTTGACGGTGATGGCGTCTGGCGCGTGGAAACGATGGCCGTAGGTCACGTTGGAAGCGACGATGCCGTCGATCTCGAAGGGGATGACCACGGTTTCTTCATGCTCGCTGCCGAAGGTGCAGACGATCGATTGCAGCGGGCGCACCCAACGCAGCGAACCGGGCTGCGAGGAAGCCTTGCCCCAGCGCATCGACTTCGGCCATGGGAAATCCTTGATGATGCCGGGCATGACTTCGCCAATGATCTCTTCGGCGCCGCGGCCGGGCTTGGAGATGACGGCGACATAGAAATCGCCCTTCTTCGGATCGCTTACGACTTGCGCCTCGGCAACAGAGGAAAGGCCGGCGCCGCGCAGGAAGCCTTCGATCGCCTTTTCGTTGGCATCGGTGCGCGGCCCCTTGCGCTCCTCACGGATATCGGCGGAACGGGCCGTCAGGCCGTGAATGTCGAGCGTCAGGCGGCGCGGCGTCCAGTATTCACGCGCACCCTCATAGGTCAGTCCTGCTTCCACCAGGGCGTCGGTAAGGAGCTTCTTGAGGTCGCCGGCGGCCTTGCGCTGCATGCGGGCGGGGATCTCTTCGGAGCGAAGTTCGAGAAGCAGGTTCGGCATGGTACTCTTTTCCTGGCGCCTGCAGGGCAGGGGCAATCAAAAATGGTCGCCTCTGCTACCAAAGAATGCCGCATCTGCACAACCGCAAAAACAGGAGGCGAAAGGCTCAATTGCGCCTCAGATATATGACTTAAACCGACAGGAGCGTTCCCTTCCGTTGTGGAAAGCGGCGGTAGGCATTGCCTTGCCGCTTTTCGTCGCTATGGTCCGCCAACCCTAATAAACTGCAGGAAATCTCATGGCCGCTGACCTTCGTTCGCTCGCAGCAAGCATCTCCGCCGAAATCAACGCCCGGCCCGATCAGGCCAAGGCGGCGATCGAGCTGCTGGACGAGGGCGCAACAGTGCCGTTCATCGCCCGCTACCGCAAGGAAGTGACGGGTGGGCTGGATGATACGCAGCTCCGCACGCTGGCCGAGCGCCTCGTCTACTTGCGCGAGTTGGAAGCTCGCCGCGATACGATCGTCGAATCCATCACCGGCCAGGGCAAGATGAGTGACGAGCTGATGGCGAAACTTTTGGGCGCCGCCACCAAGGCCGAGCTGGAAGACCTTTACCTGCCCTACAAGCCGAAGCGCCGCACCCGCGCCGAGATTGCCCGCGAGCGTGGCCTTGGCCCGCTTGCCGAAGCGATCCTCGCCGATCGTGGCAAGGATCCGGCCGCGCTGGCAGAGACCTACATCACTGCCGACGTGCCCGACGTGAAGACGGCCCTCGAAGGTGCCCGCGACATCGTTGCCGAAGGTTTTGCCGAAAATGCCGATCTGCTCGGCAAGCTGCGCGCCCATATGCGCAGTGCCGCCCTTCTCAAGGCGAAGGTCGTGGAAGGCAAGGAAGCGACCGGCGAAAAGTTCTCCGACTATTTCGACCATTCCGAACGCTGGGCGACCGCGCCCGGCCACCGCGCGCTTGCCATGCTGCGCGGCTGGAACGAGGAAGTGCTGACACTTGCGATCGAGGCCGATGCCGAGATCACTTCGCCGAACAAGCCGGTCGAGCGGATGATCGCCGCTGCCTACGAGATCGGTGCTGCCCGTCCCGGCGACCGCTGGCTGATGGACGTCGTAAGCTGGACCTGGCGCGTGAAGCTCTCCATGTCGCTCTCGCTCGACCTGATGCGCGAACTGCGCGAACGGGCCGAGGAGGAGGCGATCCACGTCTTTGCCCGCAATCTCAAGGATCTGCTTTTGGCAGCGCCTGCCGGCTCGCGCGCCACGATGGGCCTCGATCCGGGCATCCGCACCGGCGTCAAGGTTGCGATCATCGATGGTACCGGCAAGCTGCTCGACACCACTACTGTCTATCCCTTCCCGCCGAAGAATGATGTGCGTGGCACGCAGGCCGAGCTCGCCTCCCTTATCCGCAAGCACAATGTCGAGTTGATCGCGATCGGCAACGGCACGGGCAGCCGTGAGACAGAAAAGCTTGTGGCCGATATGCTCGCCGCACTTCCTGCGCCTAAGCCCACCAAGGTTATCGTCTCTGAAGCCGGCGCCTCCGTCTATTCGGCCTCGGAAACCGCCGCTGCCGAATTCCCGCAACTCGACGTATCGCTGCGCGGTGCCGTCTCCATCGCGCGCCGCCTGCAGGATCCGCTTGCTGAACTCGTCAAGATTGAGCCGAAGTCGATCGGCGTCGGCCAGTATCAGCACGATGTCGATCAGACGAAGCTCTCCCGCTCGCTCGATGCCGTCGTCGAAGATGCCGTGAATGCCGTCGGCGTCGATCTCAACACGGCGTCAGCGCCGCTGCTGTCGCGCGTGTCCGGTCTTGGCCGCTCGATTGCCGATGCAATCGTGCTGCACAGAGACCAGAATGGCGCCTTCGAAAGCCGCAAGGATCTCCTGAAAGTTGCCCGCCTCGGCCAGCGCACCTTCGAACAGGCTGCCGGCTTCCTGCGTATCCCCGATGGTAAGGAGCCGCTCGATGCCTCCTCCGTACATCCGGAAGCTTACGGCATAGCAAAGAAGATCGTTGCCGCCTGCGGCCGTGATCTGCGCTCGCTGATGGGCGACAGCGTCACCCTCAAGGCGCTCGATCCGCGCAAGTTCATCGACGAGAAATTCGGCCTGCCGACGGTCAAGGACATCATCGCAGAGCTGGATAAGCCCGGCCGCGACCCGCGCCCGAGCTTCAAGACGGCGACCTTCGCGGAAGGCATCGATGAAATCAGCGACCTGAAGCCGGGCATGGTGCTGGAAGGTACCGTCACCAACGTGGCGGCCTTCGGCGCCTTCGTTGATATCGGCGTGCACCAGGACGGGCTGGTCCATGTTTCACAGCTCGCCGACCGCTTCATCAAGGATCCTCACGAAATCGTGAAGGCGGGCGATGTGGTCAAGGTGCGGGTGGTCGAGGTCGACGTGAAGCGCAAGCGCATCGGTCTCTCGATGCGCAAGGATGACGGTGCTCCAGCGGGTTCGCCACGCGGTGAGTCGCGTGGAAATGCAGGTTCGCGCCCGCAGCAGGAGCGCCGCCCGGCGCCGGCTAAGCCGCAGAGCCAGGGCGCCTTTGGGGCTGCACTTGCCGAAGCGATGAAGCGAAAATAAGGGCTTAGGCCCCGAATTGGCAAAAATGTCACACTTTGGCAATTGAATCTGCGGAGTGCTAAATCCGACGCTTGTAAGGCAGAAGAAGGCTATTAAGTTGATGTGACCATCCTGTCACATTTGCGAGGCGTCCATGGCGTCGGCATTCTTATCGATTGTCCAAAAAATTGTCCGCAAGGGCTCTTTGGCCCTTACTCTTGCCAATGGCGAGACCCACACGATTGGCGACGGCACTGGTGATCTGGTTGCCGTTCGTCTTGCCGATCAGGAAGCCGAGGATGCGATCCGTCGCGATCCGACGCTGAAGCTCGGCGAAATGTATATGGAAGGCCGGTTCATTCTCGAACAGGGCGACATTTACGACTTCCTCGCTTTGGTGAAGCAGAACACTACTAATGAAATCTTCGATTTCAAGATGGCCGCCCTGCTGATCGGCCGCATTGCCATGCAGCAGCTGAAGAGCCGCATGCCGATCAACCACAACAAGCGGAACGTCGCCCATCATTACGACCTTTCCGAAAAGCTCTTCGAACTCTTCCTCGACGAGGACTGGCAGTATTCCTGCGCCTACTTCGATCCGCCAGGCATTGGCCTGGAAGAGGCGCAGGTTGCCAAGAAACGCCACATCGCTGCAAAGCTCATGCCGCAACCGAACCAGCGCGTGCTGGAGATCGGCTCCGGCTGGGGCGGCATGGCCATGTATCTGGCCGAATCGACGCCCGGCCTTGATGTCACTGGCATCACGCTCAGCGAAGAGCAGCTGAAGATTTCCCGCGAACGTGCGCAGAAGCGCGGTCTTGCCGATCGCGTCCGCTTCGAGCTGCAGGACTATCGTCACCTGACCGGTAGGAAGTTCGACCGCATCGTCTCGGTCGGTATGTTCGAGCATGTCGGCATCGGCAATTACGGCAACTTCTTCAAGAAGGTGCACGAACTGCTGGATGACAATGGCGTCATGCTGCTGCATTCGATCGCCCGTCCGAAGCCGAGCTTTGCGACCAACGCCTTCATCGAGAAATATATTTTCCCGCAGGGCTACATTCCCTCGATCGCAGAGACGCTGGTGCCGCTCGAAAAAGCCGGGCTGCTGACCCGCGATGTCGAGGTGCTGCCGCTGCATTACGCCTATACGCTGCGCCACTGGCGCGAGCGCTTCGTTGCCCGCAAGGCCGAAGCCGTGGCGCTTTACGACGAGAAGTTCTTCCGCATGTGGGAGTTCTATTTGGCCGGTTCCGAAATGGGCTTCCGCTGGGATGAACTCTTCATCGAGCAGATCCAGATCACCAAGAACCAGTTCGCGACGCCTGATAACCGTAATTACATTGCGCAGAACGAGACGAAGCTTAGAGAATTCGAGGCGACGCGGCCGCCCCTGGAAAAGTTTACCTTCTGATGTCGAAAGCGCGGCCGGGCCGCGCTTTTTCTTCTTGGAGAGACGGATATGAGCGCATTTCCGGAAATCACCCTCGTGCGCCATGGCGAGACGGCATGGTCATTGTCCGGCCAGCATACCGGTCGCAGTGACATCCCGTTGACCGAAAACGGCGAGGCTGCTGCCCGCGCGCTCGTTCCGCGGCTTGCCGGTCTTTCTGTGTCCGCCGTCTGGTCGAGCCCCTCGCAGAGGGCGCGCAATACCTGTGCGCTTGCTGGTTTCGGGGAAGGCGCCGTGATCAAGCCGGATCTCGCCGAATGGGATTATGGTGCCTATGAAGGCATCACCACCAAGGAAATCCTGTCCAAACATCCCGGTTGGCAGCTTTTCCGCGATGGCTGCCCGGATGGTGAAGCGGCGGCGGACGTCGGTGCGCGTGCGGATCGCATCATCGCCGAATTGCGCAAGGCAAATGCGCCGATCCTGATCTTTTCGAGCTCGCATTTCCTGCGCGTGCTCGGCGCCCGCTGGCTCGGCCTGCCGCCGGAAGACGGCTCCCGTTTCATTCTGGATACGACCAGCATCAGCGTTCTCGGCTATGAACACGATCTGACGGAACCGGTCATCCGCCGCTGGAACCAGAAGTAATTTCCAATCCCTCGATCTCAGCCTCTTGGTTAAGAATGAGGTAACACCCTCACTATAAATGTACCGATCGCCGCCGTCCGCGGTCGTTCTTGTATTGCGTTTTCTGGAGTGCGGATGTGTTTAATCGATCTGTCGTATCGATCTCTTTAGCTATTGCTCTTTCCTCTTTCGGCACCGCCTCCGCTCAGGAAGGCGGCCATTGGTGGTCCGGTGACTGGTATCTGAAGGTCGGCGTATCAGGCTTTTCCGCACCGAAGTTCGAAGGCGCCTCCAGCAACGAATTCAAGTTCAGCCCGCTGATTTCGGTTGGTCGCCAGGGCGCCGGTCCGCGGTTCTCTTCGCGCAACGACAATCCCTCCTTCGCACTTGTCGATAATGGCGGCTTCCGCGCCGGTATCGTCGGCCGCTATGTGCCGCAGCGTGACCAAGATGACGACAGCGATCTGCGCGGCCTGAAGAAGGTCAAATGGGGCGCGGAAATCGGTGGTTTTGCCGAGGTTTATCCGACCGATTGGCTGCGTGCCCGCGCCGAAGTGCGTCAGGGTATCCGTTCTCATGACGGCCTCGTGGCCGACGTGGCGCTTGACGCCTTCACCGATATCGCGCCCGATCTGCAGCTCTCCGGCGGCCCGCGCGCCACCTTTGCGACCAGCGGATACTTCCATTCCTATTACGGCGTCAACGAAGCGCAGTCAGCCGCAAGCGGGTTGAAACCCTATGATCCCTCGGGTGGCATCCAGTCTTACGGCGCCGGTACTGCGCTCACCTGGAACGCAACGGAGAACCTGTCGACGAGCGCCTTTGCGGAATATAAGCGCCTTGCCGGTCCGGCCGCCGACAGCAGCCTCGTGCGCGAGAAAGGTTCGAAGAACCAGTTCCTGATCGGCTTGTCTGCGAGCTACAAGTTCAATTTCACGCTGAACTGATCGGCTATTCGAATCGTCTAAATCAGCCTGCCGTCGATGCGATGAACTTTCCTTCGTCGCGCAGGGCAGGTCTCTTGCGGGACGAGGCGCTTCCATCCAGCCGCAGAGCGCGAACTCGACAGCGATGAAGTCTTGACCATGAACGCTGCCCATCGCTAGATGGCCGCATGCAACAGATTGATGGTCTCAACGGGCGCGTTGCCGATGCGCCTTCGGATAATTGGGTTTATCGCATCCTGCCGCCCTGGCTGTGGCCCTATGCGCAGCTTGCGCGCTGGGACCGGCCGATCGGCTGGCAGCTTCTCATGTGGCCGTGCTTCTGGTCGGCTACGCTTGCCGCCAATGCGGCAATCGAACCGCGTGTTTTTTCCGGCGCGCTGCTGCTCTACCATCTATTCCTTTATTTCATAGGCTCTGTCGCCATGCGCGGCGCCGGCTGCACTTATAATGACCTTGTCGACCACGAGATCGACACGCAGGTTGCGCGCACCCGCTCGCGTCCGCTGCCTTCGGGTCGTGTGACGCGCAGGCAAGCGAAGATTTTCATCGCACTGCAGGCGTTGGTCGGCCTGTTCGTGCTGTTGCAATTCAACTGGTTTGCCGTTCTCCTCGGGGTTCTGTCGCTCGGCGTCGTCGCTCTCTATCCCTTCGCCAAGCGTTTTACTGACTGGCCGCAATTCTTCCTCGGTCTTGCCTTTTCCTGGGGCGCGCTCATGGGCTGGGCAGGGATTTTCGGTAGCCTCTCCTTCTCTGCCGTCCTGCTTTACCTCGCCTCGGTCGTCTGGACGATCGGCTACGACACGATCTATGCCCATCAGGACAAGGAGGATGACGAACTGATCGGCGTTCGCTCCACCGCGCGCCTGTTCGGCGAGCGCACGCGTCTGGCGCTTGTCGGCCTCTATGGGCTGACGCTGGTGCTGATGTTCCTGTCCTTTGCGCTTGCCGGTGTCGGCCTTCTGGCCTTCATCGGTCTGCTGATTGCGGCCGGAATGTTCGCCTGGCAGATCAGGACGCTCGATATCAACGACGGCGCTCAGTGCCTCGCGCTCTTTAAATCGAACACCCGAGTCGGATTGATCATCTTTCTCGGCCTGTTCGTCTCGCTGCTGTTTGCCATTCCCTGATCTCAAATGAAAAATGGCGGCAAATGAAAAAACCCGGCGCGATGGCCGGGTTTGAAATCGGGTCAGAGCGTATCGCTCAGCTGCGAGCGATGATTTCCTTGCCTTCGATCTTCATGTTGACGCCGAGCTTGCCGGTCGTGCGGCGCACGAGGAAGCGCGGGCGACGGTTTGCAAAATAGGAGTGGCGGCGGCGCGGCTTCATTTCGCTGGTGCGCAGTCCGCCGAGATGTTCTTCGAGCGGGCGGGCGATACCATCGGCTTCCACCATCAGCATGGGAATGCCGAAGGCTTCCGACCAACTGCGCCAGTCGGCGGCGATATCGCCCAGATCGTGGGCGACGAGCAGCGGAATGCAGAGTTCCGGATCTTCGTGATGCAGCTCGAGCGTCACGGTGACTTCGCCGTTGCCGTGGTCGATGGCGCGGGCTGCAACGCCCTTGAAGACCCGCCGCGGCAGGGCGATGGAGAGTGGCAGGCCGCTGGAGGGGAGAATCTTGCGCAGGACCGCGCCGCGTTCGTCGATCGTTATGCTGACGTCACCGGCATCGTCGTGGATGGCATAGCTTACCTGCTGCGGAAAGCGAGACGGATCAAGACGCAATGTCGTGCCAGCCCAGACGGGCTTCAGAACGGTATTCTTCATTTCATTTCTACCCTTGTCTTACCTGAGAGCCGGTTTCCGGTCTTCTCCTTGGGACTTTTCGTCCTCTATGGCCCGACAATAGGCGGCCCCCGTTCCGTACAGCTTAAAAATCGCGGTTAAAAAAATCCTGCCTCCGGGAATGGTTAGCAAAACTGAATATGGCAGGGTTTCCAGATGGTGAACGCGCCCGTGTCTAAAAGCGGGACAGCTTCAGGTAAGTCTCGAGTAAGTTTTGCGTGGCAAAATGCTCGCACCAATAGTCCGTCATTCTTTAAAGACTTTGCTGAAAAGGGCGCATTCATGATCACGGCATCCCTGGCATACGTCATTCTGTCTCGTGATATGCCGAAGAGCCTCGACCGCGTCGCCAATCAGGCGCAGGTCAAAAAAGACGCCCAGTATTACGCCGATAACATCAACAAGGTGAAGGACGTCGACGACTTCGTTGGCGACTACAAGCTCTACAGCTACGCCATGAAAGCCTATGGCCTTGATGACATGATCTATGCCAAGGCCTTCATGAAGAAGGTTCTGGAGAGCGATCTCACGGATGCGAACAGTTTCGCCAACAAGCTTTCCGACACGCGTTACAAGGAATTCGCCGCCGCCTTCAACTTCAATGCGCCGCCCAAGGATATTCAGACGGACGCGCAGGAAGACGATCTGATCGGCCTCTACAAGCAGTCTTTTGCCGACGCGGCACAGCAGACTGCCACCGAAACGAAATATTACAGCGCGCAGATGGATGCCGTGAAGACCGTTCAGGACTTCGTCGGCAATTCCCGCCTGCTGAACTACGCGTTGAAGAGCGTCGGCATCGACCCGACGTACATATCGAAGGACTATATCGCCAGTGTCCTGACCACTGACATCAGTAAGCTTGCCGGCAAGGCGCCGGACCCCAACGATCCGAACGCACCGCCTGTCGATCCCACCAAGACATATGTCGGCGACAAGCTCTATGCGCTCGCCCAGCAATTCAACTTCAAGCCTGATAACGGCGACACCCAGTACTTCCGCGACAATATCGGTTCGGTGCAATCGGTCGACGACCTTCTAGCCGATCCGCGCCTGCGCACGGTGGCGCTGCAGTCCGTCGGCATCGATCCGGCAACGGCCGATAACGCTTTCATCAAGATGGTGCTGACAAGCGATCCGGCCACACTTGGCGGCGACCCGCCGCTCAACAACCCCGATCCGTCGCTCAACTACGTCGGCGACAAATACAAGGAACTTCGTTCTTATTTCAACTTCAACGCCGATGGTTCGGTCAATGGTTCGGCGCAGAATTCCGGCCAGACCGACGCGGTCGCAGAACTATACGCCTTCCGCGCTCCCGTAGTCGGTGGTGCCGCCCAAACCGCGACGCAGAAGAACAACGTCATCGAACAGTATAACATCAAGACTGCGACGCAGATCGTCGACCGCGACGGCACGGCGAGCGATGTGTACTATACCAGCCCGGCAATGTCCGATCTCAACAAGAGCTACTATCTGTCCAAGATCGGCACGATCACCAATGTCGATCAATTGGTCAACGACAAGCGGCTTGCAGATTATGTTCGCTCCGCATTCGGCATGGATCCGGGCTTTACGCAGCTGAAAAACGTCCTGACCGATCCTGCCTATGCCCGTTCGGTCGATTTGGGAGACGCCTACGAGGCCTTCAATTTCAAGTCCGACGGTACGGTCTCTCCGACGGAGCGTGCCCAATCCTACGATCAGTTGACGGGTATCGTGAATGGTTCGGCAAACGTCTCGAGCTACTTCTCGAACATGATGAAGCCGCCGGGCGGCGTCAGCCCGATCGACAACGTTGACGAACTGCTGTCCGACAAGATGCTGACTTCCTACATCAAGGACGCCTACGGCCTCGGTCAGGATTTCAGCAATGCCGAACTGAAGAACATCCTCACGGATTCTGCCTATGCCGATACCGCAGGCCATAAGGACATCCATGATGCCTTCAATTTCAACGCGGATGGCTCGGTCACCTTTCAGACGCAGCCGGATGGTTCCGTTGTCGGCGCGCAGAATGCCGCGCAGCTTCAGGGCATCAACCAACTGGCCAGCAACAACTCCTCCTATTACCAGACCAAGCTCAGCGATCTCTCCAATAACGGTTCGACTGCCGCAGTCGACGTGTTCCTTGCCGACGACAGGCTGGTCAGCTTCCTGCGCGCCAGCATGCAGATCGGCAACGACATCAGCGAAAGCACCCTTCGCGGCATTCTGACCGATCCGGCGGTTGCGGCAGCCCAGGGCTATAGCGACGTCTATCAGCTCTTCAATTTTCGTCAGGACGGCACGGTCGCCCAAAACACCCTCTCGCAGGACGCCAACCAGGTTGCCGCGCTGAACAAGAAGGCAAGCGACGCCGCTGCCTATTACGGCAGCACGATGCCTTCGATCTCCAGCGTCGATCAACTGCTGGGCGATCAGAAGCTCAACAGTTACATCCGTTACGCCTTCAGCATTCCGACAAGCGTTTCGGATAGTGATCTGCGCAACATCCTCACTGATCAGAGCGGTACCGGCCCCTATGCCAAGGTGAAGGCGGCGTTCAATTTCCAGGCGGATGGCACCGTTGTCCCCGGTCTTCCGGCACAGACGACCACGCAGATGGCCTCCTTGAACTCGGCCGCCAACATGCGGGAGCAAGGCATCCTGGACCGGATGGGCGACGTCAACGACGTCGATCAGTTGCTCGCCGACTCGTCCCTGACGGACTATCTGAAAATGGCTTACGGCCTCGCCTACGACACGAGCAATGCCGAGCTGAAGAGTATTCTGACTGATCCGGCCCATGCCGCTTCCGTCGGCCAGGCCGATCTCAACGCTGCTTTCAATTTCGCCTCGGATGGATCGCTGCCGACCTCGACGACCGCCCAGACCGGCGAGCAGACGACGAACACGTCGGACAATTACGGCGCTCGCGCCAACAATCAGGGCAACGATCTCATCGACCGGATCATCGCGAACTACAAGTCGCGAATGGACGACGCCAAAGGCGTGAAGAGTGTCAACGATTTCATGAAGACCAACAAGACCGCCGATACGCTGCTCGGTAACGACTCCTATCCGGATCTTTATCAGATAGCGCTGCAGGCTTACGGTCTGACGACGAACGATGTCTCGCGCTCTACCATGCGCAAGCTGCTCGTCAGCGACCCCTATGATCCGAAGGGATATGTCGCATCCTTCAAGGACGACCGTATCACCAAGATGGTGCGCGCTTTCAACTTCGGTCCTGATGGCAAGGCTGCCGAGCCCCTGTCGGCCCTTTCTGCTGCCACCATGGCGAAATATGCGACCGATTATAAGTCGCACGTGACCATGCTCATGAAGGACGGTCCCGCAAAAGACCGCGCTTCAAAGGATGCCACCAAGGAAGTGGATTATTTCGGCAAGACCATTCCAACCGTAACGTCGCTTGACGATTTCCTGGCCGACAAGCGCCTGACGGATCTCGTGCTGAAAGCAAATGGCCTTGATCCGAAGAAATACGACAAGGATACGCTGAAGAAGATCTTCACCTCCGATCCTGATGACAAGAAGAGCTATCTCAACACCACGGCCGACGCGCGCTTCAAGGAAATCGTCGCTTCTTTCAACTTCGACAAGGACGGCAACCTGACCCGCGCCAAGATGGGTACAATCCAGGACAAGCAGGCCGAGGCGAATACGCAGCAGCAGTATGTGCAGATGACCCTGGAAACCCAGGAGGGCGAAAAGAACGATGGCGTTCGCCTGGCGCTCTATTTCAAGCGCAAGGCCGGCGACGTCACGTCGCTGTACAACATTCTTGGTGACAAGGCACTCTATCAGGTCATCCAGACGGCCTACAGCCTGCCGAAACAGATTTCGTCAATGGACGTGGCCAAACAGGTCGATCTTCTCGGCCGCTTTGTGAAGCTGGAAGACCTGCAGGATCCGAAGAAGGTTGACAAGCTCGTCAAGCGCTTCACAGCCATGTACGATATCCAGAACAATACGCAGCAATCGCCGGCGCTCCAGCTCCTGACCGGCGGTACCGGCTAGGCGTAATCGTTGTTTTGATAATGGTGTGAGCCTCTCAGAGTCCAGGAACGGTTCTAGAGTCTCACCACCTTGTCCGGGTTCATGATGCCGGCCGGATCAAAGGCGCGCTTGATGCGGCGCATCAGTTCCATCTCGATTGCCGGCCGGATCGATGCCAATTCGTCACGCTTCAGCTGACCGATACCATGCTCGGCGGAAATCGAACCGCCATGGGCAAGCACTAGCCCGTGCACGATATGGTTCATCTCGTGCCAGCGGGCGATGAAGGCATCCTTGTCGGCATCAACCGGCTGCGAGATGTTGTAGTGGATGTTGCCGTCGCCCATATGGCCGAAGGCGCAGATGCGCGCACCGGGCATGGCGGCCGTCACTGCCTCTGCAGCCTCGTTCATGAAGTGCGGTATCTTCGAAACCGGCACGGAAACGTCGTGCTTGATTGAGCCGCCCTCGGGCTTCTGGGCGTCTGACATGCTCTCGCGCATGTGCCAAAGTGCCTTCTGCTGCGCGACGGAAGAGGCGATTGCCGCATCCTGCACCAGTCCTGCTTCGAAGCCTTGCTCCAGCACTGCATTCATCATCCGCTCGGCCGTTTCGGCGGAATCGGAGGTGGAGATATCGACCAGCACATACCAGTCATGCGGCGTCTCCAGCGGATCGCGCACGCCGTCGATATTGCGCGCGGTGATTTCGACGCCGAAGCGCGGCATCAGCTCGAAGCCGGTGAGAGAAGTGCCGCAAAGGCTGGAGGCAAGGTTGAAGAAGGCGAGCGCATCCTCGACCGAAGAAAACCCCGCAAAGGCCACCTGATGGCCGAGCGGTTGCGGGAAGAGCTTCAGTACCGCACCGGTGATGATGCCGAGCGTACCTTCCGCGCCGATAAAGAGATCGCGCAGATCATAACCCGTATTGTCCTTCTTGAGGCGACGAAGCCCATCCCAGATCTCTCCCGTCGGCAGCACGACTTCGAGACCGAGGCAGAGCTGGCGCATGTTGCCATAGGCGAGAACCGCCGTGCCGCCAGCATTGGTGGACAGGTTGCCGCCGATGCGGCAGGAGCCCTCCGAGCCAAGCGAAAGCGGAAACAGACGTCCGTGCGCCTCAGCCGCCTTCTGCACTTCGGCGAGGATCGCACCGCCGTCGGCGACCAGCACGTTTGCGACCGGATCGACATCGCGGATCCTGTTCATGCGTTCGAGCGAAAGGATGACATCGGCCTTGCCCTCACGCGGCGTCTGCCCGCCGACGAGGCCGGTATTGCCGGTCTGCGGCACGATGGCCGTACCGGTCTCGGTGGCAAGTTTCATGATCGCGGAGACTTCTTCGACCGAGCCGGGCTTCAGCAGGAGAGGCGAGGAGCCGTGATAGAGGCCGCGGTTCTCGATGAGATGCGGCGCGAGATCCGCTTCGCTGCGCAGCGCATATTTCTCACCGACGATGGCGGTGAAACGCGCGATGATCTCTGCAGAAATACTTGTGCTGCTCATGGAGCCCGGTTCCTCTTCCTCACTCGCGCGGTGCCGCCGCTCGCCGCAGCCGGTCGTTGATTGCCTCTCCAAGTCCTTCGTCGGGGATTGGCGAGAAGGCGATCACGGCCGCGCCGCTGGCATCGGCCTTCTTCATGTAGTCGAAAAGATTTGCGGCCGCTTCCGAGAGATCGCCACGCGGGCTGAGGTTCAGCGCGATCGCTGCTTGCTCGGCGCCTGCCACCCTGTCTGGACCGAAGGCAATCAACGCTTCACCCGGTTCCAGCGCTGTGGCTTCGAGCCGGACAGCCGCGCCCGGTGCGTAATGCGAGGCGAGCATGCCCGGCGCTTCGATCGCCGCGCTTGCTTTCTTGGAACGCAGCAAACGCTTGCCGGCCACCCGCTCTATCTCCTTAGCCGGCAGTCCGCCCGGCCGCAGCAGGCGCAGTTCGCCGTTCTCGACCTTTACGATCGTCGATTCCACGCCGACAGTGCTGGCGCCAGCGTCAAGGATGAGAGGTATCTTTGCCCCGAGATCAGCCTCGACATGGGCTGCACTTGTGGCGCTCACCTTGCCTGACGTATTGGCGCTCGGTGCCGCAAGCGGCCGCCCGAAGGCGCGGATCAGATCGCCGGTAAAACCCTTGGGTATGCGGATGCCGACGCTGTCGAGACCCGCGGTCGCCAGCGCATGGATCGCGGTACCTGATTTCAGCGGCAGCACCAGCGTCAGCGGGCCGGGCCAGAAGGCCTCTGCGAGCGCGCGGGAGATCGGGTCGAATTCTGCATAGGCTTCCGCCATCGCAAGATCCGCCATGTGGCAGATCAGCGGATTGAAGCGTGGCCGCCCCTTGGTCTCGTAGATGCGGGTGATCGCCGCCGGATTGGTGGCGTCGGCGGCAAGGCCGTAGACCGTCTCGGTCGGAATGGCGATCGCAAAGCCTCCGGCAAGTGCCGCGCAGCCGGCTTCGAGTGCCGTCTGCCTGTCCGCCTTGATGTCGATTATTCTTGCCATGTCCTGCCCGGTTTTACTGCGGCAGTCATTAGGCCTTCCTTGCGGCGCGATCAATCCCGCCGGAGCCAGCGGACGAACAACCGGCGGACTTTAAAGCTGGCGGATGATCTGGCGAAGCTGCTCGTTGCGGGCGCCGAGCAGGAGGATGTTGCGGATGGCGATCTGCGGATCGTTGGTGCGGAAGAGCAGGCCGTTGCCGCGCACGGAGCGATCGACCACCATCCTCTCCGGCGTGCTTTCACCCGGCTTGATCGCCACGGCGAAATACATGCGGGAATTCTGCACCGCGATATTGTCGAAGAAATTGTCGTTGTCGCCGATGTCGGAATAGAAGTTGGCGATGTAGAAGGCCCAGGCCACTTCGTCGTAGCGGGCAAATTTGGTGCGCGCGGCCGTGACGTGGCAGTAGCCGAGATGCGGGCTGTCGGCCAGTGTCCGGTGGAAGATCATCTTCGGAAACTGGATCGTGCGGTGGAAGCCGTTGATGTTCTGGTGGGTCTTTTCGCCGGCGGCCTGCAGCTTGCGTGCGGTCTTTTCAGCGACTTCCTCATGGGTGAGGTAGCGGCGCTCCTCCGGGAGCCAGTCTTCGCGACGGCGGCTGATACGGCCGGTGCGCAGGAATTCCGAATGCTTGGTTTGAAGCCGCGGCTCGATGAGTTTGGGCTCTTCCCGCGTGTCAAAATATCGGAGTTTGGCCATGGCTATCGCAGTCTTCGCTGTGTCGGTCGCCTGTAAGGATAGAATTTCATGTTTAACGGCCTGTTAAAATCGGTAGGCGTGAAATGAGTCGCATTGCTCTTCATCGTAGGGTGTCGCAAATACGACAGGGAATGCCTGCGGCATTGGATTTGCTTGCGGCCAGGAGCCGATGAGATGTCGCAATTGACGATGGTCAAGGCAGGATGGAATGATTTCGGGGATGTCCGGTTCCCTGTCGTCAATTTCGAAGCGGATGTCGCTTTACAACCAAGCGACCGGCATGCTCGGTGCTTAAATAACGCCATGACCAGTTCTCCGGAGAGAGAAGGAAGCGGGCGCGCTTCCGCTGCGGTGCTCGAAAAGAGTAGCAGCCACATGCACGAGGATAGGCAGATGGATATTCGCAGCAACGTTTTGCGCCAGCTCAAGAGCCGCCGCGAGGGTTTCAGTCTCGAACAGCCCTTCTACATTGACGAGGATTATTTCCGTCTGGACATGGAGATGATCTATTATCGCGACTGGCTGTTCATCGGTCATGATTGCGAACTGCCGAAGCCAGGCGCCTACTTTACCGTCCAGATCGGCGAGTATCCCGTCGTCATCGTGCGTGGACGCGACAATGTCATTCGTGCCTTCCACAATAGCTGTCGCCATCGCGGCTCGCGTGTCTGCACCAAGGAGCACGGCTCGTCGGTACGCCTGGTCTGCCCCTATCACCAGTGGACCTACGATCTCGACGGCAAGCTCGCCTTCGCGCGCCATATGGGCGATGATTTCGACAAGAGCGGCTACGGGCTGAAACCGGTCCATTGCGAAATCGTCGCCGGTTACGTCTTCATCTGCCTCGCCAATAGCGCGCCGGACTTCCAGACCGTACGCGACAAGATCGAGCCCTATATGGCGCCCCACCATATCGGTGAGGCTAAGATCGCCTTCCAGAGCACCATCATCGAGAAGGGCAACTGGAAGCTGGTATGGGAGAATAACCGCGAGTGCTATCACTGCGCCGCAAACCATCCCGAGCTCTGCCGCACCTATCCGGAGGCGCCGAGCGTTACCGGCACGGATGGTGGCGCCGATGATCCGGAGATCGCCGGTCACTGGGCGCGCTGCGAGGCGGCCGGCCTGCCGAGCAAGTTCCAGATCTCGCCTGACGGACAATTCCGCACCGCCCGCATGCCGCTGATCGAGGATGCCGAAAGCTACACCATGTCGGGCCGGCCGGCCGTCAAGCGCCCGCTTTCCGACGACGTGAAGATCAGCCATATCGGCACGATGCTTCTCTTCCACTATCCGACGACCTGGAACCATCTGCTCGGCGACCACGCCATCTCCTTCCGCGTGCTGCCGCTCAGCGCCAACGAGACGGCGGTGACGACCAAATGGATCGTCCACAAGGATGCGGTCGAAGGCGTCGATTATAATCTTGAGGAGCTGACGCACGTCTGGACCGAAACCAATGACCAGGATCGCCGCATCGTCGAAGAGAATGCCTTCGGCATCCGCTCGCCGGCCTATGAGCCAGGTCCTTATTCGCAGGTCCACGAGGGCGGGGTCATGCAGTTCCTCGAATGGTATTCGAACTTCATGATCAACCGTTTGCAGGGCGATCAGGCCAAGCTCTCGGTCGTTGCCTGAGGGCGGATGCCGCCGGTTAATGTCCGGTTCATTTCGCCTCCGCTAAGAGTGATCGTGGATGCCGCTTTCGGGTCATTCGGGAACATTTTTCCGTTTTATTCGTTGAATGGCAGGCTTTTTCGCTCTTGATCGGAGATAAGCAATGTTTGGGCTGAGTAAGAAGGTCGCGACTGCGGTTATGGCCGCCGCTGTCGTTGTGACGAGCTTCGTGCCGTCGCAGGCAATCCAGATGCCGGCCGCCCCGCAGGTGGAAAAGTCTTCACCTGTCGAAAACGTCCAGTACCGCCGTTACTATCGTCCGGGCTATCGCCCCGGCTACTATCCGGGCTACCGCCCGGCCTATCGGCCCGGTTGGTACGGCGGCTATCGCGGCTATTCCTATTATCGTCCGGGCTATCGTCACTATAACGGCTATTGGTATCCGCTGGCAGCCTTTGGTGCCGGCGCGATCATAGGCGGCGCCATCGCCGCTCAGCCGCGCTACTATGCACCCGCACCGGCTCCCTCGGGTATCAATCCGAGCCATGTTGCCTGGTGCGAAAACCGCTACCGTTCCTACAGGGTCTACGACAACACGTTCCAGCCCTATAATGGTCCGCGCCAGCAGTGCTATTCGCCCTACTATTGAGGCGCACCAAAGATCGGCACACACGCCCGGCCATCGCGCCGGGCGTTTCATTTAGAGGATACGCACCCGCTTCAAGAGCCACCATGCGAACACGATGGAGGCGACGATGAGCCCCACGGCATATTCCGTACCATAGTCTCCGACTGCGAAGGGCAGGTTTGCCGTATTCATGCCGAAGAAGCCGGTCACCAGCGTCGGCGGCAGCAGGAAGGCCGTCATGATCGACAGGATGTAAAGGTGGCGGTTCGTCTCCGAGGAGAGCTTGGAGTCTATTTCTTCGTGCAGCAGCCTTGCCCGGTCCTGCAGCGCATAGACGTCGTGGTCGACGGTCTCCAACCGGCTCGTCAGTCGTCCGGCAATATCGTCGAAACCGAAGGGCATCTCGTCTTCGTCGGAGGCTGCGGCTCGCCGCATCAGCGCCAAGACCGTGCGCAGATGGCGGTGCAGGCGCACGATCGTGCGGCGGACGGGAGCAAGCCTGCGGCGTTCGTCCCGCGGCGCATTGTCGTAGACGAAGTCCTCGATCAGGTTGAGCTCTTCGGTGAGCTCCATGACGACTGATATCAGCGTACGCTGGAACTCGGTCACAAGCAGTTCGAAGAGATCGACTGGGCGGGTGAACTTGCCCGGATTCTTCTCGATCATCACGCGCGTCCGCTCCACGCTTCTCAGCGGCTGCAGGCGCGTTGTGATGATGAAACGATCGGAGATAGCGAAATGCAGCCAGCCGAGATCGGCCGTGTCCTGGTCGAATTCGCGCTGGCAGTCCACCAGCGTGCCGTAGAGCATCTGTTCGTCGACAGTCAGAACCGCGTGCGTGTCGCGCGTGGTCAGCGCCGACTTGGCTTCATCCATTACGCCGAGCGTGTCGAGTAGGGCGGGCACGCGGGCATCGGCGAGGTTGAGATGCAGCCAATAGAAACCGTCGTCCGCGGTTAGCTCAGCGGCCGTCGCGCTGTTTTGCAGTCGCGCCGCCCTCTTGCTTTCCGGCGAGAAACGGTAGGCCCATACGAGGCCGGGTATGTTGACGGGCAAGGTATCCATTATTGCCGATCCTCTCGCGAAAACGATCAGTTCTACTAAAGCATGGCGCGCAAAAGTGTGTAGCGGTTTTGCGATAACGACATGCGTCAAACAAGACCTAAGCGTGGCAGCGGATCTGAAAGATCGCGACACGCTTAGAGATTCTCCATGACGTTTGTTTGTACAAGTGCACAAGCGAAAAGGCGCCTTTGATCAAGGTTATCGACGGAAACCAAATTGACGTTTACGTAAAAATCAATTAGCTCTTCGAGCGGAGGCGCCTGTGCACCGGCTTGGCCGTGCGTGAGCCGAATGCGGAGGAAAATAAGATGTATAAAGCGCCTGTCGAGGAAATCGCGTTCACGCTGAAGCATGTCGCCGGCATGGCAGAGGCGATCGACAGTGGCCTTTTGGGCGATCTTGGCGAGGATCTCGTCGATGCCATCCTGGCCGAGGCGGGACGATTCGCCACGGAGGAAATCGCCCCTCTGGCCGACATAGGCGACCGCCAGGGCGCCCGCCTTTCCAACGGTGAGGTGAAGACGCCGGACGGCTGGCGCGATCTCTACCGCAACTGGGCAGCCGGCGGCTGGAACGGCCTGACCGCGCCGGAAGAATTCGGCGGGCAGGCCTTGCCGCATATGCTGAATGTAGCAGCGTTGGAGATGTGGAATTCCGGCTCCATGGCTTTCGCGCTCTGCCCGACACTGACCATGGGCGCGATCGAGGCCCTGAATGTACATGGCAGTGCCGCCCTCAAGGAAAAATATCTGGCGCGCATGGTGTCCGGTGAATGGACCGGCACGATGAACCTCACGGAACCTCATGCCGGTTCCGATCTCGGCGTCCTGAAGGCGCGTGCCGAACGCCGCGACGACGGCAGCTACCGCATCTTCGGCCAGAAGATCTTCATCACCTGGGGCGAGCATGACGCGGCCGACAACATCATTCATCTCGTGCTCGCCCGCCTGCCGGGTGCACCTGCTGGCACGCGCGGCATCTCGCTCTTCCTCGTGCCGAAATTCCTCGTCAATGATGACGGCTCGCTCGGTGCCCGCAATGATCTTCACTGCCATTCACTGGAGCACAAGCTCGGCATCCACGGCTCGCCCACCTGCACCATGATCTACGGCGACGGCAAATTCGGTGACGAGAAGGGGGCGATCGGCTGGCTGATCGGCGAGGAGAACAAGGGTCTCGCGTGCATGTTCACGATGATGAATAACGCCCGCCTCGCTGTCGGCATGCAGGGTGTCGCGATCTGCGAGGCGGCGACGCAGAAGGCGATCGCCTATGCCAGGGAGCGCACGCAGGGCAAGGCCCCTGGCTGGAGCGGCTCCGGTATGAGCCCGATCATCGACCATCCCGATGTCATCAGGATGCTGCTGACCATGAAGGCCCTGACGCAGGGCTCGCGCGCCATCGCCTATGCCTGCGCACACGCGATCGACATGGCTCATCGCGCCAATGAGCGACGCGAATACTGGCAGGAGCGCGCTGCGCTGCTTACGCCGATTGCCAAATCCTTCGCGACGGATGCAGGCGTCGATGTCGCCTCCCTCGGCATCCAGGTGCACGGCGGTATGGGTTTCATTGAGGAGACAGGCGCTGCCCGTTATCTCCGCGATGCGCGCATCGCCCCGATCTACGAAGGCACGAACGGTATTCAGGCGATCGATCTTGTCACCCGCAAACTGCCTTTGTCTGATGGCAAGCAGGTCAGGGGCTTTATTGCCGAGCTGAAGGCGATCGCAGAGGCTGTCCGCAGTTCAAACCTCGACGGTTTCGGCGCGACGGCCGACAGGGTGGATTCCGCCCTTGCAGATCTGGAGGAGGCGACAAGCTGGCTTCTCGCGCGCCTTGCCGAGGGCAAGTCAGCCGAGACCCTGTCGGGCGCAACGCCCTATCAACGTCTGTTCGGCCTTGCTCTCACCGGCTGCTATCTCGCCAAAGGCGGCCTTGCCCGCACCGCGGAAGGGGCAGGCGAGGGCCGCATCGCGCTCTGCCGTTTCGTAGCCGAAAACCTTTTGTCCGAAACAGCGGCGCTGAAAGACCGTGTCGTCAACGGTGCCGACAGCCTTGCCGCTGCCCGCGCCGTTCTTGCTTAAGGAGCTGAAAATGAGCGATCCCATCATCATCGAACGGTCTGCAGATCATCCGGCCGTCCAGCTCATCCGTTTCAACCGGCCGGAAAAGAAGAATGCCTTCACTCGCGCCATGTACCGTACCATGACCGACGCGCTGAATACGGCCAATGCCGATACCGATATCCGGGTGACGGTCTTTCTCGGCACCGAAGGCTGCTTCTCGGCCGGCAATGATATCAGCGATTTTCTCGCCGTGGCCATGGGCGGCAGCATGGGCCAGGAACTGATCGATTTTCTCTATGCACTCGTCAATGCCGAAAAGCCGCTCGTCTCGGGCGTCGATGGTCTGGCGATCGGCATCGGCACGACGCTCAACCTGCATTGCGACCTGACTGTTGCCTCTGACCGCAGCCATTTCCGCACGCCCTTCGTCGATCTGGCGCTGGTCCCGGAGGCGGGCTCGAGCCTGATCGTCCCGCGCATTATGGGCCATCAGCGCGCCTTCGCCATGCTCGTTGCCGGCGAGGCCTTGATGGCTGAGGATGCGAAGGAAGCCGGCCTGATCTGGAAGGTGACGACGCCGGAAGAGGTGGAAGGCCAGACGATCGCTGCGGCCGCAAAGCTTGCCGCCAAACCGCCGGAAGCGTTGAAGATCGCTCGCGACCTCGTTGGCGGCCCGCGGGAGGAGATCATCGCGCGCATCGATGAAGAGGCCCGCCACTTCGCCGCCCGCATGAGAAGTGATGAGGCGCGCGCTGCCTTCGAGGCTTTCATGCGCCGCTGAACCCTAAAAATCAGTGGTTATTATCGGATGCGAATTTAAAGCCTCTCTTAAGCACAGTCTAACTACTGAATAGAGGATGGTTCCCCCGAACTGTCCGGGCCGGTGACGTGTTTCGTACGATCCCCTGTCCGAATTCATCCAACGTCTATCGCCCGTTCGCAGCGCGCTTAACCCCCGCGCTGCGAAACCGTTGGCGACGCGCATCCCAGCCACGTACCCCTTCATCTGCAATAGTTAGGTGTTTGCCGAACTATTTATTGACTCTCGCCATCTCATATCTATAGTTAGGTATATGCCTAACCAATCGCATGTACTTGATTTGATGTTTCAGGCGCTGGCCGACCCCGCCCGGCGCAGCATGGTGGACCGGCTCTGCAAAGGGCCAGCCTCTGTAAAAGAGCTGGCGGAGCCATTGTCCATGGCGCTGCCTTCCGTTCTCCAGCATCTGCAGATGCTGGAAGCGAGCGGCCTCGTGCGTTCGGAAAAAACCGGCCGCGTGCGTACCTGCCGGATCGAGCCGCAGGCGCTGCGCTCCGCCGAAGCCTGGATCAACGAGCGCCGCACGCTCTGGGAGCACCGTCTCGACAGGCTGGGCGCATATCTCGAAGCCAATCCGGAAATGCCTGACAAACCCGAGAAGCAGAACGAAAAGGAGTAAGACCATGCAGGAAGAGTACAGCACCCTTCATTCCACCTTCTCCATCGAGCGCACCTATGATGTGCCGGCCCCGCGTGTCTTCGCCGCCTGGTCCGATCCGAAGGCGCGCCTGCAGTGGGAAGCGATCGGCGAGAACTTCACCACCACTTATACGGAGAATGATTTCCGCGTCGGCGGCCGCGATATCAGCCGGTTCAACTTCGGCAAGAGTGACGAATATGTCGCCGACGCCCGCTATGAGGATATCGTCAGGGATCGCCGCATCATCTACGCCTATACGATGTCCCACAATGAGCGGCGCATCTCCTCGTCGCTGACGACAATCAGCCTGACGCCGGTGGCTGAAGGCACGCATGTCGTGGTGACGGAGCAGATCACCATCCTCGACGGCGGCGACAAGGTGGAATACCGCCAGGCCGGCATCGCCGGACAACTCGACCAGCTCGGCCGCTATCTCGCCGGCGAAAAGGTCGGCTGACCGCTACTTTTCCAGCGTTGCCACTACCTCGACATGCGAGGTCCAGAGGAACTGGTCGATGGGCGTGACTGATGTAATCCGGTAGCCGCCCTCGACCAGGATGGCGAGGTCGCGGGCAAGCGTCAGCGGATTGCAGCTGACGGCCACGACCTTCTTGACGATCGAGCGCGCCAGCTCCTTGCACTGGAACTCCGCGCCTGCCCGTGGCGGATCGAAGACGACGGCGTCGAAGACTTTGAGCTCCGAGGTCATCAGCGGGCGGCGGAAGAGATCGCGCTTTTCGACGGTCACCGGCTTCAGGCCCTGCGTATTGCGCGCCGCGTAGTCGAGTGCCGCAATCGCCTTGCCGTCGCCTTCAACGGCATGCACGCGGCCGAGACGGGCAAGCTGCAGCGAAAAGGTGCCGGCGCCGGCAAAGAGATCGGCGATCCGCTTGGCCTTGCCGACATGCGCAAGCACCAGCTTTGCCATTGCCTCTTCGGCGGGCTTCGTCGCCTGCGTGAAGCCGCCGGCAGGCGGAGAGACCCGGATACCGCCGAACTCGACGATCGGCTTGGCCGGCTCGATCAGGATTTCACCATCAAGAGAGACGCGGGCAATGCCGCGAAGGCCGAGTACGACCTCGACGGCCTTGCGACGCTGCTGGTCCGACAGCTTCTTGACGCCCTCTACCGAGAGATCGAGGCCCGACAAGGTCTCCAGAACTGCGATGCGGAAAGCATCGGCATTGGTCGCGACCGCCGCTCCAACCGCCTTGATCGCCGGCAGCCGGGAGATGATCCCCGCCGACGAGATGGGACATTCCTCTATGGCGACGATGTGATGGCTTTCGGCCTGGTTGAAACCAACAAGCATATCCTTTTCGGTCTTGCGTGCCGCAAAGACGACGCGCCGACGTTCGCCGGGATGGGCGGCAACGATTTCGCCGACCTCGGGCGTCAGTCCCTTGGATTTCAGCGCATCGATGACGAGCTGCCGCTTGAAGGCGCGATAGGGCACATCTGCCATATGCTGCAGTGTGCAGCCGCCGCAGGTGCCGTTGACTCCGTCCGGCCCGAAATGCCGGCAGGGCGGCTCCTGCCGGTCGGCGGAGGCTGACGCGATCGACATGACCGTGCCCTGGTTCTTGACGCGGGCGATCGCGACCGTCTCTCCCGGCAGCGTGAAGGGCACATAGACAGGTCCGTCCTTGCCGTTGGCGATACCGTCGCCCTGTGCGCCGAGCCTGTCGATGGTGATGGTTTCCGTGCTCACGCTTTTGTCCCTGCCAATAGAAATTCCTGATTGCCGTCTCCGCCCGAAATGGGCGAGGGGATGAGCCCGAAACTCTTCCAGCCCATATCTTTAGTGAACCATCGCTCCAGCTCAGCCGCCACGGCCGGGCCGGAAGTCGGATCCTTGAGCAGCCCGCCCTTGCCGATCGCCTCGCGCCCCGCCTCGAATTGCGGCTTGACGAGGATCGCTGCAAGCGCTGCCGGCTCTGCAATATCGAGCGCCGGAGCAAGCGCCAGTTTCAGCGAGATGAACGAGACGTCGGAGACGATGAAATCCACGGGCTGGCCGATATCCTCAGCCGTCAGATTGCGGGCATTGAGCCCTTCGATATTGGTCACGCGCGGATCTGCCGATATCCTCGGATGTATCTGCCCGTGGCCGACATCGATTGCCGTCACATGCGCAGCTCCCCGCTCCAGCAGCACTTCCGTGAAGCCGCCGGTCGAAGCGCCGACATCGAGACAGTGCCGTCCCGCCGGGTCGAGCCCGAAGTGATCGAGTGCTGCCACCAGCTTCAATGCTGCGCGCGAAACATAATCCTGCGCCGGGTCGTCGATCTCGATTGCCGCATTGGCGCCGAAGACGGCGCCGGCCTTCGTCACCACCTTGCCGGCGACCTTCACCGTGCCACGTGCCACGGCGTCTCGCGCCCGCGAGCGGCTCGCAAAGAGGCCGAGGGTGACGAGAAGCTGGTCGAGGCGCTGGCTGTTTTGATCTGACATCGGCTGTGAATGACCGTCAAAGCCGCCGGTTGCAAGCATTTTGTTGGCCTCACGGATATGTCGGTACGGCCTCGTATCGCCGGAACTGCAATAATCCGAACCAACTTGTGCTGCGACGCACAAATTTAAACAATTTTAAAGCCCGCTCGCATAGGTTCCCTTTGATTGCAGCGGTTCGCGTTTGAATCGCTTCGGGCCATGAAGGCTTGCGCGTCCTCCCCGCCGATCATGTTCCTCATCAAGAAGTCTTGTGGCTGCGTACTTCGCGTGGCCGCCCCTTGTCGCGCCTGATGTCGCCAGGAGAAATTGACCGATGTTCGCTCGAAACATATCTTTGAACGGTAAGCTTGCGGCCACTTTCGCAGCACTCATCCTTATTTTCGTATCCGTTTCCGCTTTCGTCTATTCCAAGGCAACGACCT
Source organism: Rhizobium viscosum (assembly GCF_014873945.1). Lineage (NCBI taxonomy): Bacteria > Pseudomonadati > Pseudomonadota > Alphaproteobacteria > Hyphomicrobiales > Rhizobiaceae > Rhizobium > Rhizobium viscosum. Next base: position 1,001,143 of record NZ_JADBEC010000001.1, on the reverse strand, counting down.
CGGCGAGCGCCTCCGCCGAGCAGGAAAAATCCGAACTTCTGGTCAACCAGATCGACGACGCGCTGCAGGCCATGCTTGAACAGGCCGTCAACCTGCGCGGCTTCATTCTCTTTCGCAGCGACAGCACCTATGGCGATATTTTCGCCAATCGCGAGCGCATGCTGAAGGCGATTGCCGCTGCAAAGCAGACTGCCGCTTCCCAGCCTGAGCTCGTCTCGATGATCGACGACATGCAGAAGGCTGCAGACCTTTATTTCCACGAGCTCGCCGAGCCGCAGGCCAAGGCCCGCAAGGAAACAGAAACGCCGATCGCGGAGGTCGTCAAGATCGGTGTCAACGCCACGAAGGGCCAGCTCGACGGCTTCCGCGCCGCTTCCGCCAAGATCAAATCCCTCGCCCGCGACAAGTCCATTGCGCTCGCTGCGGCTCAGGCGGATGCCAACAGCGATCTCAAGACCACGCTTCTCGCCGGCGGCATTGCCGCGGCGGTCGCCGCTGCCGCTCTCGCCTGGGCTCTGTCGCGCACCATCGTTCGCCCGATCGTCGGCATGACGGCCGCCATGGACCGTCTGGCCGGCGGCGACCACCATATCGAAGTTCCGGCGACCGACCGTCAGGACGAAGTCGGCCGCATGGCCCAGTCCGTGCTGGTCTTCAAGGATGCTGCAATCGAAAAGCAGCAGCTGGCCGGTGAAACCGACCGCATGCGTGGCGAAGCCGAGCGTCAGCGCCAGATGAGCGACGAGCAGAAGGCCCGTGAAGAAGGCGAGATCCGCTTTGCGGTCGAAGCTCTGGCCGGCGGTCTTGCCGGCCTTGCCGTTGGCGATGTCGCAGCCCGCATCCACACGCCGTTCGCGCCGCAGTACGATAGCCTGCGCAACGATTTCAACAACGCCGTCGAAAAGCTGCAGGCTGCCTTGCAGTCCGTTGGCCGCAACGCTTCGGCGATCAACGCCGGCGCAGGTGAAATCCGTTCTGCTGCCGACGATCTCGCCCACCGTACCGAGCAGCAGGCCGCTGCTGTCGAGGAGACCGCCGCCGCTCTCGAAGAAGTCACGACCACCGTCCGCGACTCCGCCAAGCGTGCCGAAGATGTCGGCAACCTTGTTGAGCGCACCCGCCTCGGCGCTGAAAAGTCCGGCGAAGTCGTCCGTAAGGCGGTTTCGGCCATGCAGCAGATCGAAAAGTCCTCGGGCGAGATCTCCAACATCATCGGTGTCATCGACGACATCGCTTTCCAGACCAACCTTCTGGCGCTGAACGCCGGCGTCGAAGCAGCACGTGCCGGTGAAGCCGGAAAGGGCTTTGCGGTCGTCGCACAGGAAGTCCGCGAACTCGCCCAGCGTTCTGCAAACGCCGCCAAGGAAATCAAGGCGCTGATCAACACGTCGAGCGAACAGGTCAATTCCGGCGTCGGCCTCGTCGGCGAAACCGGCAAGGCGCTGGAAGCGATTGTCGCCGAGGTTCAGGAAATCAACCGCCATGTCGGCGCGATCGTCACCGCGACCCGCGAACAGTCGATCGGCCTGCAGGAGATCAACACCGCCGTCAACAACATGGACCAGGGCACCCAGCAGAACGCGGCCATGGTCGAAGAGCAGACGGCTGCAAGCCATGCGCTCGCACAGGAAGCTTCCGCCCTCGACGATCTGCTGCGCCAGTTCAAGCTTGGCGCCCAGACTGCCGCTCCGGTTCAGCGGACGGTTGCTGCAACCGCTGCGTCGCGCCCGGTCGCCTCTCCGGCCCGCGCGCTTGCCAGCAAGGTCACCAAGGCCTTCGGCGGCAAGCAGGCGACGGCTGCCGCCGTCGTCCAGGAAGACTGGACCGAGTTCTGAGAGCGATCTCTCCGGATGGATGAAAAGGGCAGGGCGGCATTCGGTGCCGCCCTTTCCATTTTTGGAGTTAACCGGCGGAAGCGCGCATCCGCTCGATATCGCGCCGCGGCGGAACATTATGGACGCGCACATAGTCCCGGCTGAACTGCGAAGGGCTGTCATAGCCGACACGGAAACCTGCCTCGGCAGCACTCAACCCTTCCGCCACCATCAGCCGTCGCGCCTCCTGCAGGCGAAGCTGGGTGCGGAACTGCAGTGGGCTCATCGCCATGACAGTCTTGAAATGCTCATAGAAGGATGAGGCGCTCATGCCCGCCACCGAAGCCAGATGCTCGATGGCAAAGGGCTCGTTGAAATTCTTCCGCACGAAATCGATCGCTCGACCGATCTGGTTGAGCCTGCTTTCGCCATTGGCGATCTGCCGCAAGAGAGCGCCCTGCGGCCCGCGGATGAGCCGGTAGAGAATTTCCCGCTCGATAAGCGGCGCCAGAACCTCCGCATCCTCGAGTGTATCGAGCAGGCGCAACAGCCGCACGGCCGCGTCAACAAGCTCAGGCGTCGTGGCGCTGACGCCGGCCGCAGGGCTTTCCGGCATGCGCCCCTCTACGGCAGGCAGCATTTCGGCGAGCATGCCGCGGTCGAGTTGCAGCCGCAGGCACAGGTATGGCCGGTTGGCGCTCGCCTCGACGACGGCGCCGATGACGGGCAGGTCGACACCGACGACGAGATAGTGCGCGGCATCATAGACGTGAGCGATGTCGCCGATCACGGCCCGCTTGCGCCCCTGCGCCACGATGCAGAGCGAAGGTTCGTAGAGCGTATGGATCGGTTCGGTGCGGGCGGAGGATCGTATGATTCCGACCCGTGGCAGCGCCGTGTCGAAGTTCCCGTCCGTCTCGGTGTGGCGATCAATCAGATCCGCAAGTTCGGCAATCTTTTCCATGAAAGCAGCATGAACCTTGCTGTCGCAAATGCCAAGCGCCTGAAGCGGCTTTCGGAAGATCGTGCAAGAAATCCGGAAAAGCTTGCTATCGGTTTCTGCCCTTCAAGCCCAAGCTCATGCGCATGGATCGGCAGCATCCGGCTGCGGTCCCGATTGAAGCATGAGGAAAAGAACATGACGGGTATCAAAGGCAAGACAATTCTCATCACTGGCGCCAGCAGCGGCATCGGCGCCGGCACCGCACGCGAACTGGGTGCTGCCGGCGCCAAGCTGATGATCGGCGCACGCCGCACCGACCGGCTGGAAGAGCTGGCAAAGGAAATCCGCGCGGGTGGCGGCACGGTCGAGTTCCGCGCGCTCGACATCACCGACCGGGCCGATACCGAGGCTTTCGCCAGGGCAGCGGTCGAGGCTTTCGGCGGCATCGATGTTCTCGTCAACAATGCCGGCGTCATGCCGCTGTCGCTGATGTCGTCGCTTAAGGTGGAGGAATGGGACCGGATGATCGACGTCAACATCAGGGGCGTGCTCTACGGCATTGCCGCGGTGTTGCCGATCATGAATGCACAGGAGCGCGGCCAGATTATCAACGTCTCCTCGGTCGGCGGCTTGGCGGTGGTGCCGACGGCTGCCGTCTACTGCGCCACGAAATATGCGGTGCGGGCGATTTCCGATGGCCTGCGTCAGGAAAACAGGAAGCTTCGCGTCACCTGCATCTATCCCGGCGTCGTCGAATCCGAATTGGCCGATACGATCACCGAACCTTTCTCGGCCGAAGCCATGGTCGCCTTCCGCGAGATAGCTCTGAAGCCCGATGCCATTGCCCGGGCGATCCGTTTCGCCATCGAGCAGCCCGAGGATGTCGATGTCAACGACATCACCGTGCGCCCGACGGCGAGCGTGGGACTGTGATCATGCAGATCCGCGGGGCTCTCGCCGTGGCGATGCTTTCGCTTGCCGCCTCATCCGCTCTTTCAGAGGAAACGAAAATGCAGAACCGTCCCTATCTCGGCCCCTATCTCGGAATGTGGATTACCGGTGACGGGCACATCCGCCAGGAACTGTTGCCGAACGGCCGTTATGACGAGGCGCGCGGCACACGAAAGAGTGCCTACCGGGGTCGCTATGAAGTGACCGGGGACCATATCGAATATTGGGACGATACAGGCTTTACCGCCGATGGCGACTTCATCGGTGACGTGCTGCATCACGGCGGAATGATCTTCTACCGTGATGGCAAAAAGCCCGAGTGAGAAAAGCCTGTCGGCGTGCCGCCTTAACCGGCCACGCCGACCGCAACACCACGTCCGAGCGCGTTGAACACCGTCGAGACGATGCCGGCACGGTCGAGACCGGCATGGGCGATCATCGCTTCCGGCTTAGCCTGCTCCATCCAGATATCGGGCATGACGAGCGAACGCACCTTCAGGCCGCGATCAAGCAACCCATCCATCGCCATGAACTGCATCACCTGGCTGCCGAAGCCGCCGACAGCGCCTTCTTCGACGGTGATGAGGATCTCGTGGTGGCGGGCAAGCTGGCGGATAAGGGCGTGGTCGAGCGGCTTTGCGAAACGCGCATCGGCAACCGTCGTCGAAAGGCCAGCGGCATCGAGGTCTTCGGCCGCCAGCAGACAGTCGGCAAGCCGCGTGCCGAAGGAAAGAAGCGCAACCTTGGTGCCTTCCTTGACGATACGGCCCTTGCCGATCTCGAGAATCTGGCCGCGCTCGGGCATGTCGACGCCGACACCTTCGCCGCGCGGATAGCGGAACGAGATCGGGCCGGCATCATAGGCAACGGCGGTACGCACCATATGCTTCAATTCCGCCTCGTCAGCGGCGGCCATGACGACGAAGCCGGGCAGGGTGGCGAGGAAGGCGGTGTCGAAGGAACCCGCATGCGTCGGTCCGTCAGCGCCGACAAATCCGGCACGGTCGATCGGGAAGCGCACGGGCAGGCCCTGAATCGCCACATCATGCACGACCTGGTCATAGGCGCGCTGCAGGAAGGTGGAGTAGAGCGCTGCAAACGGCTTGAAACCTTCCGCAGCAAGGCCGGCGGCAAAGGTCACGGCATGCTGTTCGGCAATGCCGACGTCGAAACAGCGTGACGGGAAAATCTCGGCGAACTTGTCGAGGCCGGTGCCGGTCGGCATGGCGGCAGTAATGCCGACAACGCGGTCGTCGAGTGTTGCTTCCTGGACCAGCGTCTCGGCGAAGACATTGGTATAGCTCGGTGCATTCGGCTTCACCTTCGCCTGCGTGCCGGTGATGACATCGAATTTGTTGACGCCATGATATTTGTCGGCTGCAGCTTCCGCCGGCGCATAGCCCTTGCCCTTTTGCGTCACGACATGGATCAGCACCGGACCGTTGGCATTATCGCGCACATTGCGCAGCACGGGCAGAAGGTGATCGAAGGAATGACCGTCGATCGGCCCGATATGATAAAAGCCCATCTCCTCAAACATCGTGCCGCCGGTCACGTAGCCGCGGGCATGCTCGACGGCACGAGTAATCGCCCGGTCGATGTTCTTGCCGAGATAGGCCGTCAGTTTCTTGCCGAAGTCGCGGAAGCCCATATAGGTACGGCCGGACGCAAGGCGGGCGAGATAGGCGCTCATTGCCCCGGTCGGCGGCGCGATCGACATGTCGTTGTCGTTGAGAATGACGATCAGGCGGGCATCGAGCGCGCCGGCATTGTTCAACGCCTCATAGGCCATGCCGGCCGACAGTGCACCGTCGCCGATAACGGCGATCACGCGGCGATCCGTCTTGTCGATATCGGCAGCAACAGCCATGCCGAGGCCTGCGGAAATCGAAGTCGAGGAATGTGCGGCGCCGAAGGGATCGTATTCGCTTTCGGCCCGGCGGGTGAAGCCGGACAGCCCGTTTTCCTGGCGCAGCGTCCGGATCCGGTCGCGGCGCCCGGTCAGGATCTTGTGCGGATAACATTGATGGCCGACATCGAAGATCAGCCGGTCGTCAGGCGTATTGAAGACGTTGTGGATGGCGATCGTCAGTTCCACCACGCCGAGACCCGCGCCGAGATGCCCACCGGTGCGGGAAACGGCGTCGATCATTTCGTCCCTGACTTCGCGTGCCAGCTGCGGCAGGTCGCGGTCCTCGAGCTTGCGCAGGTCGGCCGGATAGGTGACCTGGTCGAGCAGCGGGGTCTTCGGGGATTGTGTCACGGGCGGGGCTCTTCTTTGACTGATCGGCTTTGCTTTATTCGATTGAATTGCGGCAAAACAACTACTTTTGCATAACCGCAAGTTTTTCACCTTAGAGCACTTCAGCCCTCCGGCAAAGGCACGAATTCCTCTTCGTCGCCGGGAACGATATCGAAACGGCCGGTGCGCCACTCCTCCTTGGCCTTCTCGATACGCTCTTTCGAGGAGGACACGAAATTCCACCATATGTAACGCTTCGAGTTCAGCGCCGCACCGCCAAACAGCATCAGATGACAGCCCTCGGCGCCCGCTTCGAGCGTGATCGCATCGCCGGGCCGGAAGACGAGAAGCTGGTCGGCCGCGAACCGGTCGCCGGCAATGACGACCTCACCTGAGAGTACATAGACCGCACGCTCTTCATGGGCCGCGCCGAAGGGAAATTTCGAGCCCGGCTGCAGAGAAACGTCGGCATAGAGCGTATCGGTGAAGACCTCCACCGGCGATTTCAGCCCTTCGAACGAGCCGATGACAACGCGGCCGGTCACCCCTCCATCGTCGATAACAGGCATGTCGCTCTTTTCGGTGTGGGCGAAAGAGGGGGCGATCTCCTCCTTGTCGTCGGGCAGCGCCAGCCATGTCTGCAGGCCGGACATGGACAGCGGATGGCCGCGCAGATTGTCCGGCGTGCGCTCGGAATGCACGATGCCGCGACCGGCCGTCATCAGGTTGATGTCGCCGGGCCGGATGACCTTTTCCGTCCCGAGACTGTCGAGATGGCGGATTTCGCCGTCGAAGAGGTAGGTGACCGTCGAAAGCCCGATATGCGGATGCGGCTTCACATCCAGCGCTTCATTCGGCTTGAGGATCGCCGGCCCCATGCGATCGAAGAAGATGAACGGCCCGACGAGCCGGCGCTGGCGCGTCGGCAGGGCGCGGCGCACCTGGAAGCCGCCGATATCGCTGGTGCGCGGAATGATCAGGTTCTCGATCGCGTCACAGGCGAAGGCATCGCCGGGGAGGGGGTCTTTACCGGGGAAGAAGGACATGGCGCACTCCGATCACAAAGGCTTGGAGCCACAGATAGCGCCTGCCGGTCTGTGGCGAAAGGGCCAGTTTGTCAGATAGCGGTGAAGCGCTCAGATCGCCGTGAAGCCATTATCCACGAAAAGATGCGCCCCATTGACGAAGATCGATTCATCGCTGGCAAGATAGAGCGCTGCGCGAGCGACATCTTCCGGCTCGCCGATCCGGCCCTGCTGCGCGGCAATCGCTGCGTCCGAAACATCAACGCCATGCGCCTGCAATTCCTTCACCTCGCGCAGGCCATGTGGCGTGCGGATGAAGCCGGGGCAGACGGCATTGCAGCGGATATTGCGGTCCCGGAATTCCACCGCGATGGCACGCGCAAACATATGCACCGCACCCTTCGTCGTATCGTAAAGCACTTCCATCGGCGTGGCGGCAACCGCCGAGATCGACGAGGTGCAGACGATCGATCCGCCGCCGGCTTCGATCATCTTCGGCAGCACTGCCTTGGTCATCAGGAACATCGAGCGCACGTTGACGGCGTGCAACCAGTCCCATTCCTGCAGCGTGGTTTCTAGGAAAGGCTTGATGACGATCGTGCCGGCATGATTGAAAAGCACCGTGACCGGGCCATAGCGCTCTTCAACGCCGGCAACCGCTTCGTTGACGGCTCCTTCTTCGGAAACATCGGCTGTCCAGTAGTCGGCCTCGCCGCCGGCAGCACGGATCTCATTGACGGTTTTCGCCGCCGCCTCGCCATTGCGATCGATGATGGCGACGCGCGCGCCCTCAGCCGCAAAGAGCTTCGAGGCAGCGCCGCCCATGCCGGTCGCACCACCTGAGATAATGGCGACCTTGCCCTTCAATCTGTCCGTCATCTTGCTGTTCCCTTGATGTTTATCGAGGGATCATAGATCGGTCGGAAGCCGGTCGCCAAGCGTCTTAAAAGGGAGTTTCGGTACGCGCTTCAAGCGCCGTCGAGCGGCTCCACGCCCTGCGGCTTGCCGGCGCGGTCGAGGCGGATCTTCTCGATGCGGTTTTCGGCGGCCGAAAGCAGTGTCTCGCAATGCTTCTTCAGTGCTTCGCCGCGCTCATAGATCTCGATGGATTCATCCAGCGCCACGTCGCCGCGTTCGAGGCGTGCAACGATGCTTTCGAGTTCGGCAACCGCCTTTTCGAAGGAAAGACCGGAAACCTCCGGCTTGGCACTGTCAGTCATTCTCAACCCTTCATCATTCTGAGGATATGCATGCCCGCCGACTCGGCTAGGCCTTCCAGATCATACCCGCCTTCGAGCAGGCTGACGACCCGGTTATTGGCGCTGCGGTCGGCAACTTCGAGAAGCCGGCCCGTGGCCCAGTCGAAATCCTCGCCTGTCAGGTTGATCTGCGCCAGCGGATCGCGGTGATGCGCGTCGAAACCGGCCGAAATGATTATGAGGTCGGGCCGGAAATCGGTAAGCGCCGGCAGCACGCGCGACTTGAAGGCCTCGCGGAAATGATCGCTGCCGACATTGGGCGAAAGCGGCGCATTGACGATCGTTCCATGCGCACCATTCTCGTCCTTGGCCCCCGTGCCGGGATAAAGCGGCATCTGATGGGTGGAACAGAAGAGCACGGAAGGATCGTCCCAGAAGATATCCTGCGTGCCGTTGCCGTGATGCACGTCCCAGTCGACGATGGCGACGCGCTCGGCACCGTGAGCCTTCTGCGCATGGCGGGCGGCGATTGCCGCATTGTTGAAGAAGCAGAAGCCCATCGCCGTCATCTTCTCGGCGTGATGTCCCGGCGGCCGAGCAGCGACGAACACATTGTCCGCCTTGCCGCGGAACACGTCGTCGACGGCGGCCATCGCCCCGCCGATGCCGGTCAGCGCCGCCTGCAGGCTCTTTTGGCTGGCATAGGTATCGGCTTCGAGCTGGTTGATCTTGTCTTCCTCTTCCGGAATCTGCCGCATGACAGCGATCAGATGCTCTTCCGGATGCGCAAGCAGCACGGCATCTTCATTCGCCTGCGGGGCTTCCTTTCGATCGAGACGCTCGAAATTCGGATGCTCCAGCGCCACATTGAGCGCGCGGATACGGTCGGAGCGCTCGGGATGGCCAGACGGCGTCACGTGCTCGAGAAAGATGGGATGTTCGTAAAGACGGGTGCTCATGCCGGCACTCTATCGGTCACAAATGTCATGATCCACAGCAGATGGGGCACTGTCTGCTGATTTCAACAAGCCGCATTGTCGCGGTCAACACTCCGCATCCCCGCGTTTACGCTATTTTAATTGTTTCGTTTACATCGCCGGACCCCATGCTAGGCTCACTGCGATAACCTGCAAGGCAGACCTGTAAATGAGTAAGACGAACCGCCCGGACATGATGGAGATACGCGTACCGTTTCGTGATGTGGATATGAACGGCCAGATGTTTCTGGCGTCCTATATTTCCTATGCCGAATCCGTACTTGCAAGCTTCTGGTCGTCGCGGCCCGATGTCGAGGATGAGCCCGTCTATACTCCCGGCAAGGTTTCCTGCATCCTTCACCGCCCGCTGCACTATCACGAGACGGTCACCTTCACCGCCGGCGTTGACAAGATCGGCGTACGTTCCATCGGCTTCCTCATCGCCTTCGAGATTGACGACGAGCGTGCCGCGGAGGTGGAAATCGTCTGGCAGGCGCACACCCGCGAGGATGGTTCGCCAGCCGCACTTCCCGAAGAAACACGCGACTGGCTCTACAGCTTCCTGGATTAGATTCGGACCGGCAGTAGCGGATAGCCGACCATCACGGCCCGGCCAACAAGTGCTGCGACGAAGGCCTTGATGACGTCACCCGGGATGAAGGCCATGCTGCCCACGAAGGCCTGCGTCAGGCCGATATTGGCGGCAAATGCCAAATAAAGGATGCCGAAGGCATAGAGCACGACGATGCCGCCGATCATGGCGGCAAGGAAGAAGCTCACCGTCTGTACCAGTCCGGACTGGTCGCTATGAACCAGCCGTTCGCTGAGAAAGCCCGTGGCGAAAGCGGCAAAGGCCCAGCCGATCAGAAAGCCCGAGGTCGGAGCGACAAATGCCGCAAATCCACCGCGGCCGCCCGAAAGTACCGGCAGGCCGATCGCGACAAGCACCAGCACGATCAGCACGGCGACCGCGCTGCGCCTTGCGCCGAGCACGACGCCCGCCATCATGACACCAAGCGATTGCGCCGTGATCGGTACAGGAATGAAACCCAGATAGATGGGCGGCAGCAGGCCGAGAGCCACGATGATCGCGGCGAAAAGAGCGGCAAGAACGAGGTCGCGCGTGCTCATCGTCATCTCCAATTCATAAGTCGTTAACTGACATGCCGCCGAATGCCGCGCGCGTCAATCGCAGCAGCGATGTTATCCGCATCCCTCAGCGTCAAAATGATGAGCGGGATAAGGATCGTCGCCGGCCGTACTTTCAGCCCGCGTGCCGCATGTGCCTCGCTGAGTGCGTGGTAGCGGGCAATAATATCTGGCACGAAACGCAGAACGAGACCGACTGCAAGCCCTACGTCGTCGGCCTTCACCCAGCCGGTCCGCTCCAGTGGTCGGGCAAGTGCCGTTATCTCATCCATGAATTGCGTGATCGTCGTCGTCGCGGTTACGGCGGCAGCAAAGAGCATCAGGGCCGTCAGTCGCAGCAGGGCGACCAGTGCATCGTGCCAGGGATTGAAGAGGAGAGTGAAGAGCGCCACGAACGCGATGGTCAAGAAGATCGGCTTCAACCGGGTAGCTGATTCTTTCAACGGCAGGCCGACGCTCCGATAGATCAGAGCCGTCAGCAGAGTGACGATGACGAGCAGCGGAAGATTGTCGCCAAGAAACAGCACGAAGCCGAGCAGGAAGAGGGAAAAGATCTTTGCCCGGGGCGAAAGCCGATGCAGGGCGCTGTCGCCGTCGACATAGAGCGATTGCATCAGACGGCGAGCTCCCTGTAGCGGGCGATCGCATCCGTTGCCGGCGCGTCGGCCGCCAGCCTGCCCTCATGGAATAGGAGTACGCGCTCGAAACCGGATATCAGCTCGAGATCATGGGTGATGACGACGACATTTTCTTCGAGCCCATCGATGGTCGTCTGTACTAGCGCGCGGTTGCGCAGATCGAGCTGGTTGGTCGGCTCGTCGAGGATGAGGATATCGGGACCGGTCGCAAGCACCGAGCAAAGCGCTGCGATCTGCAGCTCGCCGCCCGAAAGCTCGTGCGCGCGGCGACTGGCCAGTTCCCTGGCGTTGAAGCGAGCCAGCACCAGCTCGACCTTTCTTTCGATCTCTGCCTTGGTGAAGCCGCGGCCCTTGAGCCCGAAAGCGATGTCGTCCTTGACGACCGGCAGGATGATCTGGTTCTGCGGCGACTGGAAGATGAAGCCGACATCGGCAAGCGCCGTCTTCTCGTCGCGCGTATCCCGTCCATTGACAATAACCTTGCCTGTGGTGGGTTTCATGAGCCCGTTGATCATCCGCGCGAAGGTCGTCTTGCCCGAACCATTGAGCCCGATGACGCCGAGACGGTTTTCGGTAAGAGACAATGTGAGCGGCTCGACCGCAACCCTTGCTCCGAAGCTGGCGCCCGCGCTGTCGAAACGAATATCCAAATATGGTCCCCTTGTTAGAGCCCTTGCTTCTATAAGCCGGCGGCCATGCGATAAAGGATCAAAATCAAATCATCGCGAATATGCTATCGGGTGGCTAGGAAGATTTTCCGCGCTATGATGGCGGTATGACGAATCTGCTCTCCAATTCCGACGCCCGCCGTATTTTTCTCGCCAAGCAGGGACTGAGCGCGCCTCCGAACCGCGCATTGACCAAGGCCGGCCTGCTGGACCTCATTCACGATCTCGGCTTCGTACAGGTGGACAGCATCCAGACGGTGGAGCGCGCCCATCATCAGATCCTTTTTTCCCGCAACCAGACGTATCGGCGCGAACATTTGACTGCGCTTCTGGAAAAGGATGGTGCGCTCTTCGAGCATTGGACGCATGATGCCTCCATCCTGCCGAGCGCTTTTTTCAAATACTGGAAGCACAAATTCCGCGATGAGGAACTGGCAATCGTCGAGCGCTGGCGCAAGTGGCGCGGCGAGGGCTTCGAAGCCTCCTTCGAGGAGACCTATGACCGCGTCGTCAAGGACGGGGCGATCCTGGCGCGCGACCTGAAAGCGGATGGCCACGTCTCCGGCGGCTGGTGGAATTGGCATCCGAACAAGACGGCGCTCGAATATTTCTGGCGCACCGGCAAATTCGCCATCGCCGGCCGCTCCAATTTCCAGAAGATCTACGATCTCGCCGAGCGCGTCATCCCTGCCGAATTCCACGCGCCGGAGGTCAGTCGCGAGGATTTCGTGGACTGGGCTTGCCGCAGTGCGCTCGCCCGCCTCGGCTTTGCCACCCACGGTGAAATCGCCGCCTTCTGGGATCTGCTGTCGCCGGATGAAGCAAAGGCCTGGGTGGCGGAACATCGCGATGAGCTGACCGAAGTACTGATCGAGCCGGCGCTTGGCGGCAAGCCGCGCTCCTCATGGGCATCAGCCGATTTCCTTGGCACGCTCGATAGCTACCCGGAAGCGCCGCCGCGAATCCGGGTGCTTAGCCCGTTTGATCCGATGATCCGGGACAGAAACCGAACGGAACGACTGTTCGGTTTCTTCTACCGTATCGAGATCTTCGTGCCGGAGCCGAAGCGCGAATACGGCTATTACGTATTTCCGCTCCTGGAAGGCGACAGGCTCATCGGCCGTATCGACATGAAAGCCGACAGGAAGAAGGGCACGCTGGATGTGAAGCGGCTGTGGCTGGAACCGCGTGTGAGAGCGTCCGCGGGGCGGCTTGAAAAGCTGGACGCGGAACTGGGGCGCCTGGCGCGCTTCGCCGGTGTGGAGAAAGTCGTCTATCTGGACGGCTGGAAAGGATAATCTCTTCTCCCCGCGGGGAGAAGGGCACAATCAGCAGATCTGGGTGGTGGAAATCTTGATGCCGAAGCCTTCCAGGCCGACATAGTGCCGTTCGCGGCTGGTCATCAGCTTGATGGAGCTGACGCCGAGATCCTTAAGGATCTGCGCACCGAGGCCGATTTCCAGCCATTCACTGTCACGTGTCTGTGCTTCGGCATGTGCCTCACGGCCTTGATTGCGCGCCTTGCGGCCGTTGTCGTAATGGCCGACTCCAACAGAGCCTTCACGCAGGTAGACGATGATGCCGCGGCCCTCCTCGGCGATCTTCTGCATATAGAAGTCGACCGGCTTGCGCTTGCCGAACAGGTCGTCGGCTACGTTTTCCGGATGCAGGCGCACCGGAATATCGACACCGTCCCTGATATCGCCAAAGACGACGGCGAGATGCTGCATCGGATCCCACGGCAAGGAGTAGGTATGCGCCTTGGCCCTGCCGAACGGCGTCTCGATATCGAAGCTTGAGCCGAGCTCGATCAGCGTTTCCTTGCGCTGGCGATAGGCGATGAGGTCGGCGACCGAAAGAAGCTTCAGCCCGTGCTGTTCGGCGAAATCCACGACCTGCGGGCCGCGCGTCACCGTGCCGTCGTCATTGACGAGTTCGGAGATAACGCCGATCGGCGGCAGGCCGGCAAGCTTGCAGAGATCGACCGCCGCTTCCGTATGGCCGGAACGCATCAGCACGCCGCCTTCGCGGGAGACCAGCGGGAAGATATGGCCGGGGCGAACGAAATCCGACGCGCCGACATTCGGATTGGCAAGATTGCGCACCGTCAGCGTGCGGTCGTCGGCGGAAATGCCCGTCGTCGTACCGTGCTTGAAGTCGACGGAAACGGTGAAGGCGGTCGTATGGGCGGAATCGTTTTCCGCCACCATGGCGTTGAGGTTCAGGCGTTTCGCCTCCTCTTTCGGCATCGGCGCGCAGACGATGCCTGACGTGTGGCGCACGATGAAGGCCATCTTTTCAGGCGTCGCATGCACGGCGGCAACGATCAGGTCACCCTCGTTTTCACGATCATTGTCATCCATGACGACGACGATCTCACCGGCTTCAAAGGCCCTGATGGCATCGACAACGCGCTTCTGATCATAAGGCATGGGACAAATCCTATTTCAGCCGGCCGGTCTGGCCGCGGTCGCGAAGATAGTGATCGGCAATGGCGCAGGCGATCATCGCCTCGCCGATCGGCACGGCGCGAATACCGACGCAGGGGTCATGGCGGCCCTTTGTGCGGATATCGACATTCTTGCCGTCGGCATCGATCGACTGCCGTTCGGTGAGAATGGAAGAGGTCGGCTTGACGGCAAAGCGGGCGACCACCGGCTGGCCAGTCGAAATGCCGCCAAGGATACCACCGGCATTGTTTGACAGGAAGATCGGCTGACCGTCATTACCCATGCGCATCTCGTCGGCATTGTCCTCGCCGCTTGTCTCCGCGGCGGCAAAACCGTTGCCGATTTCCACACCCTTCACAGCATTGATCGACATCAGCAGCGAAGCGATATCCTGGTCGAGCTTGCTGTAAATCGGTGCGCCGAGACCTGCCGGAACGCCCTCGGCGATCACCTCGATGACGGCGCCGATGGAAGAGCCGGCCTTGCGGATGCCGTCGAGATACTCTTCCCAGACGGGCACGATCTCGGCATCGGGGGAGAAGAACGGGTTTTGCCCGACCTGATCCCAATCCCAGTTGGCGTGGTTGATTTTGTGTTTACCGATCTGCACCAGCGCGCCACGGATGGTGACACCAGGCACGACGAGCCGGGCAATGCCGCCGGCTGCGACGCGGGCAGCGGTCTCGCGGGCAGACGAACGGCCGCCGCCGCGATAGTCGCGAATGCCGTATTTCGTATCATAAGTATAGTCGGCATGGCCGGGCCGATACTGCCGGGCGATCTCGCCGTAGTCCTTGGAACGCTGGTCGGTATTCTCGATTAGCATGGAGATCGGCGTTCCGGTCGAAATCATCGTCTCGCCGTCGGCGTCCATCATGACGCCGGAGAGAACTTTCACGAGGTCGTCTTCGCGCCGCTGGGTGACGAAACGGCTCTGGCCTGGCTTGCGCTTGTCGAGCCAGACCTGCAGGTCTTCGAGCTTGAAGCGCAGCCCCGGAGGGCAGCCGTCGACGACGGCGCCGAGCGCCGGCCCGTGGCTTTCGCCCCAGGTGGTTACACGGAAGAGGTGACCGAATGTATTGTGCGACATGTGTTCCCGCCGGACGCGCGGAGCCGGTCGTCACCGGCCGCGCCATTACTTAAAAAGGCGCGACACTCATAGGCTAAAAAGCCGTTCAGGCAAAAGCCTTTCTTTGCGTCTGATGATGCGATCAGGGAAATGGTATTTCCCGTATTTGCGACCGATAGCCTCGGCTTCAGCACTAGGACGCCAGCAGCCAGGCCGTGCCACGCGCCTCGATGGCGAAATCGTCGAAGGAGAGGGGGCGTGCGAAGGCGTAACCCTGCAGGAGATCGCAGCCGAGATCGCGCAGCAGTTCGGCATGATCAAGCGTCTCGACACCCTCGGCCACCGTCTCCACGCCGAGCGAGCGGGCAATCTCGATGATGGAGCTGACGAGCGCGCGCTCCTGCGAGGAGGAGACGATAGGCTTTACGAGCTGGCGGTCGATCTTCAGCCGCTTCGGCTTGAGCTTGAGCAGTGACACGATCGAGGTATGGCCAGTACCGAAATCGTCGATCTCGATATCGATACCGAGTGCCTTGATCCGTTCGAGATTCTGCGAAACCACGTCCTCGCTTTCGTCGAGGAAGATGGATTCCACCAGTTCGAACGAAATTTCGCCGGGACGGATCTGCAGGCCACTAAGCGATTCCAGAAGGCTGCCATCATGCAGACGCCGCGCCGAAACGTTGACGGAGATTTTCGGTACGAAGATGCCCTGTGCCGCCCAGCGCATCTTGTCGCGCAGTGCGGTTTCCAGGACGATGCGATCGAGCGTCTGTACGACGTTGATCTCGTCGGCAATACGCAGGAATTTGTCCGGCGTGAGCAAGCCCTTGGAGGGATGATGCCAGCGCACCAGCGCCTCCACGCCCGTCAGCTTCATCGAGCGTGCACAGAACTGCGGCTGGTACCAGGCAGTGAACTCGCCATTGTCGATGCCGGCAAGGATCTCATCGGCCGTGCGTTTATTGTTGATGATATCGGCCTGCAGATTGTGGTTGAAGAATTCGAAACGGTTACGGCCGAGGCTCTTGGCGCGATAGAGCGCGATGTCGGCATTGATCAGCACCTTGCGGGCATCGACATGAATGCCGTTCGCCAGCGCAATGCCGATCGACACGCCGCAACGGCAGGGAAAACCCTGGAAATCGATCGGCTGGCGCATTTCCTCGATGACGCGGCCTGCAAGTTCCGCCATCTCCGTGTCGCCCACGTCGAAGGAGAGGATGACGAACTCGTCGCCGCCGATACGCGCAACGACATCACTGGCACGCAGATTTCTGGAAAGCACGCGTGAAGCATGCACCAGCATCGCGTCGCCGGCGGCATGGCCCAGCGTGTCGTTGATTTCCTTGAAACGGTCGAGGTCGATATGCAGGATCGCGAATTTCTGCCGCTCGCTGCGGCCGGCATCCGTCAGGTTTTCCAGCGCGATATCGAGCTTGCGGCGGTTGGCGAGCGAAGTCAGCGGGTCGTGCAGGGAATTGTGCTCGATCCTGGTCTTGGCGAGTTCCAACTCGATATTCTTGGTGATCGCCTCATCCTTCGCGGCCTTGAGGCGCAGCGTCATCAATGCATCCTCGGTCGAATCGAAGGCGATGCCGATGATCTTCATCTCGCCGGTCGGCGTGCGGTGCACCTTGCCGACGGAACGCACGTAGCGCACGCCGCCATTTTCGTCCGGCACGCGACAGACGAGCGTATGCGTGTCTCCAAGCTGCTTGAAATGCCGGGCGCTTTCGAGCGCGAGCCCGCGGTCATCAGGGTGGATGCAGGAAAGCCAGGCGTCTTCCGTTACGAAGGCATTGCTTTGCTTCAACCCATAGAGCTCGTGCATCCGCTCGTCCCAGATCGAGCCTCTCTTGCCGAGAATTGCCTCCCAGATGCCGCATTGATAGGAATCGAGCGCCAGATCGAGCTTGCCGGAGAGTTCGGCAAGCTCCGCCTCACGGCTTGAAAGTTCTTCCAGCGCGAGTTCCAGTTCGGCATTCTTGAGCTCGCTCGTTTCCTTGGCAAGGCGAAGGGTGCTGGTGACTTCCGCATCTGCCGTCACGTCCCAGACGATGCCGATCGTCTTTCCTGTGCCGCCGGCATCCGTATAGAAGGCGCCGATGGAGCGCAGGTGGCGAATGCGGCCGTCTTCCCGCATCACCCTGTATTGCGCCGTGCAGGCTTCTCCCGCAATGCTGCAACCGAAGAAATGAACCTCGGCGATTTCGCGGTCTTCGGGCACAATCGTCGAAAGCCACACGTCCAGTGGTCGGCTGCCTTCGGTCGCTTTGAGGCCGTGAAGGACGGATGCTCGTGCATCCCAGGCAAGGTTCGTGGCATTCTCCTGCAACTCCCATATGCCGATCCGGGAGGATTCCAGCGCCAGGTTGAGGCGCTGCGAGAGTTCCAGAAGTTTGGCTTCGCGAGCCTCGAGTTGCACGATGTTGCGGTTGCGTTCGCCAAGCAACAACGTGGCGAAGAAGATCGGGATGATGATCACGCAGCCTGCGGCTACGATGATCAGTCGCAATTCACGCTGGTTGCCGGGAACCGCATGCCAGCCGGCGTTCGGCACCGCAGCCAGCTCCCATCGCCCGCCCGCAAAGCTCATTTTGCGCCGAAGCGGATCCTTCTTGTAGATATCGGCAGGACCGAAGAAAGGCGCGGCCGTTTCGTCCGGAATGCCGATGTCGCGCACCGCGATCGACAGATGGTCGAGATGCGGATAGCGCTCCCGGTTTTCGCTGTTGCGCGCGGGCTTCAAGCCGGTCGCCTCGTAGAACATGTTCTGGTCGACGACCACCTCGACCGCGCCCCAGATACGACGCTGTCCGTTCTGCTTGACGAAAACCGGGAAGAAGATCGCGAAGGCGTCTTCTGCATCCGTCGTCTTGAAAGGACCATAGAAGCGGGCCGACTGGTCGCCGGTATTGCGGCTGATCGACATGCGCTCCATCAGCCGCTCGCGCACATCCTTGCCGATCCTGTCTCTACCGGATTGCGCCGGATAGACCGCCTTGACAATGAAATCAGGCGCGACCGCAATATGGATGAAATGCGGGTTCTGGATCAGCAGCCAGTTGATCTGCCGCTCCATCTCCACCTCGTTCGTCTGCGTGCTGAGCGAGATCAGGTTGGAAAGGTCGCGGACGGCAGTAATGTCCATGTTGATCTGCGCCATCATGCGGGCACGGATCAGGTTCGTCTCGTTTTCAGTGCGGATCTGCAGCTCGCGCAGATAGGCGGCAGTATTGGCACCGTCGAGTGCAAAGCCGACGGCAATAACGACAACCGCCACGAGGGCGGAAACCAGCAGCGAGACGCGCGTATTCTTCAGAACACGCCGCAGCTGGTTGCCGTTGCTCAGCCGGAATTGCAAATCACACACCCCTACATTCGCGCTGACTTTAGGGTGCAGGGGTTAATTTACGATTGCGCGCATTCGCGCCTGCTAAATCGCGTAAACAGAGAGAAAAAGACGGTTAATCGAGCCTCTTGATTATCCGTAAAATCCTATTCATCAATTGGGCGCCGAAAGCCATTCTTCCGGGCAATTTTCGCCATATTCAGGAGTTTATCTGTGGCCACTCGATATCAATGGCAGCGCTTCAAAGGGATTGCCGACATGCGTTTCGTTATTGCTACGCTTCTGGCCACGGCAAATTTTCTTTCGCCCATGAGCAGTTTTGCCGAGAGCGCCGATGTCGAGGCGACGATCAAGAAGGTCGACACGACCAATCTCGTCCTGACGCTCGATGATGGCAAGACCTATCAGGCGCCTGAGGAATTCGATTTCGAAGGCCTGAAGGCCGGCGTCAAGGTTGTGATCTTCTATACGGAAGTCGACGGCAAGCGCGTCATCAACGATCTCGACATCGTCAAGTAAGCACGCCCCATCTGGGCTAGACCCAGCCGATCAGGCTCTGCGACGTCTCGATCTTCAAAATCCGGTCCTGCGGGATTTCGCCTTCAGAGGCGACGTCCTTCGGCAGATTGGAGATTATCTTGAACAAGCTTCTGATGACACCGCCATGGGTGACGCAGACGGTCGGCCGGTCGACCGAATTCAGCCATGCGCCGGTCCGCCATGACATGATCTCGTAGCTTTCCGCATCCTCGCCCCTTAGGACCGCCGCAAGGGCGATCCCGTTCTGTCTGGCCTGTTCGCGGCCGATCGTATTGATCGGAATATCCTTCTGCCCCTGCAGGCGACGTTCCGCATTCCAGTCGGTCTGGCCGTGTCTGATCACATAGATGAGCACGGGGATCGGCTCCGCTTGGGGATAGGACGCCTCAGTCCTTGATGACGGAAATATCAGGCGCGTCCACAGCCTTCATGCCGATGACATGATAGCCGCTGTCGGCATGATGCACTTCACCCGTCACAGAACGCGACAGGTCCGAGAGAAGGTAGAGGCCGACATCGCCCACTTCCTCGATGGTCACGGTGCGGCGCAGCGGCGCATTATACTCGTTCCACTTGAGGATATAGCGAAAATCGCCAATACCGGAGGCAGCCAGCGTCTTGATCGGCCCTGCCGAAACGGCGTTGACTCGGATGTTCTTCGGTCCGAGGTCGACGGCGAGATACTTGACGCTCGCTTCAAGGGCAGCCTTGGCGACACCCATGACATTGTAGTTCGGCATCACCTTTTCTGCACCGTAATAGGTGAGGGTGAGCATCGAACCGCCTTCCGTCATCAGCTTCTCGGCGCGGCGAGCAACCGACGTGAAGGAGTAGACGGAGATCTGCATGGTCTTGGCGAAGTTATCAGGCGTCGTATCGACATAACGGCCTGTCAGCTCGTCCTTGTCGGAGAAGCCGATCGCGTGCACGATGAAATCGATCTTGCCCCACAGCTTCTCGACGTTCTCGAAAACGGCATCGATCGTGGATTCGTCGCTGACGTCGCAATGGCCCACCATGACGGCGCCGATTTCGGCAGCCAGCGGCTCCACGCGCTTCTTCAGGGCATCGCCCTGATAGGTGAATGCAACTTCTCCGCCCTGCGCATGAATGGCCTTGGCAATACCCCACGCAATCGAACGATTGTTGGCGACACCCATGATGACGCCGCGTTTGCCTGCCATGAGGCCGGATGCTTGAGCCATATTTCGCTTCCCTAGGAATTCTGATGATCCTGCCTATGGCATAGGCCGTTAATCGGTTCAAGCAGGCCCAAGATCATCAACTGTTAGGGATCGTAACAAAGGGTGCGATTGTCACCAAAATTTCATAAAAACAGCCCTTCACGCATGCTGCGCATGAGATCAGTGACTTTGGCGTCGGGTTTTTCCCACAACATAATACGCAACTCGACGACGAGATCGCCTTTTCCGCCGCTGTCGTTGGGCAGGCCCTGGTCGGGAATGCGGATCGTCTTGTCGGAGCCCGACCATGCAGGGATCGTTACATTGAGTGGTCCCTGTGGACCGTCAACACGCGCCTCGGTACCAAGCACCGCGTTTTCGATATTGAGCGGCAGCACGACATGCACGTCGAAACCATCGACGGTGAAGCGCGGATCGGGCGCGATGTGGATATTGATGACGGCGTCGCCGCGCTGCATGCCCGGCAGCTTGAATCCCTGACCCTTGAGCCGGACCTGATGGCCTTCAGTCGTTCCGGCCGGCAGTGCGAAGCCGACTTCGCGTCCCTCGGGAAGGGAAACCGTCGTCCAGCTTCCCTTCATGATGTCTTCGATCGTCACGGTCGCGGTCGCCACCTCATCCGGGGCCTTCTCAAGGCCAGGCTGGCCGGCGCCGGTGAAGCGGCGCACAAGCGAGGTCAGCAGGCTGAGCGGTAGCGACATGTTGGCGCCCGCACCAGTGGTGGCCTCTATATGCTCTTCCTCCGCCTTGGCGGATTCGGCCTCCGTGGTTTCCTGTTCCGGCTGCTTTGTCGCTTCTGTTGCATGCGGTTTGGCTTGTGGTTGCTGCGAATGCGCCTGCTGGGCGTGCGGTTGCGTCTGTGCGCCGGCGGTGCGGGTCGCCTGTGCGCCAAAAATGCGTTCGACCATCTCTTCTGCGGCTTCGGTTGCACCTGCCTGCTGCTGTTTGGCACCTGCTGCTGTGGCCTTCTGCGCATTGGCATTGGCGCGCGCAAGTTCTTCCATCACGCGCTCGGCATTGGCCTGCGCGGCCTTGGCGCGAGCGGCGGCCTCACGGGCAGCCTGGCGCTGCTGCATGATCGTCTGCTCCTGCTTCTTGGCTTCTGCCATGCGCACGGCGCTGTCGAAGAGATTGCGCTTCCTCGGATCTTTCAACGTTTCATAGGCGCGGCCGATCTCGGCGAAACGAGCGGTCGCCGTCGGGTCGCCCTGATTGTGATCGGGATGCACGGCCTTGGCCATGTTGCGCCAGGCAGCCTTGATTTCGTCCGCTCCTGCGTCGCGCTTGACGCCCAGCACCTTGTATGGATCACGCATTGTTCGCACCGCCGCTGTCGCAATCCGGGAGGCATGTTCCTCGTGGCCGTTCCGGAAACCGAATCTCAACTCATGACGCGCCGTCCGGTTCGCTCTCGCGACGGGAAAGCCCGCTCGTTGGGCGATCGTGCGGAAGAGTTGCTAATCACTTCTTATTTCCGACGTTGGATATGGGGTGTTTTGCCGCGAATGGTTAGCCTTTCACTAAACATTGAGGCGAATCGGCACGGCGCATTAACCCTGACGTGTCAGGGCGCATCGTGCCGAAACAAGTGGCCAGACGGGATCAGCTTTCCGGCTGGAAGCTCAGAAGCTGCCAGTTGCCGCCGCCGACAAGGCAGGTCTTGCCATAGAATTTGGCGATGCCGACATAGGAATGCCGCGTCGTGCGGAACTGGCGGCAAACCTGGCCGGCGTTATTATTCTCGACGATCGTGTCGATGATGCCGGCACTGCCGGTAGACGCATTGGCCCAGGGAAGCGGTTGTCCCTCGAGCTTCTGGATATCGGCAGACGTCACGGCGTTGCGCACCGTCATCTCGTCGGAAAGCGTATCCGTGCTGGGGGCGGGCTGCGGCACCGTGCCGGTCGCAACTGAACGATCCACCTTTGCCGAACTCAGGAAGTCGAACCCTCCGGTCATGCAGCCGGAAAGGGACAGAATCGCGATACCGACGATGGAGAGCCTGACGCTGCGGCGCAGCGAACCCTTTGTATGGCGATGTGTCTTTGCTATGACTTCCACCCTGTATCCTTCCCTAGCTTCAAAAGCTGGGTCAGTTTTCATAAACCGCGGGATTTGAATTAATATGTCGGCAAACGGGTTAACAGGTGGTGACTTTACCGAAAGTGAAGAGCCCTTCAAGCTCTTTGGGGAGTGGCTGAAGGAGGCGGAGGCTTCCGAAGTCAACGACCCCAATGCTGTCGCGCTCGCGACGGTCGATGAAGATGGGCTGCCCAATGTCCGCATGGTTCTCCTGAAGGGTTTCGATACTGACGGATTCGTCTTCTACACGAATTTCGAGAGTCAGAAAGGTCGCGAAATCTTGGGACAGAAGAAAGCTGCCATGTGTTTCCACTGGAAAACGCTGCGCCGTCAGGTGCGCGTTCGCGGCCCTGTCGAACTGGTCACCGACGCAGAGGCCGACGCCTACTTTGCGACGCGTGCCCGCGGCAGTCGTATCGGCGCCTGGGCTTCCAAGCAGTCGCGCCCGCTCGAAAGCCGCTTCGCGCTGGAAAAGGCCGTTGCCGAATATACGGCGCGTTATGCCATTGGCGACATTCCGCGCCCGTCTTACTGGTCTGGTTTCCGGATCCGGCCGACCTCGATCGAGTTCTGGAAAGACCAGAAATTTCGCCTGCACGACCGCATCGAGTTTCGTCGGTCGACGCCTGAAGGGGCTTGGGACAAGGTGCGAATGTACCCTTAAGGGGGTTATTTTCCGAGCAGTTTCAAGGGAATGCCTGATGCCAGCGCCGAGACATAGCGCGGCTTCTGGTAAAAGCCGTTGAGCGAGATGCGCGGCATGTAGGTGGGCAGGCTTGGGGTCGGAAAGCCCGGCTGCGTTGTTACCGCGATGGCAAAGCCGAGCTTTGCCGCGAGGTCCGCTTCGCGGCCTGTTGTTGCCTCCGTCGTGCCGTAGGGAAAAGCGATCGTCCGGGGGCGAGTGCCGGTGATCGACTCGACATAATCGGCCGAGATTTCCATCTCGATCCGAGCTTCCGCATGCGGCAGGCGGGCAAGCGCCCGGTGGCTGATCGTATGGGCGCCAAGACTGGCGAGCGGGCTTGCCGCGAGCTCGCGCAGTTCCTGTGGCTCCATGACCAGTTCCCGCGTGATATCGACCGGCTCTATACCGTGGCACCGCGCCAGTGCATCCACCTCCGAGATGGCGCGACTTTCGTCCTGCCTGTGGATAAACTCGGCAAGCCGGTCGAAGGCGTCCCATTTCCGGACGGGAGTATCGAGCGCCAGCCTCTCTCTGCCTTGGCCGAAATTGAACTCGATGCTGTTCTCCCTGCCGAGCAGCACCGCCAGCGTCTCCCACCAGATGCTGTGCGAGCTTTCGGCAAACCCTTGCGCAACGAAAACCGTAAAGGGTGCGCCATGCCGTTCGAAAACGGGTAGGGCATGGACGAAATTGTTGCGATACCCATCATCCAGCGTGAAGGCGGCGAATAGGCGATCGTCCTGCGGGTCCGACAAGAGGGAGGGCACCGCATCGAGCGGCACGAAACGATAGCCGCTCCGCTTCAGCCGCCGGAGCGTCGCATCCAGAAATTCCGGCGTGATTTCAAGATGTTGGTTCGGCTCGAACGGTTGGGCAATATGCGGGCGTACATGATGGAGCGTGAAGATGACGACGCGTCCGCGGGCCTCTTTCACGAGCCCGGCGGCATTCGCCAGCCAGGCCGCTTCCAGCCCGCCGCCGATCGCGATGCGCTTCAGACGCCGCTTCCACTGCCCCATTTTTCCCGTGACCCCGCTTTGAATTCGTGTCACACAGACTAACAATGCCGCCGTTAAACCTTGCTGAATCCGGGTTGGAAAGCTGTTTATTTACCGGCCCTTAACCAAGCGAAACAAAAGCTTGGAAAAAACTTGGGCGTTGCCTCAAAGTCGCGCCAGATTATGGGCATCTGTCACAATACGGGACATAATTTCGGTTGTAGCGACTAGCCGGATATAATGAGGGGAAGTGCATGAGAAGGCTTTTGGCTGCCATTTTGACCGCGACGCTGGCAATTACTGCACCCGTTGCGGCCTTTGCCGGAAGCGCTTCCCTCGTGCTCGATGCCCGCACCGGCAAGGTCCTTGCGTCCGAAAACGGTGATACGCTGAACCACCCGGCCTCGCTGACGAAGATGATGACGCTTTATCTCACCTTCGAGGCGCTCAATCGCGGCAAGATCACCTGGGATACACCGATCACCATGTCGAAATATGCGGCCTCGCGTCCGCCGACGAAGCTCGGCGTGAAAGCGGGCGGTACGATCACCGTGCGTGAGGCGGTCTATGGCATGATCGTCAAGTCGGCCAACGATGCTGCTGCCGCCATCGGTGAAAAACTCGGCGGTTCGGAAAGCAATTTCGCCCGGCTCATGACCCAGAAGGCCCGCCAGCTCGGCATGAGCCGCACGGTCTTCGTCAATGCATCCGGCCTGCCGGACAAGCGCCAGATTACGACGGCGCGCGACATGTCCACGCTCGCCGTGGCGCTGTTGAAGAATTATCCCAGCGAGTATCGTCTCTTCTCCATCGCAAGCTTCAATTTCCGTGGCCAGACCATCCGCGGCCACAACAATCTCATGTATCGCTATCAGGGCATGGACGGCATCAAGACCGGTTACACCAATGCCTCCGGCTTCAACATCGTCAGCGCCGTGAAGGACGGCAATCGCCGCGTGGTCGGCGTGGTACTCGGCGGGCGCACGGCCCGCAGCCGCGACGCCAAGATGGCCGGATTGTTCGACCGCTATATGGGACGTGCCTCCTCCGGCGGCGCCAAGCTGACCGCCAGCATCAATGCAAAACAGCAAGTCGAGGTCGCCTCGGCCGCGGATGAAACCGATGTTCCTGCGCCGGCGAGCGCGCCGCGCGTTGCGGACGAGGCAGCAACACTCGCACCGAAGGCGCTCGGCTTTGCCAATGACGGCGTTATCCCGCTGGAGCGCCCGGCGGCAATGGACGAGATCATGAACGCCGGCAAGGCGGCGAAAGCGCCGGCCGGTAAGGCAGGTGGCTGGCAAATCCAGATCTCGGCTGCCCCGAGCGCCGATGCTGCCCGTGCGCTTCTTGCGCAGGCGCAGTCCGAGGCAGGTGCGCCGCTCGTTTCCGCCTCGCCCTACACCGAAGCTGTTGGGAAGGGGCCTAACACGATTTACCGCGCCCGTTTCGTCGGCTTCCAGAGCAAGGAAGATGCTACCTCCGCCTGCGATGCCCTGAAGAAGCGCTCATACGACTGCATGCTTCTGCCGAACCAAGGCTGAGCTGGCTGCTCTGGACAATTTCCGGGAATCGGCGCTCTCCTCATAAACAAAAGGAGAACGCCCATGCTGCAACGGCTCGCCGACCAGTTCGAAACTTCATCCTCCGCCTACGCCGCCGCCAACGACATCGAGCGTGATGCCGACTGGTTTCTGCTGAAACTGCAGGAGGAGATGGGTGAACTCACCCAGGCCTGGAACCGCCTGACCGGCCGCGGCCGTGCCAAAGGTCGCTCGCCCGAGGAGATGGAGCGCGACCTCGCCGACGAGACTGCCGATATTCTCGGCCATGTCCTGCTCTTCGCCCGTCGCCATGAGGTCGATCTTGCCGCTGCAATCGAGCGAAAATGGAAATTCAAGCCTTCGGCGCATTAGCGTTTCCTGCTTCACCTCTTTGCGCGATCCACCATTGGCATTGTTCTTCTGTATAGCCGAGCAGACGCCCCAGGCGGTACTCGCTTTCGCCCGTCCAACGCCTTTCGCGCATCAGCTCGGTATAGGCGTCGAACCGCCATTCTTCTTTCGGCAGCGCGTAGAGAATGCGAACCAGGCGAAACTTGCCCTCAACGATTGGCTCGACCCGTTCGATGATTGCACCGCTATCGACGTAGGGCTGAAAGTAGACTCGGACCTTCTTTAAAATCCCCGAACTTTCTTCGTCCGAAAACATGGCGAATGGCTTGTGGCCATCCAGCATCAGGGCGAGCTCGAAATTGGTATGGACCAGATAGGGCACGCTATCGATCCATTGCGGCCGGGTGAGCACAACCCCACCATCCGGTTCGGGAAAGGGGAGGCCCAGCATCGAGGACAGCGCGTCCAGCTCACCTATCTCAAGGTAGAAGAGATGCTCTGCCAGCTCGGGCGTTTCTACATCGAGAATGGCCGCAACAACCTCCATCGGAGCCTCGAAGCGCATCTCGTGGGCCGAGCAACCCGTCTCGGGTGACAGGAATTTCAGCAGAAATGTTTCCGTCGCCAAGCAACGCCCCATCGGCTCGAGGTTCTATTGCTTGAGGCTAGCCTAAATTGTCCGCCGATAGAACTTGCTGTCGACAGCCATCCGCGGGAATGTTCGCGGCAGGCCCTGGCTGGCAATCTCGGAAAAACCGTTCTTTTCATAGAACCGATGCGCGGCGACGAACTTGTCCGTCGTGCCGAGGAAGATATCGGTCACGCCCACGTCGCGGGCATGGGCAAGGAGCGCCTCGAGCAGCCGGGTGGCCACACCATGTTCGCGGCCCCGCACCTCGACGGCCACGAACATCTTTCGAAGGGCCGCCTGGTTGTTGCCGATATCCTTGAGGCCTACCGTGCCGACGATGGCGCCGTCTTTGACCGCCACCCAGAACTGGCCTTTGCCCGACTGATAGAAATCGGGAATGACGCGCAGGTCCGGCTGCGCGTCGGCGGTGATGTCGATGCCGAATTCTTCACGCTGGATCGGCAGGATGACCGAAATTACGCCGTCGGCATCGTCAGGAGAGAAGGTTCTGATCTCGATTTCGGCCATGATCGCACCGCCTCAGGCCTGCGTGCCGCCGACTGTGACCTGATCCATGCGCAGGTGCGGCTGGCCGACGCCGACAGGCACCCATTGGCCTGCCTTGCCGCAATTGCCGATGCCGGTATCGAGCTTCATGTCGTTGCCGATCATCGACACGCGCTTCATCGCATCCGGGCCGTTGCCGATCAGCATGGCGCCCTTGATCGGTGCGCCGATCTTGCCGTTCTCGATAAGATAGGCCTCAGTGCAGCCAAAGACGAACTTGCCCGATGTGATATCCACCTGACCGCCGCCGAAAGAGACGGCATAGACGCCCTTCTTGACCGAAGCGATGATCTCTTCCGGCGTCTTGTCGCCGCCGAGCATATAGGTGTTGGTCATGCGCGGCATCGGCACATGCGCATAGCCCTGGCGGCGGCCGTTGCCGGTCGGTGCCAGGCCCATCAGCCGGGCGTTCTGCCGGTCCTGCATATAGCCGACGAGCTTGCCGTTTTCGATCAGCACGTTGTAGGCGGACGGTGTGCCTTCGTCGTCGATGGTGATCGAACCGCGGCGGCTGTCGATCGTGCCGTCATCGACGACGGTGACACCAGGTGCCGCTACCATCTGGCCGAGAAGACCGGCAAAGGCCGAGGTCTTCTTGCGGTTGAAGTCGCCCTCGAGCCCGTGGCCGACGGCTTCGTGCAGCATCACACCCGGCCAGCCGGAGCCGAGCACCACATCCATCGTACCTGCTGGCGCATCGATCGCCTCAAGATTGACGAGCGCCTGCCGCAGAGCCTCGTCGGCCCCGCGCTGCCAGCTTCCGGTCGCGATGAAATCGCCGAAGCCGACGCGGCCGCCCTGGCCATAGGAGCCGCTCTCCTGCCGGTCGCCTTCGCCGACCATGACGGAGATGTTGATGCGCGTCATCGGACGGACGTCCTGCACCCGATGGCCGTCGGCGCGCAGGATATCGACCACCTGCCAGCTTGCCGCAACCGAAGCCGTGACCTGCCGCACTTTGTCGTTCTTGCCGCGCAGATAGGCGTCGATATCGGTCAGCACCTTCACCTTCTCCTCGAAGGTCGGCGAACCGATCGGGTTCTCGTCGGTGTAGAGCTTCAGGTTGGTGCCCTGGGGGGCGGCTGCGTAGGAGCCGGAATAGCCGCGTGTGACGGCGCCCACCGCATCTGCAGCGCGCTTTAGCGCCGAAACGGAAAGGTCGCCCGCATGCGCATAACCGACGGCCTCGCCCGCGACTGCTCGCAGGCCAAAACCCTGTTCGGTGTTGAAGCTGCCGCCCTTGAGGCGGCCATTGTCGAAGGTCAGCGATTCCGCCTGCGCGTGCTCGATGAAGAGCTCGCCGTCATCGGCGCCGGAAAGCGCCTCGGCAACATGCTTGCGCATCGTCGCTTCATCGGCATCAAAAAGCGTCAGGAGATCGGTGGTCATGGTTTTATGCTCCGCAAGAAGAGCGGTAATGCTCAATAGCCGATGTAGGTCTGATGCACTGCGCGAGCAAGCCCCGCATCAGGGCAGGGCGTCATAGCCTTCTGCGAAGCCCTTGAGGTCGACGGGGATGCCGATGCCTTCTTCCGGCGTCTGGAAGACGATGAAGGTTGCCTGCGCGCCGCTGCGGAACGTCTTCAAGAGCTCGTCCTCGAGAACGACTTCGGCATAGCAGCCGTCGGCGAAGCAGCGCACGAAATAGGCGCGGCCGATATCCTTGCCGTCGACATTGAGGCCGAGGCCGTTGGGCAGCAGCACGCCGAGCGGCGCCAGCACGCGCAGGATCTTCGACTTGCGGTCAGCCGTCTTCAGGACGACGACGGAGAGACCCACTTCCGGACGGTCTTCGGCGATGACATTCTGCATCAGCGCGCACTGCTCGGTCGAGGCGCCAGCGGGCTTGTCGCAGACGACGGACCATGCGCCATGGTTGGAACGGACCGTGCCGGGAGCCGGCGGCTGAGCCTGGCTGGGCGTCACCTGCTCGACGTTCGGCGTCGCAGACGGTGCAGGCTGCTGTGCCGGGGCGGGCTTCGGAGCGGGCGTGGCAGGACGCGACTGCGCGGGCGTCGGCGTCTGCTGCGCGAAAACGGGGCTCGTCGCGGCGGTCGCGATGCCTGCGGCCAGAACAAAAGGCCGCGCGAGGGAACGGAAACCCATGAAAACCTCTGGATATCGAATCATTGCCGCTATTTGTGAAGCTGCCCACAGAAAATGAAAAGCCCCACCCCGTGAAAACCGGGGGACTGCGGCAGAAATAGGACCTCGCCAAAAGAATGTGCAGCGGGCGGATTGGCCCTGAAGCACGTTTTTCGTATGCTGATGAAAAGCTTGCAATGTTTTGCCGTGGCTGAGGAGGCAGTCTTTGAGCAAATATGCCGCATAGACAATTGCTTCTGCCTGTTGCGGCGGATGCCAAACTGTGGTTTGAAGCGCAGAAGATGGCAAGGATTCTGCATCCGATTTGATGCAGATCAGCGCTCGAGGGAGATTACAAGGTGATTAAGAAGGCTTTTGCAGCTCTGACCGCGCTGGTCTGTCTGCTTTTTGCTTCCGGCACATATGCCGATCAGCCGATGCCGTGGCAGGCTACCCTGCAGCCGGCAGCAACGCCGATCATGCGGGAGATCCACTGGTTCGAACAATACACGCTGTGGTTCATCGTTCCGATCACGCTGTTTGTTCTCGTTCTCCTTCTGGTCGTCTGTTTCAAGTTCCGTGCTTCGGCAAACCCGGTTCCCTCCAAGACGAGCCACAATACGGTGATCGAAGTTATCTGGACCGTGGGGCCGGTCTTGATACTTCTTTTCCTCGCTATTCCCTCCTTCACGCTGCTGACCGCGCAGCTCACCCTGCCGGAAAACCCTGATGTGACCATCAAGGCGACCGCGACCCAGTGGCAGTGGAACTACGAATATGAAGGTTCGGGTGAAACGCCCGTCGCCTTCGACTCCTATCTTCTGAAGGAGCCGGATCGTGCCGCTGCCGGCAAGACCGATCTTGCCGTCTATCCGCGCCTGCTCGCCGTCGACAACGAACTCGTGCTGCCGGTCAACAAGACCGTTCGCGTTCTCGTCACCGCCGCGCCGACCGACGTTATCCACGCTTTCGCCATGCCGTCCTTCGGCGTCAAGATCGATGCCGTTCCGGGCCGCCTGAACGAAACCTGGTTCCGCGCCGAGCGTGAGGGCCTGTTCTACGGCCAGTGTTCCGAGCTTTGCGGTAAGGACCACGCGTTCATGCCGATCGCCATCCGCGTCGTCTCCGAGGACAAGTACAAGCAGTGGCTGGCTTCGGCCGCGACCGACTTGCCCGGCGCCTACAAGACACTGATCGCCGCTGCCGATGGTTCTGCAAAGACCGTCGATGTCGCTGAAAACGTCGCAAAGTAAGATAGGGATCGGGACAATGGCTGGACCTTCCGCTCACGACGATCATTCTCATGATCACCACGCTCATGACGCCCACGCGCATGACGACCATCACGATCACTCTCATACGCCGAGCTTTGCCGACCGCTGGTTCTTCTCCACGAACCATAAGGATATCGGCACGCTCTACCTGATCTTCGCGATCTTTGCCGGTATCATCGGAGGCCTTCTCTCCGTTGCCATGCGCATGGAGCTGCAGGAGCCGGGCATCCAGATCTTCCACGGCCTGGCCTCAATGGTCTACGGCTTCGAAGGCGATGCCGCCATCGATGGCGCCAAGCACATGTTCAACGTCTTCACCACCGCTCACGCGCTGATCATGATCTTCTTCATGGTCATGCCGGCGATGATCGGCGGTTTCGCCAACTGGATGGTGCCGATCATGATCGGCGCGCCGGATATGGCTTTCCCGCGTCTGAACAACATTTCCTTCTGGCTGATCGTTCCGGCCTTCCTGCTGCTGGTCATCTCGATGTTCGTCGAAGGCCCGGCCGGCGCATATGGCGCAGGCGGCGGCTGGACCATGTATCCGCCGCTCGCCGTCGGCGGTCAGCCGGGACCGGCGGTCGACCTGGCGATATTCTCGCTGCACATTGCCGGCGCCTCGTCGATCCTCGGTGCGATCAACTTCATCACCACGATCCTCAACATGCGCGCTCCCGGCATGACGCTGCACAAGATGCCGCTCTTTGCCTGGGCCGTTCTGATCACCGCCTTCCTGCTGCTGCTCTCGCTGCCGGTTCTGGCTGGCGCCATCACCATGGTGCTCACCGACCGTAACTTCGGCACCGCCTTCTTCGCGCCGGAAGGCGGCGGTGACCCGATCCTCTACCAGCACCTGTTCTGGTTCTTCGGTCACCCGGAAGTCTACATCCTGATCCTGCCGGGCTTCGGCATCGTCAGCCATATCGTTTCCACCTTCTCCAAGAAGCCGGTCTTCGGCTATCTCGGCATGGCCTACGCCATGGTCGCCATCGGCGCCGTCGGCTTCGTCGTCTGGGCTCACCACATGTATACGGTCGGCCTGTCGCTCGACGCGCAGCGCTATTTCGTCTTCGCAACGATGGTCATCGCCGTTCCGACGGGTGTGAAGATCTTCTCCTGGATCGCGACGATGTGGGGTGGCTCGATCACCTTCCGCACGCCGATGATCTGGGCGATCGGCTTCATCTTCCTCTTCACCGTCGGTGGTGTCACGGGCGTCCAGCTCGCAAACGCCGGCCTCGACCGCTCGCTGCATGACACCTATTACGTCGTGGCTCACTTCCACTACGTTCTGTCGCTCGGCGCCGTCTTCGCCATCTTCGCTGCCTGGTATTACTGGTTCCCGAAGATGACCGGCTACATGTACAGCGAATTCCTCGGCAAGCTGCATTTCTGGGTCATGTTCGTCGGCGTGAACCTCGTGTTCTTCCCGCAGCACTTCCTCGGCCTTGCCGGCATGCCGCGCCGCTACATCGACTATCCGGATGCATTTGCCGGCTGGAATTATGTCTCGTCGATCGGCTCCTACATCTCCTTCGTCGGCGTGATCATCTTCCTCGTCGGTGTCTGGGAAGCCTTCGCCAGGAAGCGCGTTGCCGGTGACAATCCGTGGGGCGAGGGCGCAACGACCCTCGAGTGGCAGCTGCCTTCGCCGCCGCCCTACCATCAGTGGGAACAGCTTCCGCGCATCAAGTAAGATGCTGAAATCCCGGACGCCGCAGCCCCCTGCGGCGTCTGGCAATTCATTTATTCAGGACGGAATGATGACGGTAATCGACAATCACGAGGCTCTTGCTGAAGACGGCGACTTTCGTCTGTCGGAAGCCAGTGCACGCGATTATTTCGAGCTTCTGAAGCCGCGGGTCATGTCGCTCGTGGTCTTCACGGCCTTTGCCGGCCTGGTGCTGGCGCCGGACCACATCAATCCCGTTCTCGGCCTGATCGCTATTCTCTGCATTGCCGTCGGCGCCGGCGCATCGGGTGCGCTGAACATGTGGTATGACGCCGACATCGACGCCGTTATGAGCCGCACCGCAAAGCGCCCGATCCCGGCCGGCCGCATCATGCCCAAGGAGGCGCTTGCCTTCGGCCTCGTGCTCTCCTGCTTCTCGGTGACGATCCTCGGTCTTGCGGTCAACTGGCTGTCGGCCTTTATCCTCGCCTTCACCATCTTCTTTTATGTCGTGATCTATACGATGTGGCTGAAGCGCTCGACGCCGCAGAACATCGTTATCGGTGGCGCGGCCGGTGCTTTCCCGCCGATGATCGGCTGGGCGTGCGTGACCAATTCGGTCACCATCGAAAGCACGGTTCTATTCCTCATCATCTTCCTGTGGACGCCGGCGCATTTCTGGGCGCTCGCCCTCTTCAAGATGCGAGACTACGAAGCGGTGGGCGTGCCAATGCTGCCGAATGTTTCGGGTGAGCGCACCACCAAGCATCAGATCGTTGCCTATGCCGTGCTGACGGCCATCTGTGCAGTGCTGCCGACCTTCCTTGGCTTTGCCAGTGTCGGTTATGGTGTGGTTGCCGCAGTACTCGGCGCGGCCTTCATATACTGTTCCATCGCCGTCTGGCGCATGCCTGACGGCGATCTCAAGATGATCCCGGCGAAGAAGCTGTTCGGCTTCTCGATCTTCTATCTCTTCGCCGTATTCTCCGCGCTGATGCTCGACCGGCTGGTTGCCATGCTGGGTTCGTATGCAGGAGGCTCGTTCTGATGGAATTGGTCAAGCTTACAGAAGCGCAGCGCAAGTCGCGCCGCAACCGCAACATTGCGCTCGGTGTCGTACTCGCCGGCCTGGTGGTTCTTTTCTACGTCATCACCATCGTCAAGTTCCTCGGGCATGGGGGCTGATGGGATGAGCGACGCCGTCAACGCACCGAAGAAGCCGCGCAACAATGCTGCCGTCGTCTTCATGTGCCTAAGCTTCGTCGTCGGCATGGGTGCGGCGAGCTATGCGGCCGTGCCGCTCTATCGCCTTTTCTGCCAGGTGACCGGCTATAACGGCACCACGCAGCGTGTTGATCAGGTTTCGAGCGTCATTCTCGACCGCACGATGCGCGTCACCTTCGATGCGAACGTCGCTCCCGGCCTGCAGTGGGAATTCAAGCCGGTCGAGCGCGAGGTCAATCCGAAGATCGGCGAGACTATCCAGGTCAATTTCATCGCCGAAAACCGTTCCAACGAAACCCAGCGCGGCCAGGCGATCTTCAACGTGACGCCGGGCGAGGCGGGCGCCTATTTCAACAAGGTGCAATGTTTCTGCTTTAATGAAACGGACCTGAAACCGGGCGAAAAGCTTGAAATGCCGGTCGTGTTCTACATCGATCCGGAAATTACCAAGGCCGCGGAATCGAAAAGCATTCGCACGGTCACGCTTTCGTATACGTTCTATCCCAAAGAGGGTCCGAAGCCGGTGGCTTCGAATGAAGGTGGAACGGAAAAGACTGAAAAGAAACTTTGATTGAGGAGTGTTTCCGGCGGTGCCGGAAGCGGAGAAGGAAGACACCGGGGATCTGACATGGCCGATGCTCATCAGAAGAATCACGACTATCACATCATAGCTCCGAGCCCATGGCCGATACTGGCCTCGCTCGGCGCATTCCTGATGGCCTTTGGCGGCGTCGGCTACATGCGCTACCTGAACGGCGGCTCGCTGCACGTTTTCGGTATCGAATGGGCCCATCCGTGGCTCTTCTTCATCGGGCTGGCTGTCGTTTTCTACGTCATGTACGGCTGGTGGTCCGACACCGTGAAGGAGGCCCAT
This sequence comes from Rhizobium viscosum, assembly GCF_014873945.1. Lineage (NCBI taxonomy): Bacteria > Pseudomonadati > Pseudomonadota > Alphaproteobacteria > Hyphomicrobiales > Rhizobiaceae > Rhizobium > Rhizobium viscosum. The sequence continues at coordinate 966,931 of NZ_JADBEC010000001.1, read as the reverse complement.
GAGGGTGCTCATACACGCGTCGTGTCGCTGCACCTGCGCTACGGCATGATCATGTTCATCGCTTCGGAAGTGATGTTCTTCGTCGCCTGGTTCTGGGCCTATTTCGACGCCAGCCTCTTTCCGCACGAAGCCATCCAGGCTTCGCGCCTTGCCTATACCGGCGGTGTCTGGCCGCCGAAGGGCATCGAGGTTCTCGATCCCTGGCACCTGCCGATCTACAATACCGTCATCCTGCTGCTCTCTGGCACGACGGTGACCTGGGCGCACCACGCTCTGCTGCATAACGACCGCAAGGGCCTTATCCAGGGTCTGACGCTGACGGTCCTGCTTGGCGTGCTCTTCTCCTCCGTCCAGGCCTATGAATATGCTCATGCTCCGTTCGAGTTCCGCAACTCGATCTACGGCGCGACCTTCTTCATGGCCACCGGTTTCCACGGCTTCCACGTTCTGGTCGGCACCATCTTCCTGCTGGTCTGCCTCCTTCGTGCGTTGCGCGGCGACTTTACGCCGAAGCAGCACTTCGGCTTCGAGGCGGCTGCCTGGTACTGGCACTTCGTCGACGTCGTCTGGCTGTTCCTGTTCTTCTGTATCTACGTCTGGGGCGGCTGGGGAGCTCCGGTCGCTGCAGGCTGATCGAGGCCGAATTGAAATCAGAAAAGGCGGGTGCCACTGGCCCCCGCCTTTTTCTTTGTCTCAGAGATAGAGCATCTCCGTCGTTCCTCGAAACACGAAAACGCTCTATCTCCCTGTTTTCACGCAATTCCGGACGCAAGACCGCTGCACACTTTTGCTGGAATTGCTCTGGCTCGTCATCCTACCGTTGACCAGCCAGCCTCTCGAAGGCCGAAGGCTCGGGAATGCCGAGATCCAGCTGATGGCGGATCGCCTCAGCGCATTCGAGCGCGGTCAGTACCGATGTATCGACCTCCATGTCGTAGAGGCCGGGACGATGAACCTCGTCCTGCCAGCGCTGCACTGGTTCCGGCACGGGTGTCTCGCCGGTGGCGCGCAGGTAGAGGGTCTCACGCCCTTCCTCTGCGATTTCCCGCCGCTGCATGATCGCCTCGATCGGACATTTGACGCCAACGAACAGCACGGGAAAACCGTCCAGTCGTCTGGCGCAGTCGCCGAGGATGCCGAGTGGCTGTGAGTAGCTGTCATGGTGGCCGAGGTCGGAGACGACGTTGAGCCCCAATCCGGCATGGATGGCGATCGATTCATAAAGCGCCGCATAGAGGAACGGCACGAGTTCTTCGAGATCCGGCCGTTCTCCGCCGGGCCTCAATCCGATACCGGGCAAGTAGCGCTTCGGCGTCATGGCATTATAGGTGTCGACGCCGAGGTTGATCCACGGCCCCTCGAATTCTTCCTGGATTGCGCGCGCAATGCTGGATTTGCCGCTTCGCGGCGCGCCGTTCAGGATAATGATCTGTCCGGCATGGCTATCGTTGGTCATCAGTCTTCTTCTTCTGTTTGGCGCGAATCATTACAGCGCCGCACGTCCTTCCGGACGAGCAAAGGACGCTGTAACACTTTGAATTGCTGCATAATTCTTTAAATCGAATCCGATTTGAGGAATTATGCAGCGGGCGAAACCGCGCAGGCATTTCCATTCGGGATGCGAATACTTTATGGGAGAGTTAAGGCAGACGACAAAAAGCCGCCTGCATGGAGATCGATATGAACGAAGATAGCGCGCAATTTCCGCCGGTCGATCCGGTCAAGACCGGCATCAAGGGATGCTGCCCGCGCTGCGGTCATGGGCAGCTCTTCGATGGCGTGCTCGGCCTGAAACCGAACTGCGCCGCCTGCGGGCTGGATTATTCCTTCGCCGATGCAGGCGATGGGCCCGCCGTTTTCGTCATCCTCATCGTCGGCTTCATCATCATCGGTTCGGTGCTCTGGCTGCAGGTCAATTATGCCCCGCCGATCTGGGTTCATATTCTGCTCTTTGCCCCGCTCACAATCATACTCTCGCTGCTGGCGCTGCGCTGGTGCAAGGGCATCCTCATCGCCATGCAATATCGCCACAATGCCCGCGAGGGACGCTTGAGTGACTGACATCGAGAGTCCGGCCCCGCGCCGCAAGCTGCCGGTCTTGACCGGCATAACGGTTCTCATCGCTCTCGCCATCCTGATTTCGCTCGGCACCTGGCAGGTGGAACGTCTTCACTGGAAGGAAGGCCTGCTCGCCGATATCGCAGAGCGCCGAGCCGCGGCCCCGGTTCCACTTGCCGATATCGAGACCATGGCTGCTCAGGGCGGCGATATCGAATACCGCACGGTCACCGCCACCGGCCGCTATATCAACAACAAGGAGCGCCACTTCTTCGCCACCTGGCGCGGCCAGACCGGTTATTACATCTACACGCCGCTGCAGCTTGCGGACGGGCGCTACCTCTTCGTCAACAGAGGCTTCGTTCCCTATGAGAACAAGGAGCCGGAAATGCGCATGCAGGGCCAGTTGACCGGTCAGCAGACCGTAACCGGCCTCGCGCGCGCCAAACTCCCCGGCAAACCCTCCTCGCTTGTGCCCGACAATGACGTGGCGAAGAACATCTTCTACTGGAAAGATCTCGACGTGATGGCCTCGAGTGTCGACCTCGACAAGGGTAGCGTCGTGCCCTTCTTCGTCGACGCCGATTCCACGCCCAACCCGGCGGGCTTTCCGATCGGCGGTGTCACGCAGGTCGATCTGCCGAACGACCATCTGCAATATGCTTTCACCTGGTACGGGCTGGCTGCGGTGCTTCTCGTTGTCGTTGCCATCTCCTGGTTTCGTCCCCGCAAGGGTGCAGCGCAATAGTATCGCTTCAATTCCGACCCATATTGGGTTAGAGGTCCCTGAAGCTTAACCTGGGTATGTTATGAACATTGCGGCAAAACCTCCGTTGACGATCAGGCTCTGCGGTCCGCGCGGCTTCTGCGCTGGCGTCGATCGGGCGATCCAGATCGTTGTGCTGGCACTGAAGGCTTACGGCGCGCCTGTATATGTCCGCCACGAGATCGTCCATAACCGCTATGTCGTGGAAGGTTTGGAAGCCAAGGGAGCTGTCTTCGTTGAGGAGCTTGACGAGATCCCGGCGGAACACCGTGCCCAGCCGGTCGTCTTTTCCGCCCATGGCGTGCCGAAATCCGTGCCCGAGGATGCGAATGCCCGCAACCTCTTCTATCTCGACGCAACCTGTCCGCTGGTCTCCAAGGTCCACAAGCAGGCGATGCGCCATAATCGCCTCGGCCGCCATGTCGTCCTGATCGGCCACGCCGGTCATCCCGAAGTGATCGGCACCATGGGTCAGTTGCCCGAAGGCACTGTTTCGCTCATCGAAACTGTCGAGGATGCGGACGTTTATCAGCCTGATGATCCCGATAATCTCGGCTATGTCACGCAGACGACGCTTTCGGTCGACGATACCGCCGGCGTCATCAAACGGCTGGAAGAGCGTTTCCCCAAGCTGCAGGCACCGGCTGCCGATTCCATCTGCTATGCCACGACCAACCGCCAGGAAGTGGTGAAGGAAGCGGCCCCCGGCTGCGATCTTTTCATCATTGTCGGCGCGCCGAATTCGTCCAATTCCAAGCGGCTCGTCGAAGTGGCGCTCCGCGCAGGGGCGAAGAAGTCGATCCTCGTGCAGCGGGCTTCCGAGCTCGACTGGGATGAGATCGGCCCGATTGCCACGCTCGGACTGTCCGCCGGCGCTTCCGCCCCGGAAGTGATCGTCAACGAGATCATCGAGGCCTTCCGCACCCGCTTCGATGCCCGCGTCGAGCTTGCCGAAACCGTGCAGGAAAACGAGCATTTCCTCGTCAATCGCGAACTGCGCAGCCTTGAATTGACGACGGCTGACATGGCATTCGTGAATGGAGAATAAGGAGGCGAGGGTGGCCACCCGCTCTGTCCCGCCTACCTGATGACACCGCTTCTACAGTGAGATACCCACCTTGGCAGTTTATACCGATATCGCCGAAGACGATCTGAGATGGTTTCTCACCGAATATGATGCCGGTACGCTGCTCTCCTACAAGGGCATCGCGGAAGGCGTGGAGAATTCCAATTTCCTGCTGCACACATCCAAGGCGCCGCTCATCCTGACACTCTACGAAAAGCGGGTGGAAAAGAGCGATCTGCCTTTCTTCCTCGGCCTGATGCAGCATCTGTCAGCCGGCGGCCTGTCCTGCCCGCTGCCGCTGCCGCGCAAGGACGGCGCGCTGCTCGGCACGCTGTCGGGCCGTCCCGCCGCCCTTATATCCTTTCTGGAAGGCATGTGGCTCAGAAAGCCGGAGGCCAAACACTGCCGCGAAGTCGGCAAGGCGCTGGCGCAGATGCATGTTGCTGGCGAAGGTTTTGCACTGACGCGGCCAAATGCCTTGTCGCTGGAAGGCTGGCAGGTGCTGTGGGACAAGTCGGAAGCACGCGCCGATGAAGTCGAGCCTGGGCTGCAGAACGAGATCCGCAGCGAGCTCAATTTCCTGCGGGCCCATTGGCCGAAGGATTTGCCTGATGGCGTCATCCACGCCGATCTTTTCCCCGACAACGTCTTCTTCCTCGGTGACGAGCTCTCGGGCCTCATCGATTTCTATTTCGCCTGTAATGATCTGCTCGCCTATGACGTCTCGATCTGCCTCAATGCCTGGTGCTTCGAGAAGGACGGCGCCTACAACATCACCAAGGGCATGCAGATGCTGGAAGGGTACCAGAGCGTACGGCCATTGAGCGAGGCGGAGATCAAAGCTCTGCCGGTTCTTTCCCGTGGCTCGGCGCTGCGCTTCTTCCTGACCCGTCTTTACGACTGGCTGACGACGCCCGAGGGTGCGATGGTCACCAAGAAGGATCCGCTGGAATATCTGCGCAAGCTGCGCTTCCACCGCCAGATTTCCTCGCCCGTCGAATATGGACTGAGCCTATGAAGCACATCGATATCTTTACCGACGGGGCATGCTCCGGCAATCCCGGCCCCGGCGGGTGGGGCGCTGTGCTGCGCTACGGCGAGGTCGAAAGGGAACTCTCCGGCGGCGAGGCTGAAACCACCAACAACCGCATGGAACTCCTGGCTGCCATTTCCGCACTGACTGCCCTGAAGGAGCCCTGCGAGGTCGATCTCTATACTGACAGCGCCTATGTGAAAGACGGCATATCCAAGTGGATATTCGGCTGGAAGAAAAACGGCTGGAGAACCTCGGACAATAAGCCGGTGAAGAATGCCGAACTCTGGCAGGCGCTGGAAGAGGCCCGCAACCGGCACAAGGTAACCCTCCATTGGGTCAAGGGTCACGCCGGCCATCCTGAAAATGAACGTGCTGATGAACTCGCCCGCAAGGGTATGGAGCCGTTCAAGAAGAGCAAGAAGGCAGGCTGATCAATCCGCCTGCTGCTGCTCCACGGCCGCGTTCTGTATCAGCCGGTGCATATATTCCAGCTTCGTCACGACAGGCGGAGACAGCACGAAGGGATAGGAATCCGGCTGTCCCATGCTGCGCTGGATCGCGTTGATCGCAAGGCTGAGTGGCACCCAGGCGCCGACGAGCTGTTCGGCGCTTTGCGCTCGATAGGGATTGAAATCCACCTCACCAGCGATCTCTTCATGCCCGCGCGGATCGATCGCGATGCCGAAGCTACGCGCCGTTTCCAGCGTATCGACGATGTGCAGGTAGTGCGCGAAGCATTCTGCGAAATCTTCCCAGGGGTGGACGGAGGCATAGGCGCTGATGAAGTTCTCTTGCCAGCCTGCAACTGGCCCATTGGCATAACGATCCTGTAGTGCGGCGCCATAGTCCTGTTGCTCATTGCCGAAGACTGCGCGGAATTCGTCGAACCCATTGCGGTCGCGGACCAGCTTGTTCCAGACGAAGTGTCCGGTCTCGTGACGGAAATGGCCGAGCAGCGTGCGATAAGGTTCATCCATCGCCGTGCGGGCCTGCTCGCGGGTCACGTCGTCTGCTTCCGCTGCGCGGATCGCGATCAGCCCGTCCTCATGGCCGGTCATCGCCGGTACGACATTGCCGTCATTCTGCACAATGTCTTCGAGGAAATCGAAAACGAGGCCGCCCTGCGGGTCTTCCTGCCGGTCGGGATGCGGCAAGTTCCAGCGCAGTAGCGAATAGAAGAGGTGGCGTTGCGCCTGGCTGATGCGGCGCCAGCGGTCGATGCCGTCTTGCGTGTCGGTATTCGGCACCAGCCGGTTATGCCGGCAGGCGATGCAAAAATCATTGCCGTCATCGACCAGCCAGTTGCAGATGTCGAGGCCCGCATTGGCACAGAACTGCACGAGCCGGTCCGGATCGGAGACCAGCTGCCAGTTCGCCTCGTCGCGCGATTCCAGCGCATGCATGGAAAGATCGCCCGCAAAGAAGCCGAGGCGGTGGTTGCAGCGCACGCACTGCCTGTTGTCGAAATGGATGATCTGATCGCAATTGTCGCAGGCAAACAGCCTCATGGCAGCCCCCCTACAGGCAGGATATGACGGAAAATGCCCGCCGCACACGGATGCGACAGGCATTGCACATATGAATGAAATGGGGCGTCAAAGCCGGTCGACAGCGCCCTTCAGCTTGTCCTTGACCTTGCCGCTTGCGACCTGGGCCTTGCCCTTGGCTTCCTGCATGCCACCCTTGGCCTGCATTTCGCGGTTGCCGGTGGCCTTGCCGGCCGCCTTCTTCGCCTTGCCGGCCATCTCATTGACTTTGCCGGAAATCTTGTCGCCAGTGCTACCCATTTGTGTGTCTCCTCTCGGATCACGGACGGAGTATCCGTGTTTGCCGACAGAAAACGCTAATGAACGAGTTTCGTTCCGGAATGATGCAGTCAGGCGTGGCCGGCTTCGGCCGAAAGCATGGCAGGCGTGATACCCATGCTGGCAAGCGCCCGCTCATACTTGTCATCGAGGCAGCGATCGAAGATCAACTCTTCATTGGCCGCGCAATTGAGCCAGCCATTGGAGGCCACCTCGTTTTCGAGCTGGCCCGCACCCCAGGAGGAATAGCCGAGCAGCATGGTGGCCCGCTTCGGACCGCCGCCCTTGGAGATCGCGCGCACGATATCGAGCGTCGCCGTCAGGCAGATATCGTCACTGACGGGAATGGAGGAGTCGCTGACATAATCGTCGGAATGCAACACGAAACCACGACCGCTCTCGACCGGCCCACCGGTCTGGATAGGAAACTCCCGTGCATCTTTCGGCAGCACGATGGAATCTTCCTGCTTGATCATATCGAGATGCAGCAGGACATCGGTGAAGGTGAGACTCTGCGGGCGATTGATGACGAAGCCCATGGCCCCTGCATCCGAGTGGGCGCAGATGTAAATTACTGTGCGCGCGAAGTTGCGATCCTCCATGCCCGGCATGGCGATCAGAAACTGACCGTCGAAAAATCCGCGTTCCCGTCTGTTCTTCAGCGTTGCTAGGGACATGGTTCCTCCTGCCGCCAGACCGCACAAAGGCTCCGACAATAGAAACATGGGGCAATGTCACAAATCAATCAACTGAAAATGAAGATTTAAATGGGCGGGACTTCTGGCGGCAATTGGCAAGTTTCGGTAAACCCTTGTTCCATGAGAGTTATTTCATTGCTTGTGCGCGCGCCATTAATTGCGGTCATTTCGGCTGCGTCCATGCTCGGATTGTTGCGTCCGGCGCCTGCCGAAATGAGTGACTGGGTGCAGAACGAGGGCGGCCGGATGCGTCTCGTGGCACTGCCGCCGGACGCTGCCGGCCATATAAGGGCAGGCCTGCAGATCGAGCCGAAACCTGGCTGGATCACCTATTGGCGTGAACCGGGCAATAACGGCATCCCGCCGCAGATCACCATCGCACCGCAAAGCGGCGTCACGCTTGACGCCATTTCCTATCCCGTTCCGAAACATATCTCCAGCGGCAAGGTCGAGGACATCGGCTATGAGACGCCGGTGACCCTGCCATTATCGCTGACGGCTTCGAAAGCGGGGCCGGTCGTTCTCGACGCCACCGCTTTCATCGGCATCTGCAAGGATATCTGCATTCCTTTCCAGGCGCAGCTTTCACTGAAATTTGGCGCTGCCGCCCAGTCGCGCCCGCAGGAGGAGATGATTCTTCAGAGCGCTGCTGCCCGCCTTCCCGAAGCGCCGTCTGCCGATTTCGAGGTCGTGGCACACGCGATGTCATCCGACCTGAAGCAACTCTCGCTTAAAGTTACTCTGCCGGAAGCAGGGAATGGAACGCCCGAAATCATCGTCACCGGGCCGAGCGGCTATGCCTTCACCAAGCAGATGAATGTGGGGCGCAACGGCAGGGCCTATTCCGCCGATATCGCCATCGGGAAGCTACCGAAGAATTACGATATCAAGGGCAAGCAGTGGGGAGTGCTCATCGTTGACGGCGCCCGCGCCATGGAAACCACGCTTGTCTTTGATTGACCGCATCTTATAGTCCCTCTCAATCCCCATGCGGTCTTGCCCGCAACCAGCCAGAACCGAGGAGAAAATCCATGACGATCGCGATCGGCGACAAGCTTCCTGCCGCCACCTTCAAGGAAAAGACCGCCGACGGCCCGGTGGAAACCACCACCGAGCAGCTTTTTGCTGGCAAGCGCGTCGTGCTGTTCGCCGTACCCGGCGCTTTTACGCCCACCTGTTCATTGAACCACCTGCCGGGCTATCTGGAAAACCGCGACGCCATCCTCGCCAGGGGCGTTGACGACATCGCCGTTCTCGCCGTTAACGACTGGCATGTCATGGGCGCCTGGGCGCAGTCTTCGGGCGGCCTCGGCAAGATCCATTTCCTCGCCGACTGGGATGCCGGCTTCACCAAGGCAGTCGGCCTCGATGCCGATCTCTCCGCCGGTGGCCTCGGCGTGCGCTCCAAGCGTTATTCCATGCTGATCGAGGACGGTGTCGTGAAGTCGCTTAATGTCGAGGAATCGCCCGGCCAGGCAACGGTTTCCGGTGCTGCGGCGATGCTCGAACAGCTCTGAGCAGGAAAAGCTCCTGTTGTTACGCAAGGGCGCCTTTTGGCGCCCTTTTTTATTTGATCGCTGAAGTAAGCGTCAATGTCGCGACGATACGGCATCTCTTGCGGCGCTGAGGATGTCGCGCCGGGCATCCGCTTGCGCAAAGAACATCCTTGCCTCATTTTTGCCGTAATCGTTATAACATAACCGTAATGTTATTACGTATAAGGATTGAGAATGCCGCCCGACCAGGAACGTTTCGCCGTCAGTCTCCTCGGGCAATCGGCGCCTATGCGCGTCTGCTTCGTGGTTGCCATCGTGGCGCTTCTCTGGCTCGCGATCCATTGGGCGATCCTCCTGCCATGAGCGCGCCAGTCATCCGTCTCGACAATCTGACGGTCTCCTATGATCGTCATCCTGCAGTCCATCATCTCTCCGGCACTTTCCAGCCCGGCAGCCTGACAGCAATCGCCGGGCCGAATGGGGCGGGAAAATCCACGTTGCTGAAGGCGATCATGGGGGAGTTGCGCCCCGCCGAAGGGCGGGTGGAGCACCTGATGCAACGCACTGATTTCGGCTATCTTCCGCAGGCGGCTGACATCAACAGGCGTTTCCCGATCTCGGTGCTGGATACGGTGCTGCTCGGAAACTGGCGTTCGGCCGGTGCCTTTGGCCGTATGGCAAAGCGGGACACTGCGCGCGCTCGCACCGCACTCGCTACCGTCGGTCTGGAAGGATTCGAAAGGCGCCATATCGGCTCACTTTCGGCCGGCCAGTTCCAGCGCGTGCTCTTTGCCCGCCTGCTGCTGCAGGATGCGCGCATCATCCTGCTTGACGAACCCTTCACTGCCATCGACACCCGCACGACGAGGGATCTGCTCGACATTGTCGTCCGCTGGCATGGCGACGGGCGGACGGTGATTGCTGTGCTCCATGATTTCGCACAGGTGAGGGCGCATTTCCCGGAAACCCTGCTGCTCGCCCGCCGGCTGATCGGCTGGGGGCCGACGCAGGAGGTTATGTCATCTGTCAATCTTCTGCAGGCCTGCGCCATGGCCGAACGCTGGGATGAGGATGCTGAAGCCTGCGAGCCGGCGGCATGACGGCCTACGATATCTTCTTCGCCCCCTTCGCCGACTATGGCTTCATGCGCCGCGCGCTCGTCGCCTGCCTATGTCTCAGTCTCGGGTCCGGCCCCATCGGCGTCTTTCTCATGCTTCGCCGCATGAGCCTGATGGGGGACGCGATGAGCCATGCCGTGCTGCCGGGAGCGGCAATTGGTTATCTCGTTGCCGGCTCGCTGTCGCTGACGGCAATGGGCATTGGTGGTCTCGTTGCCGGTCTCTCCGTCGCGCTGCTATCAGGTGTCGTCAGCCGCATGACCGTGCTGCAGGAGGATGCGAGTTTCGCAAGCTTCTATCTGGCGTCACTGGCCTTGGGTGTCCTCATCGTTTCCTTGCGCGGTTCGAACATCGATCTGCTGCATGTACTTTTCGGCACCATCCTTGCCATCGACGCGCCGGCACTGACGCAGATCGGCGCCATCACGTCGGTTACATTGCTGGCGCTCGCGATCGTCTATCGCCCGCTGGTCGCGGAATGTTTTGATCCGGGCTTCCTGCGCGCCGTCGGCGGGCGCGGGCCGGTCTATCATTTCCTCTTTCTGTTGCTTGTGGTGCTGAACCTTGTCGCGAGCTTCCAGGCGCTTGGCACGCTGATGGCCGTCGGCCTTATGATGCTGCCGGCCGCGATCGCACAGCTCTGGTCGCGCAGTCTGCCGGCCATGATGATGACAGCGGCGGCAAGTGCAGCGGCATCCGGCTATCTTGGGCTCATCACCTCCTATCATCTCGAACTTGCCTCCGGCCCGACGATCATCATGACGGCGGCGCTGCTCTATGGCCTCTCCATCTTCTTCGCGCCGTCGGGCCTTGCCCGACGCTTCTTCCCCCGCCCGCATCTGAAGGGCTGATACCAGGAGACATCGATGTTACCTAGAAGACTGCTTCTCTCCGCCGCCTTGCCGGTGCTGATGACGCTTTCGGCCGTGCCGGCTTCGGCCGAAACGCTGAAGGTCGTTGCCTCCTTCACCGTGCTTGCCGATGTCGTCCGACAGGTCGGCGGCGATCACGTCAAGGTCACGAGCCTCGTCGGTCCGAACGGCGATCCCCATGAGTTCGAGCCGGCGCCGGCCGATGCCAAGGCGCTGAATGCTGCAAAAGTTACCTTCGTCAGCGGCGAGGGGTTGGAAGGCTGGATGGACCGCCTCATCACCGCCTCCGGCTACAAGGGAAATCCGGTCACAGTGTCCGAAGGCATCAACACCCGCACGATGGAAGAGGATGGTAAAACCGTCACCGATCCGCATGTCTGGAACAGCCCTGTCAATGTGAAGGTCTGGGTCGCCAATATCGAGAAGGCACTTTCCGCAGCCGATCCGGCCGATGCCGCCGCCTTCAAGGCGAATGCCGAGAAATACACCAGGAAGCTTGACGAACTGGACGGCTATGCACATTCCAAGTTCGACAAGATCGCCAATGATCGCCGCAAGGTGCTGACCAGCCACGATGCCTTCGGCTATTTCGGCCGGGAATACAATGTCAGCTTCTTGGCACCCCTCGGCCTCTCCACCGAAAGCGAAGCATCGGCCGCCGACGTTGCCAAGCTGATCGAGCAGATCAAGCAGGAACACGTGAAAACCTATTTCTTCGAGAATTCCAACGATCCGCGCCTCGTCAAGCAGGTTGCCACTGCGACGGGCGCCGAGCCGGGCGGTGAACTCTATGTCGAATCTCTCTCGGACTCAAAAGGCCCAGCCCCGACCTACGAGAAGATGTTCCGCTACAATGTCGACCAGCTCTCCGCAGCGATGGCGAAGTCGAGCTGAGCTGACGGGATCTTAGATAACGAGATCGAAAACCAGGAGGCCCGCCAGGCCTCCATCCGTCGACGAGACAATGCGCTCGCCGACGGTCACATGCTCGGGATGCACGAGATAGGTATCGCGTGCCTCGGGGCTTTCGAAGGTCACGGCAAAGCCGTCGACGAAACCGCCATGCAGTCCCTCGGGTGAAACATTCGGCCCGTATTTGATGTCAAGAATTCCCGGGATCACCTGCTTCAGCGCCACGATGGCGTCGAACAGCGCCTGCTTATCGTCAGGCGTCATAGCGCTCTTCAGCCGCATGAATACGCAGTGCAGGATCATAAGGTGCCTCCCGGTTGTGTTTTCGGGCAGAATAGCGGCAGCGTTGGAGAGGGCAAGGCAGTAAACCGCGTCCTCCCCCTATTCCTCTGCGGGGATGCTCAGGCCCGCTTCGTCAGCGGAAACCGTTCTCTCAGCAGCCGCAGCACCGATTCCGACGGCATTGGTGGGCCGAAGAGATAACTCTGCCCGTAGCTGCAGCCCATCTTGGCAAGCTCGATCGCATCCTCGTTGGACTCGATGCCTTCGGCCACCACTTTCATGTCCAGCTCGCGCGCCATGGAAATCACCGATTTCAAGATGGTCGCCTTCTTGTCGCTGTTGTCGCGAACCAGCGCCTTATCGAGCTTGATCGTGTCGAAGGGGAAGCGGGTCAGGTAGGCGAGCGAGGAATAGCCGGTGCCGAAATCGTCAAGCGCGAGGCCAAGACCAGCTTCCTTCAGCTTCTGCAGTACGAGACGAGCCTGTTCCGGATTTTCCATCACCATGGATTCTGTCAGTTCCAGCTTCAGCCGCGAAGGATCGCAATGGGTCTTGGCCAGTACCGAACGGACGTCGTCGTAAAGATCGTTGTTGAGAAGCTGCACGCTCGACAGATTGATCGAGACGAAGATCGGCAGCTCGCCGGTCTGGTTCTGCCAACCCATCAGGTCGTTGGTCGCCTGCTCCAGCGCGAAGATGCCGAGCGCACCGATAATGTCGGACGCTTCGGCGATCGGGATGAATTCCGACGGCGGGATGTTGCCGCGCTTGGGATGTTCCCAGCGCATCAGCGCTTCGAAGCCGGCAATCTCGACATCCTCCAGCCGCGCAATCGGCTGGTAGACCATCGAAAGTTCCTTGCGCTCGATGGCACGGCGCAGATCCGATTCAAGCTGCAGGCGGTCGGTGCCGAAATCACGGAAAGCCGGCTGGAAGGGCTCCACGCGATTGCCGCCAGCACGTTTGGCCCGGTACATGGCAAGCTCGGCATCGCTGAGCAGACCCGACGCGCTCTCCTGCTGGTCCACCCAGGAGGTGAGACCGATGGAGGCGGTCAGGATGATCTCGCGGTTGGAGAAATTGATCGGTACCATGATTGCCTTGCTCATCGCATCGGCAAAATCGGCAACCTTGGCCGGATCGTGCTCGGAAACGAGGATGACGCCGAACTGGTCGCCGGAAAGGCGCGCCAGCGTATCCTGCGGTTTCAGGAGGCGACGCAGGCGGCGGGTGAGCGCGATCAGAATATTGTCACCGGCTGCGACACCGAGGGAATCATTGACCAGCTTGTAGCGGTCGATGTCGATCACCATGACGGTCGGGCGCAGCGTCTCGCCGCCCGGCGCCAGTGTCAGCACCGACTGCAGGCGGTCTATGAAGACCTGTCGGTTCGGCAGGCCCGTCAGGTTGTCGTGCAGCGCATCGTGCAGCAGCCGCTCGACGGAATTCTTCTGCTCGGTCACATCGACGATCGTGCCGACGCAGCGGATGATTTCGCCGTTCGAGCCGAGCACCGGCCGGGCACGGATCAGGAGCCAGTGAAAGTGCCCGTCTTCGGCGCGGATGCGGAACTCGTGGTTCAGCCGGCCGCGGCGATGTTCCAGGAGCACATCAAGCGTTGCCCGGAAACGGTCGCGATCGTCGGGGTGCAGCCGCGGCAGCCAGTTGCGCGCCGCGCCATGCATCGTGCCCGGTGAAAGCCCGAGTTTTACGGAAACATCGGGAATGGTGACGACGCGATCGCGCGCCACATCCCAATCCCAGACCATGTCGCCCGAGCCCGTCAGCGCCAGCGATTGACGCTCGAGATCGGAGAAGAGACCTTGCTGGAAGGCGCCTCCCGCAAAGGCATGCTGCATGACGGTGAAGCCGATCAAGAGCACGATCAGCACGAGGCCGCCGCCGAGTGCGGGCTGGATGATGTCATTGTCAAGCCGGCCGGTGATCGTCATCCACGCGCCGAACAGCCAGACGAGCGTCAGCGCCCATGCCGGCACGAGCAGGATGGCGCGGTCATAGCGGTTGAAGCCGAGATAGATGATCAGCAGCAGGCCGGTCGCCGCTGTCAGTGCGAAAGATAGACGGGCAATGCCGGCCGCAATCGACGGATCGTAGATCGCAACGCCGAAGAGCAGGGCAAGACCCAGCACCCAGGCAAGCGTGGCGTAGCCGAGATGCACATGCCATCGGTTGAGATTGAGATAAGTGAACAGGAAGATGACGAAACTGGAGGCGAGCGCCACCTCCGCACAGGCGCGCCATATTCGTTGATCCGCTGAGGCGACACTGATCAGCTTTCCGAGAAAGCCGAAGTCGACGCAGATATAGCCGAGTACCGCCCAGGCGAGAGCCGCCGTCGCCGGCAGCATCGAGGTTCCCTTCACGACGAAGAGGATCGTCAGGAACACCGCGAGCAGGCCGGCAATGCCGAGCACGATGCCGCGATAGAGCGTGAAGGCGTTGATCGTGTCCTTGTAAGCGTCTGGCTCCCACAGATAGATCTGTGGCAACTCCGGCGTGGCAAGCTCGGCAACGAAGGTGATGACAGCGCCTGGGTTCAGCGTGATGCGGAAGACGTCGGCCTCATCGCTCGGCTGGCGGTCGAGCGCAAAACCTTCGCTTGGCGTGATCGCAATAATGCGCTGCGAGCCGAGATCGGGCCAGAACAGCTTGGAATTGACGAGGCGGAAGTGCGGCGCGACGATAACGCGTTCGAGCTGCTCCTCGGAGACGTTAGCGAGCGCAAAGACCGCCCAGTCGCCCTGATGGTTTTCCGAGCTCGCGCGCACCTCGATACGCCGGCGGATACCATCGGCGCCGGCAGCGGTGGAAACCTGGAAGGCCTCGCCCTGGTTGGCGTAGATTTCCGTCGTGGCAGTCAGGTCCAGCGCAGTATCGTCGCGGGAAATCTTTACCGGTTCGGCCGCCTGCACAGTTCCCGCCGCAAGGGCGAACACCGACAGGAGAAGGGCTGCGATCACCGCGATCACTCGTCCGGACGGTGACGTCAGCAGCATGCGGTCTTTGTTCATCGGCTGTTGGGTTTCCTGCCTGTATCCGCGTCGGTGGCCAAGCGTGAAAACATCACGTGATCATGCCACTGACCGTTGATCTTCAAATATCCGCGCAGGTAGCCTTCCCGCTGGAACCCGGCTTTCTCAAGCAGGCGAATGCTCCGTGCGTTATCTGGAATACAGGCTGCTTCGATACGGTGCAACTCAAGCCCTGTGAAGATATAGGGAATAACCAATTGAAGTGCGGCGAACATATGTCCCTGGCCGGCATAACGCTCGCCCATCCAGTAGCCAATCATGCAGCTTTGGGCGGCTCCCCGGCGGATATAGCCGATGGTGATGCCGCCAACGAGCGTCATATCCTTTCTCAGAAAAATGAAGAGCGGGATCGCCTGTCCCGAAGCATATTCCTGCTTGCCCCGGATGACGCGGGCGCGAAACGAGCCTTCGGTCAGCTCGTCGCGCCGCCATGTCGGCTCCCAGGGTTCCAGAAAACGGCGGCTGTCGGCGCGCAGCCGGTGCCACTGATTGAAATCCTGGTAGCGCGGCAGGCGCAGGACATATTTGTCGTTTTCGAGTTCGACCGCTTCAGGCTGTCGCGACAGGAACCGAAAAACCGATTTTGGCATCGATAACCCCCGGCGCAACGTATGTGTCGGTCAGCGGCTTGCCTGCTTCGTCTTCGGTGCCGGAACCGAAAGCGAGGCAGTGATGTCTTCCATCGGGGCAAGCTGCTCGAGCGGACCGATCGCCGAAAGCGTCGGGACGGTATCGTAGAAAAGGCGACCGGCAAGATCGGTCAGGCGCTCGATGGTGATACCCTCCAGTCGCTCCATCATTTCCGGATTGGAGATCGGACGGCCATAGAGCATCATCTGCCGGGCGACCTGGCCGGCGCGGGCGGCGGGGCTTTCCTGGCCCATGAGGAGCTGGGCGCGGATCTGTGCCCGGGCACGCTCGATTTCCTTCTGGTGAATGCTGTCTGCCGACTTGTGCAGCTCGTCGATGATGACGGGCACCAGCTCCGGCAGATTCTCGCCACCGGTTGCGGCATGGATGCCGAAGATGCCGGTATCGGAAAAGCCCCAGTGGAAAGCGTAGACGGAGTAACAGAGGCCGCGAAACTCGCGTACTTCCTGGAAGAGGCGGGAGGACATGCCGCCGCCGAGGATATTGGCGAGGATCTGCGAGCAGTAGAAATCGCGGGCATGATAGGCCTTGCCCTCGAAGCCCAGCAGGATCTGCGCGTCCATGAGGTCGCGCGGCTCGCGCACATTGCCGCCGATATAACGGGCGGCTTCCATGACCGGCGGCGCGTTGGGCGTGGTCGGCAGGCTGGCGAAGCGGTCTTCGACCAAGCGAACGAATTCGTCATGCTCGACGGCGCCCGCCGCCACCACGAACATCCGGTCGGTCGTATAGTTGCGACCGAGATAGGTGCGGATCTGCTGCGGCGTGAAGGAAACGACGGTTTCCGGTGTGCCGAGGATCGGTCGTCCGAGCGTCTGGCCACGATAGGCGACCTCGGAGAAGCGGTCGAAGACGACGTCGTCGGGCGTGTCGTTGGCCGCGTTGATCTCCTGCAGGATGACCTGCTTCTCGCGCTCCAGCTCTTCTTCCTCGAAGGCGGACTCCGTCAGGATATCGGCGAGGATATCGACGGCGAGCGGCACGTGATCCTTCAGAACGCGGGCATAGTAAGAGGTCGTCTCAGTGGAGGTCGCGGCGTTTACTTCGCCGCCGACATCCTCGATTTCCTCGGCGATCTCACGGGCGGAACGTCGTGCCGTTCCCTTGAAGGCCATGTGTTCGAGCAGGTGGGCAATGCCGTGTTCGTCTTCCGTCTCGTTGCGCGAACCTGATTTGATCCAGACTCCGAGCGCAGCGCTTTCAAGGTGCGGCATGGTCTGTGTGACTACTGTCAGCCCGGATTTGAGCCGGGTGCACTCAACTGTCATGTGCTATCTTTCTGCGCCTGCCGTCATCTAGCTGCGGGCATGCTTGCCGATAAAGGTTTCAACCGCTTTGAGCTCGGGCTCGATGATCTGGAAGCGCTCCTCCCTGTGCATCACATCAGCAAGCCACGTCGGAAGCGCCGGGTCAATACCGGAGGCGGATTTTACGGCAGCCGGGAATTTCGCCGGATGGGCGGTGGCAAGCGTCACCATCGGGGTATTAGGCTTTTCCCTCTTGGCGGCCACGAAGACGCCGATCGCCGAATGCGGATCGAGCAGATAGCCGGTTTCCGCGTAGGTCTTGCGGATCGTTTCCGCCACCTGTCGTTCGCTTGCGCGGCCGGCGCGGAAATCCTTCTTGATGAATTTCAGCGCTTCGGGCGAGATCTCGAAACCATTGGATTGCTTGAGGCTTTCCATGGCGGCGCGAACCTTGGAGGCATCGCGGTCATAGGCTTCGAACAGCAGCCGTTCGAAGTTGGAGGATATCTGGATATCCATGGAAGGCGAGGTGGTGGCCTTCACCGCCTTCATGTCATAACGGCCGGTCTTCAGCGTTCGCGCCAGGATATCGTTCTCATTGGTGGCGATGACGAGCTTGTCGATCGGCAAGCCCATGCGCTTGGCACAGTAGCCGGCGAAGATATCGCCGAAATTCCCAGTCGGTACCGTGAACGAGATCTTCCGATCCGGTCCGCCGAGTGCGATCGCCGTTGTGAAATAATAGACGATCTGCGCCATGATGCGCGCCCAGTTGATCGAGTTGACGCCCGAAAGCTTTACCTTGTCGCGGAAGGCAACGTCATTGAACATGGCTTTGACGAGGTTCTGGCAATCGTCGAAATTGCCCTCGACGGCAAGCGCATGCACATTGCCTGATGTCGACGTCGTCATCTGCCGCTGTTGTACTGGCGAAACCTTGCCATGCGGGAAGAGGATGAAAATGTCGGTGCGCTCGCGGCCCGCGAAGGCGTCGATCGCAGCCCCACCGGTATCGCCCGAAGTGGCGCCGACGATAGTCGCCCGCTCGCCGCGCTTTTCCAGCGCATAATCCATCAGGCGGGCAAGAAGCTGCATCGCCACATCCTTGAAGGCGAGTGTCGTGCCGTGGAAGAGTTCCATCACGAAACTGTTCGGGCCGGTCTGGATCAGCGGCGCGATCGCCGGATGGCGGAAAGTGCCGTAGGCCTCGTCGATCATCGCCCGGAAGGTTTCATCGGGGATTTCGCCATTGGTGAAGGGCGAAAGGATGGTGAAGGCAATCTCCTGATAGGTCTTGCCGCGCAGCGCGCGGATTTCCTTCTTGGAAAAGCTCGGCCATTTGCGGGGAACGTAGAGCCCGCCATCGCGCGCCAGCCCCGCCAGAAGGGCGTCGCAAAAGCCGAGGGAAGGGGCCTCGCCGCGGGTCGAGATATAGTCCACGTTCGTCATCCTTGATCTATGGCTGGAGAAATTCCGTGCGCAAACGGGACGCTGCCGTTCCGCCGAAAAGAGGGGGCTTAACGGCCTGCTGGGGCAGTGTCGCAGGTATCCTATTGAAGTTGCCCGCAGCCGGCGCCGAAAAGTGCATCAAAACGGTGCTTACCCAATCGATTTTTCTTTGCGCCGCTGATATAGACCATCGCCAACTGTCATGAAAGGCCTTGCGCGAAAGTCGCAAGCACCTAGAAGAAAAGCGTTTGCAAGGGGTGGAATATCGTGCTCGGCAAGGTCTCTCGTCTCATCGTTTCCGCATTCCTTTTTGCGGCTCTTGCCGGCTGCAATTCGCTCGGCCTCGGCGGCGACAGCAAGCCTGAAGCCGCAACTGCGAGCAGCGGCCCCGCTCCGCTTCAGCCGAACGGCAATGCCCAGATCATGCCGGTCGCGCCGACCAGTCCTTCGTCGAACCAGGCCCCGATCGGCACCGGCATTACCGCGCAAGGAACGGTCGCACCTGTTGTGCAGGGTGCATGCCCGCAGATCTTCATGCGTGACCAGGACGCGATCTACCGCACCTATGCGAAAGGTGCGAAGACCGGTGATCCGCAGCAGGTCGTCTTCCAGGCATCTTTCGGTGACTATAGCCGCCAGTGCATGCTCAACGACACGGCGCTCTCCATGACCGTCGTGGCGCAGCTTCGTCTTGTTGCCGGCCCAGGCGGCACGCCAGGCCCGGTCACGCTGCCGATCCGGATCTCGGTGCTGGATGGACAGGACGTCCTGTCGTCCGAAGTCGTCAATTTCCCGACGCAGATCCCGGCCGGCGCGCCGGCCACGCAGGTCATCTTCCGCCACGAGGGCATCAAGATGCCGGTCGGCTCCGGGGCGCTGGTCCGGGTCAATGTCGGCTTCGACAATCAGCCCGCCAAGAACGTCAAAAACTCCAAGAAGAAAAGCAGCTGAGGCGCCGGCTGCTGACAATCGGTCAGCCCTAATGGCGTCGCGAAAGCGGGCGCGCCTCTGCAAGCAAAAAACCCGTTGCGTGAATAAGAGCTGCCGCTTCTTGCAGGCATTAGGGCGGCGAAGCCGCTGCCCTTAGAGCACGCCTTCCCACTCTGCCAATGCGGCGACAACGCCTGGCAGATCGTTCATGCGGGAAATCACCGTCTCCGCACCAGCATCCGTCAGCTTATCAGCATGCGAGGGATAAGTGTGCGAACCGCCGGTAAAGCCGATCACCCGCATGCCGGCAGCGCGTGCAGCATGAACACCATGCGTAGAATCTTCGACGACGACGGTCCTGGAAGGCGAAACGCCCATCTGGCTTGCACCATGCAGGAAGATATCCGGCTTCGGCTTGGCGCGGTCGGGGCCGAGATCCTTGGCAGAGAAGATGTTCGGCGCAAAGAGCTGCTTCAGGCCGACCTTACCCAGCATCATGTCGAGCCGCCGGCTCGAGGAGTTCGAACAGATGCAGCGCTTCATCGAGAGGCGGCTGACGGCGAATTCGACGCCGGGAATGGCCTGGACTTCCTGTTCGAGCCTGATGTCGAGAAGTTTCTGAGACTGATCGAGCAGCGATGCCGAGAGCGGGATGCTGGCTTCCCGTTCGATCTGGAAGAGGATGTCCTGCCATGTGAGGCCGGCGAAACGCTCGTTCATTTCCTCGATGCTGATCGGATAGCCTGCTTCCGTCAGCAGCTTGGATTCAACATCCGCCGCAATGATTTCGGAATCGACCAGAACGCCGTCGCAGTCGAAGATGATGAGGTCGAAGCCGTCCATATACTCATGCCTTGTTTGGGGATGATGCGGCTTTACACGATGGCCGCTGAAAGCTCAACCGATGGCGAGACATGGCTGGAATGCACAGTGCGAGCAGCTTTGCGGGGGAGCGGCTTTCATGCCACCTCGACAAGCCCTGCAGGGCTCGCTACTTGATGGCAATGAGCAGGGAACCTGAAGACACCATCGCCGCGCGCATTGCCCGCGTGCTTGCAGAGCGCATCGTGCATGGCGAGCTTGCGCCCGGTGCGCGTCTTCGTCAGGACCATGTTGCCGAGGAATTCGAGACCAGCCATGTGCCGGTGCGCGAGGCCTTTCGCCGGCTCGAGGCGCAGGGCCTGGCGATCAGTGAGCCGCGCCGTGGTGTACGCGTCGCCTCATTCGATCTCGCCGAAGTGCGAGAAGTGGCCGAAATGCGTGCTGCCCTCGAAGTGCTCGCCCTGAAGCACGCCATCCGCCACCTGACGCCCGCCATCTTCGATGCCGCCGAAGAGGCGACGCGCGAGGGCGATGCCGCTGCCGATGTGCATGCTTGGGAAGAGGCGAACCGCCGCTTCCACCGCCTGATCCTCACCCCTTGCGCGATGCCGCGCCTGCTGGCCTCGATCGATGACCTGCATGCGGCAAGCGCTCGCTTCCTGTTCTCCGCCTGGCGATCGGGCTGGGAAAAGCGGACCGATCACGACCATCGCGCTATCCTTGCCGCACTTCGCCAAGGCAAGGCGGAGGAGGCTGCTGCCATCCTCCAGAAGCATGTGCAGTGGATTGGGCGCGCGCCGCAGCCCGCTCAAAAGGGCGGCGAGCGGGAAGCTTTTGCCATCGTCGGCTAAAGTCTCAAAATTATAGAATTTCTTAGCATGTGAATTCTCCCAATTCGGGGGAATTCCGCGTGCCTTTGCGCTTTTCCGTGATCCAATTGCATTCAGGTTCTGCGTACCCGAGCGAGCTTGGCACCACGGTCGCTCGCAAGCATTTCAGGAATACGCTTATCGCGCCTTGTTAGCCTTCCAGCGGAAAAAGCTTGAGAAACTGCCGCTCGCCTTCCGGCGAAAAGACCACCGATCGACTTTCCGGCATCCGCCGCGCCCAGCCCTTTTCCATCAAATTCGCAAGCAGCGCCTTGCCGAGGCTGCCGGCAAGATGGGCACGGCGTTCACTCCAGTCGAGGCAGGAGCGGCAGAGCGGCCGGCGCGAGGATTTGAGGCTGCCGACGTCGATGCCGATGCATTGCAGATCGCTCTCGCCCCTGGCCGTCACGGCAAGCCCGTCGCCGATGGCATCGATCGATCCGGATGCAACCAGGCTGTCCAGCATGCGCACGCCAAAATCACCAGCGAGATGGTCGTAGCAGATGCGCGCCTTGCGCAGCGCCGGATCCTTAGGGCCGGGCTGGTGGCGCAGATGCCCTCGGCTTGCTGCAAGGCCCATCATGCTTTCGATCAGCCGGGCCACGGCCTCATCGGCCAGCGTGAAATAGCGGTGCCGCCCCTGTTTACGCTGAGCCAGCAGCCCGCCGGTTTCGAGCTTCGAAAGATGAGTGCTGGCAGTCTGCAGCGTGATGCCGCCGGCTGCCGCAAGTTCGGTCGCGGTCAGCGCACGACCGCCGGTCAGCGCCGCCAGCATATTAGCGCGCGCTGGATCGCCGATGAGTGCGCCGATCTGCGCTATGTCGGGTCCTTCCTTCATACTTCGATCGTAACCGAAGCATCTTCGTATCGCAATGTGCGAAAACGCCTCTCATACGAAACACGAAAGGAGAAAGCGATGATCACCTGCTTCATCCGCTACGAGATCGACCCCTTCCGCAAGGATGCTTTTGCCGAATATGCCCGCAACTGGGGACAGGCGATCCCGAGAAACGGCGCCGACCTGATCGGCTATTACGGCCCGCATGAGGGCTCGGCAACAACGGCTTACGGTGTCTACAATATCGAAAGCCTCGCGGCCTACGAGGCCTATCGCGCCAGGCTTGCTGCCGATCCGCTCGGCCGGGAGAATTACGAATTTGCCCGCCGCGAGCGCTTCATCGTGAAAGAGGACCGCATCTTTCTGAAGAACGTCTCGGCCCCTCATGCGAAGCTCGTGCTGCCATGATCGCCGTTATCTTCGAGGTTATCCCCTATGTTGGCGAGCGCCATCGATATCTGGACCTTGCCGGCGAACTCAGATCCGAGCTCGAAAAGATTGATGGCTTCATTTCTATCGAGCGTTTCGAGAGCCTGACGATGCGCGGCAAAATCCTCTCGCTTTCCTTCTTCCAGGATGAAGAGGCGCTGCGCGAGTGGCGCAACCTCGAAGCCCATCGGGCGGCCCAGAAGGCTGGCCGCAACGGCATTTTTGCCGATTATCGCCTGCGCATCGGCCATATCGTCAGGGACTACGGCATGGTCGAGCGCACTGAGGCGCCTGAGGATAGCAGGCAGGTCCACATACTCTCGGCGGCGGAGTGAAATCGGGGCGGGCGCAGCCGAGTGTCCGCCTCTTTCTTGTAGGTAAACCGGAATATTTTCCCGAAACGGGTCGGTGCTTCAGGCTTTGGTAACCAACTTGCGTAACCATAACGGACAGTTAAGCGTAAAGCGTATGAGTGAGTATCTACATGGCGTCTGTATTTCCGCTTGCCGACCTCAAGACTTCCGTCAAGCCGGGCTCCTGGGTCGACACGATCATCAAGGGTGATTGCGTTGCAGCCCTTGAGGCTCTTCCCAGCCAGTCCGTTGACGTCATCTTCGCCGATCCGCCCTACAATCTGCAACTTGGTGGCACACTGCACCGGCCGGACCAGTCGCTGGTCGATGCCGTTGATGACGAGTGGGATCAGTTCGCCTCCTTCGAGGCCTATGACGCCTTCACCCGCGCCTGGCTGCTTGCCTGCCGCCGCGTCCTGAAGCCGACGGGCACGATCTGGGTCATCGGTTCCTATCACAACATTTTCCGCGTCGGTGCCACGCTGCAGGATCTGAACTTCTGGATCCTGAACGACATCGTCTGGCGCAAGACCAACCCGATGCCGAACTTCAAGGGCCGTCGTTTCCAGAACGCCCACGAGACGATGATCTGGGCAAGCCCGAACGCCAAGGCCAAGGGCTACACTTTCAACTATGATGCCATGAAGGCGGCCAATGACGATGTGCAGATGCGCTCCGACTGGCTCTTCCCGATTTGCAGCGGCAACGAGCGCCTGAAGGGCGAGGACGGCAAGAAAGCCCATCCGACGCAAAAGCCGGAAGCATTGCTCGCCCGTGTCATCATGGCCTCGTCCAAGCCTGGCGATATCATCCTCGATCCCTTCTTCGGTTCGGGAACGACCGGCGCCGTCGCCAAGCGTCTCGGCCGCCATTTCGTCGGCATCGAGCGTGAGCAGGACTATATCGATGCGGCCTCCGCCCGCATCGCCGCCGTCGAGCCGCTCGGCAAGGCGGAACTGACCGTGATGACCGGCAAGAAGGCTGAAGCCCGCGTCGCCTTCAACGTGCTGGTCGAAAGCGGCCTCATCAAGCCCGGCCAGGTACTGACGGACGCAAAACGGCGCTACAGCGCCGTCGTGCGCGCCGATGGCACGGTCGCCGCTGGTGGCGAGGCCGGCTCCATTCATCGCCTCGGCGCGAAAGTGCAGGGCCTTGATGCATGCAACGGATGGACCTTCTGGCACTTCGACGATGGGCAAACCCTGCGCCCGATCGACGAATTGCGGTCCGTCATCCGCAGTGACCTTGCAAAGGTGGGTTGAGCAACCTCCTTGCAAGGACAGGACCAAGCCTCTTCCGGTTTGTACCTCCAGTTAGGGAAGAGGCATAAAAGAAAGCCCGGGGCCGAAAGACCCCGGGCTTCCTATTATTAACGCTAAGATCCCGCGTCAGAATTCCTGGTAATCGGTCACCTCGACGCGCGTAACCTTGCCGTCCTCGTTGAAAGTGATCGTTTCCTCGCCTTCGCGGATCAGCGGCTTGCCGGTCTTGCTGTGTGTTGCTCGAACGGACCACACGGCGCGGCCGGAGAACGGCGTCAGCGTCTCGACCACAGAATTCTCCGCCGTCTGGTCCGGGTAGTCGTCGAAGTAGCGGCGGAATGCGGCCATGATCTCGGCCCGGCCGGCAAGGCTGCCGACGCCGTTAGAGACATAAGTGGCATCCTCGGCAAACCAGTTCTCGATCTCGGGAAAATCTAGATCGTTGATCGCGGTGTGGAAGCGGTCAATGGCCGCTGCGGGGTCGAAGGCCATGGCTCAGGCCTTCAGTCCATAGGTGGCGAGATCGGCGCGCAGCTTGTCGGCGCCGGTAAAGAGCACGGCATTCCAGCCGGCAGCCTTCGCACCCTCGACATTGACAGGCGCGTCGTCAATGAAGATCGTCGCGGCCGGATCGAGGTCGAAGCTCTTGGTATGCGTTTCGTAGATCGCGATGTCAGGCTTGATGAGGCCGACATCGCCGGAAACGGTCACACCACGGGGCTTCCTAAGGAAGGGAAAGCGCTCCTGAGCCTCGCGGAACGTATCGGAGGCGAAATTCGTCAGCATGGTCACATCCCGACCCTCGTTGATGAAACCTTCCATGATTGCGACGCTGTCTTCATAGGCATGCGGCACCATCTCGTGCCAGTTCTTGCGGAAGGCGCGGATATGCTCTTCGCGGGTCGGATGCTGTGCGATCAGCAACGCTTCGGCATCCGCCCAGGTGCGGCCGCGGTCCTGTTCGATGTTCCAGTCGTGCGTGCAGATATTGGCGAAAAACCAGTTGCGCTCGGCCTCATCGGGAATGAGGCGGCTGAAGGGAATATGCGGGTCGTAATGAATAAGAACTTTGCCAATATCGAAAACGATATGCTTGATGTCGTTTGCCATAATCATCCCTTGGCTGTTTTGAACGCGAGAGGAATAGCCGCTGCGATCGCTTTTTTCATGATAGTCGGCAGCGCCTGAGCTTCAAGATTTGTAACCGGCTCCCACCAGCCGTCATCGATTTTAAGGCGATTGGCAATTGCCACTCGGAAGATCGAAAGCCTGAGCTCGAAATGGGTGAAGACGTGGGTGACGCTGCCGGCGCTCTCCCAGTCAGCCTTGAAGGGCGCCGCTTCGGCTGAGGTCTCGCCATCCTGCCGCGCGGTCCATGCCGTCGTCGGAATTTCCGTCATGCCGCCGAGCAGCCCGCTTTCGACACGCCGCCGCAGCAGGATATCGCCATCTGAGGTGACTGCCACGAAGGCCGCACCCCGCCGGATCGGCTTTTCCTTCTTGGTGGCCTTGACTGGAAACTGCTCGGGATCATGCAGGCTGAGCGCCTCGCACGATCCGTTGAACGGACAGAGCGAGCAGGCCGGGCGCTTCGGCGTGCAGATCGTGGCGCCGAGATCCATCATCGCCTGGGCGAAATCGCCGGGTCGGTCGGCTGGCGTCAGCAGAGCCACCTTCTGGCGCATCAGCGGCTTGGCGGCTGGAAGCGGCGTGGCGATGGCATAGAGCCTGGAGATGACCCGCTCCACATTGCCGTCCATCACGGCCGCCTGCCGGTTAAAGGCGATGGCCGCGACCGCAGCCGCCGTATAGTCGCCGATGCCGGGCAGCGCTTTCAGGCCTTCTTCGGTGTCGGGAAAGATGCCGTCATGCTGGCTCGCGACGGCCTCGGCGCATTTCTTGAGATTGCGTGCCCGCGCGTAATATCCAAGCCCTGCCCAGGCTGCCATCACCAGCTCGCTCGGCGCATTGGCGAGATCGGTCACCGTTGGCCATTTCGCCAGGAAATTGGCGAAATAGGGTTTGACCGCCTGCACCGTCGTCTGCTGCAGCATCACCTCGGACAGCCAGACGTGATAGGGATCGGCCTTGATGCCGCGTCTGGCCATCGGCGGCGAAACCCGCCAGGGCAGGTCGCGATGATGGCGGTCGTACCATTCGAGAAGAGGGGAGGCGGTCGGCGCGTCCGGTGTGCGTATCGTCATTATTTGCCGCAATCGGGGGAAGTGCTCTATACTTGGCAAAGCAAAGCGGCGTGATCAAGCCGATGGCCTCGAATGGCCATCGCTTACCAAGGTTTCGATGAGTTATCCACGCAAAGATGGGAAGCAGATTTCCGAGCTGACGAACGGCATCATCGATCCCGTTCTCGCCCGCCGTGCCGGCATCAACAGCGCGCTTCTCGGCTCATGGGACGAAATCGCCGGCGAGGACTTCGCCGATTGCACCCGACCGGAAAAGATCGCCTGGGCCCGCGGCGGCGATGACGGCAGCTTCCGCCCGGGCGTGCTGACGGTTGCCTGCGAAGGCGCGCGCGCTCTTTTTCTGACCCATGCGCAAGGCGAACTCATCCAGCGCATCAACAGCTTCTTCGGCTTCGCCGCCGTCCACCAACTCCGCATCGTCCAGAAGCCGGTCTACCAGCCGGTCAAACGCTCCCGCACGCCACCGCCTTTGAAGGGCGAAGCCGCCCGCAAGCTGGAAGGCATGATGCAGGGCATAGAGGATGACAAATTGCGCCAGGCGATCGCTCGTCTGGGTACGGCAGTATTGGGCAAGCGGGGCAAATAGATTTCGTTTGGTATCGGACTGGCCCAATGCTATACATGTATAGCAAACGGAGGCAGCCATGCTTGCTTTAAGATTGCCGCCGGAAATTGAAGCTCGGCTGGATGCGCTTGCAAAACGCACTGGGCGAAGCAAGAGTTTCTATGCGCGGCAGGCCATTCTCGAACACCTTGACGATATGGAAGATATCTTCCTTGCAGAAAAGCGTCTCGAGGAGTTCCGCAAGGGAGAAACCGATACAGTGCCGCTCCCGGAGTTGATGAAGCGGTATGGCGTGGAGAATTGAGTTTCACCGGGCTGCCGAGCGTGAGCTCGAAAAGCTCGGTCGCGACGCTGTTAGTCGCATCCTCCGCTTTCTGAACGATCGCGTTGCTAAGCTGGACGATCCAAGATCGCTCGGGGAGGCGCTGAAGGGATCCGAATTGGGAAATTTTTGGAAATACCGCGTCGGAGACTATCGCGTGATTGCCGATATCGACGACGGCGCGGTACGGATTCTGGTTGTGCGCGTTGGCAATCGCCGCGATGTGTATCGATAACACCAAATCCTGCACGGTTTTAAAGCTTCGTCTTTCGCAGGTCACAATTCTTTGAAGAAAGTTGGCGAAGCGTGCCTTGTTCGCGGCTTCTGGCCGTTATATCGCACAACTAGCTGCCACACTTGTTTATGGGGAACCCATGCGCATCTCTGAAATGCAACTGACGAAACGCCAGCTTCTGGGCGGTGTCGCCGCCGCAACCGCATCCATGGCGGTATACGGTACGGCGCAGGCGCAAGCAGCCCCGGAAATCCCGAAGCCGGACGGCGATGTTGACATGGCCAAGGTGCTGGAGCCTGGCGCGCTGCCGGAAATGGCACTCGGCAAATCCGATGCCCCGGTCAAGATCGTCGAATATATGTCGATGACCTGCCCGCATTGCGCCCACTTCCACAACACGACCTTCGATACCATCAAGCAGAAATACATCGACACCGGCAAGGTCGAGTTCATCCTGCGCGAATTCCCCTTCGATCCGCGCGCTGCCGCCGCCTTCATGCTCGCCCGCTGCAACCCGCAGAAGCCGGAAGAGCTCGCAACGCCGGAACAGTATTTCCCGATGGTCGCCATGCTCTTCAAGCAGCAGCAGGTCTGGGCTGCCGCCGATGATGGCCGTGCTGCGCTGCTGCAGATGTCGAAGCTTGCCGGATTTACTGAGGATAGCTTCACGAAGTGCTTGACGAACCAGAAACTGCTGGATGAAGTGAATGCCACGCGGGAACGGGGTTCCAAGGATTTTGGCGTCAATGCCACGCCGACGTTCCTCATCAATGGCAAGCGCTATTCTGGAGACATGCCGGTTGACACCATGTCGGCCCTCATCGACAGCCTCCTCTGATCCGTACCGTTTTGCGAAGGCGGGCGACGGCGAAAGCCGTGCGCCCGCTTTTTGTTTTGAGCGCAGCTTGTGGGTGCGGCCCCCTCATCCGCCTGCCGGCACCTTCTCCCCGAGGGGAGAAGGGGGACGCTGCCTACTTTTCGCTTCCATTATTCGACGGAAGATGTGGGCACGGCGTTTGCCGCAAGTCTCTTCTCCCCAGCGGGGAGAAGGTGCCGGCAGGCGGATGAGGGGGCTTTCTGCCACGGAGCTCCCCGCATGAAGTTCAACAAGCTCCGCCTTATCGGCTTCAAGTCCTTCGTGGAACCGACCGAATTCATCATCGAGCGCGGCCTCACCGGCGTCGTCGGCCCGAATGGCTGCGGGAAGTCCAATCTCGTCGAGGCCCTGCGCTGGGTCATGGGCGAGAATTCCTACAAGAACATGCGCGCGTCCGGCATGGATGACGTGATCTTTTCCGGTTCCGGAAACCGCCCGGCGCGCAACACCGCCGAAGTCGCGCTCTATCTTGATAACGGCGAGCGCACTGCACCCGCCGCCTTCAACGACAGCGATGAAATCCAGGTCACCCGCCGCATCGAGCGCGAGCAGGGGTCGATTTACCGCATCAACGGCAAGGAAAGCCGCGCCAAGGATGTGCAGCTTCTTTTTGCGGATGCTTCCACCGGCGCTCGCTCTCCTTCCATGGTCGGGCAGGGGCGCATCGGTGAGCTGATCGCCGCAAAGCCGCAGGCCCGCCGCCAGTTGCTGGAAGAGGCCGCCGGCATTTCCGGCCTGCACTCCCGCCGCCACGAGGCCGAGCTTCGCCTGCGTGCCGCCGAAAGCAATCTGGAACGGCTGGATGACGTCACCTCGCAGCTCGAAAGCCAGATCGAGAGCCTGAAGCGCCAGGCCCGCCAGGCAAACCGTTTCAAGACGCTCTCTGCCGATATCCGCGCCCGCGAGGCGATGCTCTTGCATATCCGCTGGGTGCAGGCAAAGGAAGCCGAGGCCGAGTCCGACAGCGCGCTGAACCAGGCAACCGTCGTCGTTGCCGAGAAGGCGCAGATCCAGATGAATGCGGCAAAGGACCAGGGCATCGCCGCCCTGAAGCTGCCCGAACTGCGCGAGGGCGAGGCGCGAGCGGCTGCCGCACTCCAGCGCCTGCAGATCGCCCGCAGCCAGCTCGAAGAGGATGCCAACCGCATCCTGCGCCGCCGCGATGAACTCACTCGCCGTCTGGCGCAACTTGCCGAAGACATCAGACGCGAGGAGCGGCTTGTCGCCGATAATGCCACGTTCCTTGCGAGACTCGATGCCGAAGAGGCCGATATTGCTGAAATTCTGGCCGATTCCGGCCGTTATGCCGAAGAGACGCAGCGGGCTTTCGAAGAGGCGGCCGCCAAACTTGCCGACAGCGAGCGTATCTTCACCACCCTGACCGCAGAGCGCGCTGAAGCCGCAGCCGGACGCAATCAGCTGGAACGCGCAATTCGCGACCTCGCTGACCGCAAGCTGCGGCTCGAACGCCAGATGGACGATGCCAATCGCGAACTCGCCGGTGTCGGGGAGAGGATCGCGACTCTGCCTGACCCGGAAGAAAAGCGCGCAGTGGTGGAGGCCGGCGAGATTGCTGTCGCCGAGGCCGAAGCGGCGATCCAGTCTGTCGAACTGGCGCTGGCCAAGGCGCGCGAGACGGAAGCGCTCTCCCGCGCTCCGGTCGATCAGGCACGCAGCAAGCTCAACGCGCTTGAGACGGAAGCACGCACCATCCAGCGCATGCTGGCAGGCGCCGCTGCTGGCGAATTCCCGCCGGTTGCCGAAGTGCTGAAAGTCGATCGCGGTTTCGAAACGGCGCTCGGTGCCGCCCTTGGAGATGACCTCGAATCCCCCCTCGACCCGAATGCGCCTGCCCACTGGTCGGAAAATGGCGATGGCGCCGGCGATCCGGGACTGCCTGCCGGTACCGAGCCGCTGCTGAACCATGTTCGAGCACCTGCCACGCTGATCCGTCGTCTGCGCCAGATTGGCTTGGCGACCGCCACCGATGTGCCGCGTCTGATGAAGGAGCTCAAGGCCGGCCAGCAGCTGGTCACCAGGGAAGGCGCCGTCTATCGCTGGGATGGCCATGTCACCGGTGCGGACGCACCGAGTGCGGCCGCTCTTCGTCTCGCCCAGAAGAACCGCCTTGCTGAACTCGAAGGTGAGGCGGAACTTGCTCGCGATGTTCTGACCGAGGCAGAGGAGCGCCTTGCCGCTGCTGCCGATACGATCCGAGAAGAAGAGCGCAGGCTCACTGACGCCCGCGACATGAACCGCCTGTCCGCCCGTCATCTGGCCGAGGCACGCGAGGCTCTGGCTGCTGCGGAGCGCGCTTCGGGCGACCTTATTCGTCGCCGCGACGTCATCGCCGAAGCCGTCAGCCAGTTGCAGGCGCAGCTCGAAGATGTCGCCGTTCAGGAAGAAAATGCCCGCATCGAGCTGGAGGATGCGCCAGATCTAACCGCGCTCGATGACCGGCTGCGCTTCCAGCAGGCCGAAGTCGCGACCGATCGCGGTGCGCTTGCTGAAACACGCGCGCGCCATGAAAGCCTCAACCGCGAGAACGATGCGCGCCAGCGCCGCATCGTCGCCATCGGCCAGGAGCGCGAAACATGGCGCCAGCGCGCTGCAAGCGCTGAAGATCACATCGCCACGCTGCGCGAGCGCGAGGAGGAGGCCCGAGAGGAGGCTGCCGAGCTCGAAATGGCGCCTGATGAATTTGACGACAAGCGCCGCGCTTTACTAACGGAATTGCAGAAGGCCGAGGAGGCCCGCCGTCATGCCGCTGATCTGCTGGCGGAGGCCGAACTGCTGCAGCGTGACGCCGACCACAAGGCGGCGACCGCGCTTTCGGAACTCGCCGAAAGCCGCGAGCGCCGCGGCCGCGCCGAGGAACGCCTCGTCTCCGCACGCGAGAAACGACAGGAGAGCGAACAGCGCATTCGCGAGACACTGAATGTGCAGCCGCATGAGGCGATGCGCCTTGCCGACCGGCCGGGACTGCAGACCCTGCCGGATCCGCGCGAGGTCGAACGCGAGGTGGAGCGACTGCGGATGGAGCGCGAGCGGTTGGGTGCGGTCAACCTGCGCGCCGACGAGGAGCAGAAGGAACTCAGCGAGAAGCTGGAAGCGCTCATCAAGGAACGTGACGACGTCATCGACGCCATCAGAAAGCTGCGCGGGGCGATCCAGAGCCTGAACCGCGAAGGCCGTGAGCGCCTGATCGCCGCCTTCGATGTCGTCAACGCCCAATTCCAGCGCCTCTTCACCCACCTCTTCGGCGGTGGCACAGCGGAATTGCAACTGATCGAATCCGACGATCCGCTGGAAGCTGGTCTCGAAATTCTTGCCCGCCCGCCCGGCAAAAAGCCACAGACCATGACGCTGCTCTCGGGTGGCGAACAGGCGCTGACGGCGATGGCTTTGATCTTCGCCGTCTTCCTCACCAATCCCGCGCCCATCTGCGTGCTGGACGAAGTGGACGCGCCGCTCGATGACCACAATGTCGAGCGTTACTGCAATCTGATGGACGAGATGGCGGCTTCCACCGAGACCCGATTCGTCATCATTACCCACAACCCCATCACCATGGCGCGCATGAATCGCCTCTTTGGCGTCACGATGGCCGAGCAGGGTGTTTCTCAACTTGTCTCGGTCGATTTGCAGACCGCAGAGCGTCTCCGTGAGACGGCTTGAGGGGGCATTTTAATTAAAGACCAAAAAAGGTCACCCTGACATCGGGTGCGTACCCCATTTGGGTGATGCTCTTTTGCGTGTATTGCATTAGAAGTTGTTTTATCGCAACCGCGCCGTTACGGATAAGTAGCAATCGGTCGTTGTGATCCGTTGAATTTGCAATGCTGTCTTCGGGTTGGGGATAGGCCCCGAAGGTCACAAGGCATAAATGGACCCCCCGTCCGGTTTTCCTGGCCGGACGGAAACAAGGCTTTGCGGGACCGTTGTTGCAGTCCCGCAAAGCTTTTTTTATGCGCCTTCGCTGCGCCTCATCAGTTTCAATCGTTTGATTTTTTATCCTGTTACAGATTTATTGTGCGGCGCAACATTTCGCCGCATTTGTCGATTTTCATTTCAACACCAAGGGATTAAGCTGGTCCCCGAAATGGTGTTGGGGGGAAGATGACCAAGTGGGTCTATACGTTCGGCAACGGGCAGGCTGAAGGCCGGGCGCGAGACAAGGAGATCCTTGGCGGCAAGGGCGCCAATCTTGCCGAAATGTGCAGCCTCGGCTTGCCGGTTCCTCCCGGACTCACCATCATCAGCGAAGCCTGCAGCACCTATTACAAGAACGGCCGCAAGATCGATCGAGCGCTGAAGGAGCAGGTGCTCGCAGGCATTGCGGGTATCGAGGAGATTACAGGCCGCCGTTTCGGTGCGGGCAAACAGCCTCTTTTGCTCTCCGTTCGCTCAGGTGCCCGTGTTTCCATGCCGGGCATGATGGATACGGTGCTCAATCTCGGCCTGAATGACGAGACGGTGCAGGCCCTCGGCCATGATGCCGGCGACGCGCGCTTTGCCTGGGACAGCTATCGCCGCTTCATCCAGATGTATGCCGATGTCGTTATGGGGCTCGGCAATGATCTCTTCGAGGAAATCCTCGAGGACGAGAAGGGGCGCCTTGGCCACGAGTTCGATACCGAACTCAACGCTTCCGAATGGCAGCATGTCGTTTCGCTCTACAAGGCGCTGATCGAGGAAGAGCTGGATGAGGCTTTCCCGCAGGATCCTGCGGTACAGCTCTGGGGTGCTGTCGGCGCGGTGTTTTCTAGCTGGATGAGCGCACGTGCCGTTACCTATCGCCACCTTCATAATATTCCGGAAGCCTGGGGCACGGCGGTCAACATCCAGGCGATGGTCTTCGGCAATCTCGGCAACGCGTCTGCCACGGGTGTCGCCTTCACGCGCAATCCCTCGACCGGGCAGAAGCTGCTTTACGGCGAGTTCCTCGTCAATGCACAGGGCGAAGACGTCGTCGCCGGCATCCGCACGCCGCAGAGCATCACAGAGGAGGGGCGTATAGCCTCAGGTTCCGAAAAGCCCTCGATGGAAAAGCTGATGCCGGAGGCCTTTGCCGAGTTCGGCCGCATCTGCGATCGGCTCGAAGCCCATTACCGCGATATGCAGGACATCGAATTCACCATCGAGCGCGGCAAGCTCTGGATGCTGCAGACGCGTTCCGGCAAACGTTCGACACGGGCAGCCATGAAGATTGCCGTCGACATGGTGGACGAAGGCGTCATCACCGAGGAAGAAGCCGTCCTGCGCATCGAGCCTTCGACGCTCGACCAGCTTCTGCATCCGACCATCGATCCCCGCGTTACCCGTCAGGTAATCGGCTCCGGCCTGCCGGCTTCGCCCGGTGCAGCGACCGGCGAGATCGTTTTCACGGCGGAAGAGGCCGTTGAGGCAGAGTCGGAAGGTCGCAAGGTCATCCTGCTGCGCGTCGAGACGAGCCCTGAAGACATTCACGGCATGCATGCGGCCGAAGGCATTCTGACGACGCGCGGCGGTATGACCAGCCATGCGGCCGTCGTTGCCCGCGGCATGGGCATCCCCTGCGTCGTCGGCGCCGGCACCATGCGCATCGACGCCCGCAATGAGCGGCTGATTGGCGTCGGCGTCACGCTGAAAAAGGGCGATGTCATCACCATCGACGGCTCCGCCGGCCAGGTCCTTAAGGGCGAGGTGCCGATGATCCAGCCGGAACTGTCGGGCGATTTCGGCCGCATCATGGGTTGGGCGGACCGCGCCCGCCGCATGACTGTGCGCACCAACGCAGACACGCCCGCCGACGCCCGCGCCGCCCGCTCCTTCGGTGCCGAAGGCATCGGCCTATGCCGCACCGAACACATGTTCTTCGAGGGCGAGCGCATCCATGTCATGCGCGAGATGATCCTGGCCGAGGACGAGAAGGGCAGGCGGGGCGCGCTCGACAAGCTCCTGCCGATGCAGCGGGGCGATTTCACCAGCCTGTTCACCGTCATGCACGGCCTGCCGGTAACGATCCGCTTGCTCGATCCTCCGCTGCACGAATTTTTGCCGAAGAGTGATGAGGAGATCGCCGAGGTCGCCTATGCCATGGGCATGGAGCCTTCGGCCCTGCGCCAGCGCGTCGATGCACTGCACGAGTTCAATCCCATGCTCGGCCATCGCGGCTGCCGCCTTGCCATCTCCTATCCTGAAATCGTCGAGATGCAGGCCCGCGCCATCTTCGAGGCGGCGGTTGCCGCGGCACAGGAAACGGGGGCCGCCGTCGTTCCCGAAATCATGGTGCCGCTCGTCGGTCTGCGCTCCGAGCTCGATTACGTGAAGGCGAAGATCGATGCGGTTGCACTGGATGTCATGTCGGAAGCCAGGATGCGTATCGATTATCTGGTCGGCACGATGATCGAACTGCCGCGTGCCGCATTGCGCGCCCATGTCATTGCCGAAGCAGCCGAGTTCTTCTCCTTCGGCACCAACGACCTGACGCAGACGACCTTCGGCATTTCACGCGACGATGCCTCGGCCTTCATTCCGACCTACCAGCGCAAGGGCATCATCGAGCATGATCCCTTCATATCCCTGGATTTCGATGGAGTAGGGGAGCTGATCCGCATCGCTGCGGAGCGCGGCCGGCGCACGCGCAACGATATGAAGCTCGGCATCTGCGGTGAACATGGCGGCGATCCCGCCTCGATCCATTTCTGCGAGACGATCGGTCTCGACTACGTCTCCTGCTCGCCTTTCCGCGTGCCGATTGCGCGGCTTGCAGCCGCGCAGGCGGTGATTTCAGGCGCTCAGTGACGGTAGCGATAGTAGCGCGGATAAACGTAGGGACCGTTCAGATTATAGGCCATGTCGGCCATAACCCAGTCGCTGTCGTAGCGGGCCTGCGCGCGGCGGTCGAGATCGATGCGCTGCAGGCAGTTTGCAAAGCCGTCCGTTCCGCGCTTGAAGCCGTAGCCGAGGCAGGTCTGTTCGTCACGTGCCCGGCGCTCCTCGGGCGTCAGGGTCTGGCAGGCGGCAAGCCCGGCGGCCAGAACGGCAAGAAGCGGCAGAACATATGGGCGCATCGGTCTATTCCTTGAGCATGAACGTCCGACCAAGAAAATCCATCTGCCAGGCGCCGTCAACCTGATATCAAGCCGCGCCCGCTGGGTCGCCAATCGGCAACAGCGCCGGGTCAAGCGGCCGGCCTTCCGGGTTCTTCGTATCGCTCGGGTCGCGTGCCGGCGCCAGCGGTGGTTTTTCCTGAATGCGGTCACGAATACCAGGGGTCGGCTTCGGGCCGAGCGGCTTCTTTGCGCCGGACGTGTGAATCGGATCTCTTTTCGGCATGATTCGCCTCCTTCACTGAGGAGGGAACGACAGGATACATGCTTGGTTCCACTTTCGTCGCCATGCGTTCCTATGTAAGAGCAGAGACAGCAGCACTGGAAAGAGCACTATGGCGATCCGCGATCGATTCTCGAAGAAACTCACCTGCCCCCAATGCGGCAATAGCGGTTTTGCCGAAGCCTCCGAGATCGACGATGCCAAGCGCAAGACCCCCGACTTCAAGGTGGATCAGCTGCCGCGCGGTTTCTTCGTGCAGCGCCCTTCGGTCCATCAGGAAACGTTCATGCTGAAATGCGAATGCGGCCGCAAGTTTCCTTTCCGCTCGTTGGCGGAAGCTGCAGCCGGCCGCGATTAAGGCATGTCGCGCAAAACTGTGCAGCGGTTTTGCGATAACGACATGCGTAAAACAAAGAGCTAAAGCGCGGCGGCCGAATCCTAGAGATCGCGACACGCTTTAGAATTCAGATCCGCTCGAGAACCTCGATGAAGGCATCGGCGAAACGCACCAGATGTTCAGTATCGTGATCGGGCGCCTGCATGCGGATTTCCGTGCCATTCTGGTCGAGCAGTGCCAGAACCACGCGCATCTTCTTGTCCGAGGTCGGGATGCGCAGCACGGCGATTCGCCTGCAATCCTCAACAAGCCCCGCCGCCGGCAGGTCGAAGAGGAACTCACCATGGGTTTCGGCAGCAGCTTTGCGCACCGCTTCGCAGAATCCGGCCTCGCCATCGGCATAGCCTTCCAGCGAAAGTTCGAGTTCGAGAAGTTCCAGCGGCAGGAGCGGCTCAGCACGCTCGATGCCGCTAAGCGAGGATGCCTGCGGCCTTTCCCTCATTTCGGACGAGATCATCTGTCTCTCCTGTTTCGTGGGACATGTATCAGACCCCGGCAGAATGGCCTTTTTACGGCATATCAGCAATAGCTTACGGAAGGAATGCCCTCAGGCTTGGACCTTTGACGTGGATTGCGTTGGCAATGCTCAGACAAGAGTTTCAATTTAGACGAATCTTGCACTAGAAAAGTCGTTGGCAGCTGGCGCGTCCGATGCGTCGCTGCCGACCAACCGGTAAGTTTGATGGCCATCCGTTTCGATCGTCCCGTTTCCAGCGCTGCCCGCTTTTCGCGGCACTTCGGGGCGTTTGCGCTTGTGCTTTCGATGGCGGTGCTGATAGCCCATCGCTTCGGCGGTCTGGCAACACCCTATCTCGTTCTGGTACTGCTCGTTTCCGTCGGCTGCGCGATCCTCGCGACCCTGTTGGCCGCCATCGGCCTGCGCAGCCTCTGGATGACCGGTGCCGAAGGTGGATTGAATGCGCTGGCGGCGCTCATTTATGCCGCTTTTCCGCTCGGTATCGGCGCCTTTGCGGCGGAGCGCTATTTCACTCTGCCGGCGATCTATGACGTGACGACGGATACGGCCACCGCACCAGACTGGCTGTCGACGCCGCAGGCCGACCAGATCTGGCTGCCCCGCGAACCCGTCGTGACGTCAGGCGACCGCGAGAGGCAGCTTGCCGCCTATCCGGAGCTCACGGGCCGCCGTTACGACGGCGCGCTCGACCGTGTTCTCGAAGCCGTAAAGAAGGTCGCCAAGCAAAACGGCATCACCATCACCAAGAGCGAAGGCGACACGACGCCCGGCCGCGAACTTGAAGACAAGCCCGTTCCGCCGCAGCCGGAAAGCGGTGTGGCCGATTCGCCCGATGTCATCCCCGTGCCGACGCCGCGCCCCTATGAGGACGATGTGGCGAAGCTGATCCGCGGCGCCAATGGCGTGATCCTGCAAGGCACGACCCGCACCTTCATCCTCGGTCTGCGTTTCGATTTCATCATCCGCCTGCGCGAAGAGGCCGAAACCACCTTCGTCGACGTGCGCGTCGCCTCCCGCTATGGCCAGCACGATCTCGGCTTCAGCGCCGAAGAGGCCGAGCAATATCTTGGTGCCCTCGATTCAGAACTTCTGGGGATCGCGGGTGGGTGAGGCCCGGTGCTGCGGAGCAGCAGCAATCGATCCAGTGAATCGATTGCAGGGCCGAACGCCCTGAGCCACGCGAAGGGCCGGGATACGGTGAGGCATATTAAAACACCCCTACTACAAACCTCTCCTGGAATGCGACGAGCCAGCAAGTCCCGTGCGGTCCAGCGCACGCCTACCCCAGAAACCGCTCCCGCACTTCAGCCGTCGGCACCATGCAAGTCTCCCGTCGCCCCGCTATCCTCAGCCGGTTTCGCGCAACCACCCCATAGGCTGCATCCGCAATCCGCCGCGGCACGATCCGCAACACCCCGGCCAGAGCCCACGGCATGCCAAGCCCCTCCAGCATCCGGATCGTCGCATCGGACTTATAATAAGCCCGTCCCCTGTCGAGCAGCAGGTTGGTCTCATAGTCCCGCGTCTCCAGCCCGTAATGCCGGTAGAGCGCCTCGCCAAGCGGCGTCTGGGCGACGATAAAGCGGTAGCGTTTTTCTCTATCCCGCTTCAGCAGGAACTGTACCCAGCCGGAGCAGAAGACACATTCGCCATCGAAAAGGAGCAGCGGCTTGTCGTCCGCAAAAGCCGGCACGGATGGGTCGTCGCGGTAGCTATAATCCGAATGCTCCGCCACCTCAGCCTCCTGCCAGCCGATAATGCGCAACGAGGGAAGGCGGCCTGTCGGCTGTTACCTTGCCGCGCTCCATCAGTTCCTCGATATGCGCCAGCACCGAAAGGGCCGCCGCACCATGCAGCCGCTTATCGGTATCGCGGTAGATCACCTCGACCATCTTGGGGATGGTGCTGTCCCCCGCCCGGATGCGCTCGATGATGGAGCGCTCCCGCAGGCGCCGGTGTGTCTTCAACCCGCGCAGGAAAGGCGCAGGCGAAGTCACCGGCCCTCCATGGCCGGGCAGCAGCAGCTTGTCGTCACGGGCGATCAGCTTGTCGAGCGAGGCCATATAGTCCGCCATGGAGCCATCCGGCGGCGCCACGATCGTCGTTGCCCAAGCCATCACATGGTCGGCCGAAAACAGGATGCTGCTGCCCTCAAGCGCGAAGGCCGCGTGATTGGCAGTGTGACCAGGCGTCAGAATCCCCGTCAGAGCCCAGCCATCGCCCGAAATCGTCTGCCCGTCACGAATAGAGACATCGGGCACGAAATCCGTATCCGAGCTTTCGGCAAAGGGATTGATCTCGCCTTCGCGCAGCGGCCGCGAGGGGCGGTGCGGTCCTTCGCCAACCGTCAGTGCTCCCGTTTTTTCCTTCAGCCGTTTTGCAAGCGGCGAGTGGTCCCGATGGGTGTGGCTGACGAAAATATGTGTCACCTGGCGGCCGGAAAGCGCTGCCATCAGCGCTTCGAAATGCGCCTCGTCCTCCGGCCCGGGATCGATGACAGCGACCGATGCGCCGCCGACGATATAACTGTTGGTGCCGCGGAAGGTGAAAGGGCTCGGATTATTCGCCGTCAGGCGCTGGATGCCGGCTGTGATTGGAACCGCCCGCCCGTAAGCCGGATCGAAGAAAAGATCGAAGTTCGCGCCGGACATGTCTATTTATATTCGATCTCGATGAAGGACATGGGCTGCTCGCCCGCATTGACGACATTGTGCTCCGTGCCGGCCTCGCGGCGATAGGCAGCCCCTTTAGCGACATCCACCCGCCTGCCTCCCTCTGCATCCTCGATCAGGAACTGGCAATCGGTCATCGGCACGACCACATAGCCAAACCCATGCGTATGAACGCCGGTATCGGCACCCGGCTCGAAATCCCACTGGGTGATACGCACGACGGCATCATCGAGGATCAGCGTCGCAAGCGCCGGCGGACGGGCGCGATATTGGCTCAACGGTATCTCCATTGGCGGTGTCTATGCTTTAAGTCCTACCATGCCGGCATGGCCGCGCATACAAATATGACGTCGCAGTGAACTTAGTGATTGTGGCGCAGTCCGACCTTTGCTAATCAGGCCACGTTTTGGCGAAGCGGCATTCGCTTCAGCTCTGGTGGGGCGTAGCCAAGCGGTAAGGCAGCGGTTTTTGGTACCGCCATCCCCTGGTTCGAATCCAGGCGCCCCAGCCACAATCCAGGTAATCGAATATCCCTGCTGTCAAGCCTCACGAGGCTTTCACACTTCTCGCCGCCACGACAAAGAGAACCCGCCGATTTTCACCGGCGGGCGCAAGTCATACAAAACTCAAGCAGTCGAACTTACTTCTGTTCCGGCGCCAGGAATTCGGCGCAGTAGGAAGGACCGTTCACACCGGGGATATCGGTAACGGTACGAATGTCACGGATCGTATAGTCGGAATTGGTGGTGATTTCGGCCTGGCAGCGCAGGTAGAGCGTGCGGGCGCTCGCAATCTGCTTGCCGCGCTTACCGTCAGCACCTTCGGCATATTTTGCGGGTACGCGCACCGTCTTGTAACCGCCCTTCCAGGTGTAGATCGTCGACGAGCCTTCGTCGCGGTCGCTGAGCGGCGGGCCGTAAGCGGCAAAGAACTTGCCGGCCGACTGGCCGACCCAGCGTGCCTCGATCGGGTTGCCGGCAGAAGGTATGGTGGTGCATCCGGCAAGCGCAATCGCAAGCGCGGCGGCCCCGGTC
This sequence comes from Rhizobium viscosum, assembly GCF_014873945.1. Classification (NCBI taxonomy): domain Bacteria; kingdom Pseudomonadati; phylum Pseudomonadota; class Alphaproteobacteria; order Hyphomicrobiales; family Rhizobiaceae; genus Rhizobium; species Rhizobium viscosum. The sequence goes on along the minus strand of NZ_JADBEC010000001.1, from coordinate 926,818 downwards.
ATGGTGCGGAGTTTCATCGTGTCGTCCCTGATATCTAGCCAGTGGCTGCGAAGCTGCCTTCGCGACGGTTTCGCCTGTCCCGTCAAGCCCTTTAGCGTGTAACCCGGCAAAAGAAAATTGCCTGTTCGGCGCTTGTGAAGAATTTGCCGAGGGTGTGGCTTTTTGCTGCATGGCCGGCTGAAAGGTCCTGTCACGAGCCTGTCAAAAATTCCCATGCCTTTTTGAATTTTGGCGCTTGCGCAACATGATAGGCCGGTCTATAGAGGCGCCGCTGGTCACGGAGTGTAGCGCAGTCTGGTAGCGCACCACGTTCGGGACGTGGGGGTCGAGTGTTCGAATCACTCCACTCCGACCAGCCGAAAAGCCCGCGAAAGCGGGCTTTTTTCTTTTGTGGTATCGCTGTGTGAAAATTCAAGGCAATGAATGGTCACTTCTTCCACCCGGCTCGGCCGGTGGTGAATGCAACGGCCCCGGCGTTCGACTTCGCGACCCGGCTTGACCGCTATCTTCAATAGCTGCAGGACAGCGCGTTGGTCGGCCTGAAGCCCTGGCTACAGGCAGGATTCACCGAAGTCCTGGGCTGATACTGGAAATCGGCACGATTTGAAGTTTGGTGCGTCGTGCAGGCTGAGACTAGAGTGGTCAGCCAGATCAACGCCACGCCTATTATCAGTGTCTGAAATCTGCTCATCTTGGTCACCTTCCCGTGGCAAAGCGCCTGAACGCAAAATGTCGCTCCCTTAGACGGATGCGAGAGCCATCACGAACACTTGACCGCTCCCGGACTGATGCGCCGACAAGGAGAAGCGTCGTGCAAAAATACTGCGCGCATATGGGGCTTGAATACAAACTCGAGAGCATTCTGGTCTAGTGACTGCCCCGGTGCGCCGGCATCAGGATGAGCAAGGCAGACCTCACCGGCGCCGGTATTCACCGAGGCCCGACAGACTCTGTTTCTTCCTCCGCCCACCAATTTGAAATAGCCAAAACGTTAAATTTTAGACATTGCTAACGAACAAATAGACGCTAAGCTGGTTTCCTTCGGAGGAGGAAGCATCAATGAAGAAGATGAACAATCGACAAGTTCGAATTCCCGGCCCGAAAGATCAGGATATCACGGAGCATTGCCGAAAATTCGGAATAGGCCCGGCCGAGGAGAAGAAGCTGAAGAAGCTCCTGGGCCATCGGGCGCCACTCCACGAGATCCAGGCGAATGCTCCGACGCCTCAGCCGAAGTGGCGCTAAGCGCTGTTTCACCCAAAGCTCTGCCCATGACCGTCGACGCCAGTCCGCTCTGGCGCAGGTGAGAAGTTTTCCCACTTCCCGGATGCCTGAAATAAAAAGCCCCGCCGGTGGCTTTCGGCGGGGTAGATGGGGAAAGCTCTCCGAAAGGTGGCAGGAGAGCTTGGGCATTTCAGCAAGACTGGAAGAATGAGGCGAGGGCACTTTTGCCGGATTCGGTACAGTTCGCTTAAAAACCCGTAATTTTTAGTGGGAAAAATGCGATCCTGGCCTCACGCCGTTTTTTCGGCAGGGGCAGGCGCGCGCTAAGGCGCGCGCGCCGGTCCGAACAGGTTAGCCGGCGGCCTGCAGCTTGTCCTGCGTCTTCGTTTCGAAGTCGCTGGCGTCATGGCGTTCGTGAAGCTGGCTGGAGGGCTCGCCGCTGACGCGATTGACCATGCGGCCGCGCTTGACGGCGGGCCGGTCGCCGATCAGATCGGCCCAGCGCTTCATGTTCTTGTATTCCTGCACTTGCAGGAATTCGGCAGAATCACCGTACATCCAGCCCTTCACGAGGCCGCCATACCAGGGCCAGATCGCCATGTCGGCGATGGTGAACTCGTCGCCGGCGATATATTCGCTTTCGGCGAGACGCCGGTCGAGCACGTCGAGCTGGCGCTTGGTCTCCATGGCGAAACGGTTGATCGCATATTCGATCTTCGTCGGCGCATAGGCATAGAAATGGCCGAAGCCGCCGCCGAGATAGGGCGCGCTGCCGACCTGCCAGAGGAGCCAGGAGAAACATTCAGCGCGCTTGGCCGGATCGGTCGGCAGGAAGGCGCCGAATTTTTCCGCAAGGTAGGTGAGGATCGCGCCGGATTCGAAGATACGAACAGGCTTTTCGCCACTGCGGTCCATTAGCGCCGGGATCTTGGAGTTCGGGTTGACCTCGACGAAACCGCTGCCGAACTGGTTGCCATCGCCGATCCTGATCAGCCAGGCATCGTATTCCGCGCCGCTATGGCCAAGCGCCAGCAGCTCTTCCAGCATGATCGTCACTTTCACGCCATTCGGCGTTCCAAGCGAATAGAGCTGCAGCGGGTGCCGGCCGACCGGCAGTTCCTTCTCACGGGTCGGCCCGGCAATAGGGCGGTTGATGCTGGCGAACTGGCCGCCGTTTTCCTTATCCCAGGTCCAGATCTTGGGGGGCGTATACTCGGACGAACTGGTCATATGAGCTCCTGACAGAACAACTTCGTGCTTTGCATGAAAGGCCCAATCCTTAACCTCAATTGGGACCCCTGAACATATTGGTAGCAATGAAGTTATTGTCATCGGGGCGACGGCTTTTTAATTGCCGCCGCCAGAGCCACGTTAGAAGCTGAGCTTGCTTTTTTGCTGTCCCTCGGCATCGAAGTTTTCAGGCGCCAGCCATGCCTCATAGCCGGCCTTCAGCTTCGGCCAGTCGCTGTCGGTCATGGCAAACCAGGCAGTGTCGCGGTTGCGGCCCTTCTGCACCATGTGCTGACGGAAAACGCCTTCGAAGGCGAAGCCGAAGCGCTGTGCTGCGCGCTTGGACGGTTCGTTGAGATTGTTGCACTTCCATTCGAAGCGCCGGTAGCCGAGCGTGTCGAAGACATAAGCGGCGCAGAGATAGAGCGCTTCGGTCGCCACCCGCTTGCGGGCGATCTCAGGTCCCCAGAGAATATTGCCGATCTCGATCACGCCATTGGCGGTGTCGATCCGCATCAGCCCCTGCCGGCCTTCGGCGCGTCCCGTCGCCTTGTCGATCACGGCAAAGAACAGCGGGTCTTCGCTTGCGACGGACTTTTCCAGCCAGGGCGTGAAGGCTGCCATATCAGCCGGCGCTACTTCGAAGAGATAGCGGAAGCGATCCTCCGCGCCCGGCTGCTGCGCCGAACGGAGCAGATCGGCGCCGTGCTTTGCGGCGTCCAGCGGTTCCAGTCGGGTGTAGCGGCCTTCAATCGGGGCGCGGGCGGGGCGGGCAACACCCTTCCAGTCGGCAAGATCTTTTGTCATATCCGTCATTCCATTGAATTTATGCATTGAACTCCGACTGCTCTTGCCTTGCAAATGGACTGGAGTAAAAGTCCAGTTTTGAACTTTCTGGCAGACCAGTTGACGCATGACATCGGCACCCACATGGTTGAGCCTCGATCGAAACGGCGGTGACCTGACCGGGCAAATCTATCGAAGCCTGCGCGATCGTATCCTGCTTGGCCAGCTTCCGGCCGGCCATAAGCTGCCATCGACCCGTGCCTTTGCGGCTTCCCTCGGTGTTGCACGCTCAACGGCGGTAGAGGCCTATGACCGCCTAAGATCCGAAGGTTATATCGAGGCGTCTGCGGGTGCAGCGACGCGGGTTGCCGCGCTTGAACGAATGCGGCCCGAGCACCAAAGGGACGAGCGTGCTCCCGTTGAGGAAAAAAGATCGGACCGGCCTTCCTATCGTGGCCTGTTCCGGCCCGGCGTGCCCGATGTATCGGATTTCCCGCATGCCGCCTGGAGCCGTCATCTTGCCGCACGCAGCCGCTCGCTGCGCACCCATCAGCTCGGCTATGAGAACCCGACTGGTATCCGCGAGCTGCGTGAAGCCATCCTTGAGCATATTTCTGCGACGCGCAGCGTGGTCGCCGAGCCGGAGCAGATCATGATCATGCCCTCCACGCGCGCAGCGATCGACATGCTGGCGAGGTCAATGCTGCGAAGGAGCGGGCGCAAGACCGCGTGGATGGAGGATCCTGGCTACCCCGCTGCCCGCCTGCTGCTCGGCGATGCCGGCGCCGACATCGTGCCTGTCCCCTGCGATGAGCAGGGCATCGACGTATCGAAGGCGGAAGGCCCGCAGCCGGCGCTGATCTATGTGACGCCATCCCATCAATACCCGACCGGCGCCACGCTCAGTCTGCCGCGCCGGCTGGCGCTGCTCGAGGCTGCGGGCCGTCACGAGAGCCTTATCGTCGAGGATGATTACGACAGCGATTTTCAATATGGCTCGCGACCGATTGCCGCCTTGCAGGGCATCGACAGGGCGGAGGCCGTTGCCTATGTCGGTACCTTCTCGAAGGTGCTGGCACCCGGCCTGCGTGTTGCCTATGCCGTTGTACCGCGCTGGCTGGTGTCAGAGGCTTCCGAGGCGTTGCACCGCAGGGGAGTGGCCGTCTCCACCCATATCCAGGCGGCACTTGCCGATTTCATCAACGAGGGCCGTCTGCGCGCCTATCTGCGGCGCATGAACCAGCAATATGCTGAGCGCATGGCCCGGACGGTAGAGATGCTGGAGAGCCATTTTGGAGGAAAACTTACCGTTTCGGGCGGCAACGGCGGACTGCAGCTTGCGGCCTGGTTCCGCGATGGGACGGTGGATGACCGGGCGTTTGTCGCGAAAATGAATACATCAGGATATGGTCTGATGCCGATGTCGGGTTTCTTTATCGGCACATCTGCCCCCGGCATTCTCTTCGGTATCTCGCAAGCGGAAGCAGCTGCCGTCCAAAGACTGGCAGCCGATCTCAAGTTGATGCTTGATTAGAAACAACTGCGCCCGGAGCGGGTCCGGGCGCAGCGCTCACGTGGGTGCCCCTCAAGCGGCGGCGAAGGGCACGGCCACGAAGGTCTTGTTGCCGCCGCGTTCGATCAGGAGCAGCACCGACTTGCGGCCAGATTTGCCGGCGTCGGCAACGGCGGTCTTGACATCACGGGCATCGTGCACCGGCTTGTCGTTGACTGAGACGATCACGTCACCGGGCTGGATGCCGGCAGCAGCGGCTGACTTGTCCGGGTTGACGTTGGCAACGACGGCGCCCGCAACGCTGTGGGGCAGGTTCAGCTGCTGGCGGATATCAGGCGTCAGGTCAGCAAGGCCGATGCCGAGGCTCGGCTGACCGGCAGCCTGGCCCGGATCATCGCTGCTTTCGACGGCGGCCTGCTTCTGCGTGTCTTCATTGCCGCCGACGGTCACGTTGAGATCGACCGTCTTGCCGTCACGCCAGACGGCCAGCGTTTCCTTCGCACCCGGCGACAGGTCGGCAACGAGGCGCGACAGGTCCTTCGGTGTCTTGACATTTTCACTGCCGACGGCGGTTACGATGTCACCCGTCTTGACGCCGGCATGGGCAGCAGGCGTCCCGTTGGTAACGGCGGCAACCAGCGCGCCTTCAGCCTTGGAGAGACCGACGGCATCGGCGACATCCTGCGTGACCGGCTGGATCTGCACGCCGAGATAGCCGTGATCGATCGAACCGTCCTTCTGCAGCTTGGCAACGATCGTCTTTGCTTCAGATGAAGGAATGGCGAAGCCGACGCCGACGCTGCCGCCGTTCGGCGAATAGATGGCGGTATTGATGCCGACGACATTGCCGTCACGATCGACCAGCGGGCCGCCGGAATTGCCATGGTTGATCGGCGCATCGATCTGGATGAAATCGTCATAGGGGCCGCTATGCAGGTCGCGGCCGCGGGCAGAGACGATGCCCGCCGTTACCGTGGTGCCGATGCCGAACGGATTGCCGATGGCAAGGATCTGGTCGCCGAGCTTCAGCTTGTCGGAATCGCCCCAGGCGACGGTGGCAAGCGGATGCGGAGCCTGGACCTTCAGAACGGCGAGGTCGGACTTGGGATCGGCGCCGAGCAGCTTGGCCGGCAGTTCGGTACCGTCGTCGAGCGTGACCTTGATGTCGATGGCGTTGTCGATGACGTGGTTGTTGGTAACGATCACGCCGTCGGGGCTGATGACGAAACCGGAGCCGAGCGCCATGGCATGCTGCTGCGGCTGTTGCTGCTGCGGTGCCTGATGCGGTAGTGGAATACCCTGCTGTTCGAAGAATTGCCGGAACTGCTCGTCCATCGGCGAACCGTCTGCACTGGCATTGGTGGCCTTCATCGTGGTGGTGATGGTTACAACGGCCGGCTTGTCGGCATCGACGACGGCAGCAAAGGAGCCGCTGGAGGTAAGAGCGCCCCCTGCCTCAGCCGGCGCGGCAAGAGCCGTCGAGGAAGAGGAAAGGGCAAACGGCAGGGAGGCCGCGCCGAGAACGATGGCCGCTCCGACAAGTGCTGCGGCCCGGTGCTTGCGAAGAATGTTTGACATAGTGGAAGTCCCTTGCGAGAGCGTTGGCATTGAATGGCGTCTTGGTTCCATGCCATGGACCTTGGCGTCAACGAGTATTTCCACCAGCTTTTACCGTTGATTACTTATATTTCGCCTGTATGATTTGGCGAATACTATGATCGGTAAGAATTGGCGCTTGATACCTATATGATCCGTTCTGCGGGATTTACAAATTAAACATTGATCATGTTTATATTACGGTATCGTAACACATTACTATAATTTAATCTTGACTGGCCAAGCATTGCCGAAATTATCCCGGCGCTCGTGTTGCCTGCCTCGCGAGGCGCCAGAATAGTGAAATATATTCCACTTTTCCGTGATCCATCAGCCTGCAAGCGACGTATTAAACCGAAACATTTGCGATATTTGTTCATGTTTTTTCGCGTTTCGGTTGAGATGGACTTTAAAATGTTAGTAGACTCTAAATTAATTTTTCTTCAGAAAGGGAAGGCTGCGAATCGACGGGAGGCGGGGCTCGCGGTGGCATGCGGGAAGCGATGAGGGATTCAGTGAAGCCGGGGCGGGAAAAGAAGCGCGGTTCCCATGTGAAGCTGAGCGACGTCGCAAAGAGGGTAGGGGTCAGTCCGATCACCATCTCGCGCGCGCTTCGCAACCCCGAAATCGTCTCAGAAGAGCTGCGCGAGGTCATCCTGCGCACTGTCGACGAAATGGGTTACATCCCCAATCTTGCGGCTCGCGCGCTTGCCGGCCGTCACAGCGGCATCGTCGGCGTCATAACGCCCTCGCTTCACCACCCCTGCTTTACCGGCGTGATGATGGGCATCGAGGAGCGGTTGCGCGCTACGGATCTGCGCGTGCAATATGCCAACACCCTCAACGACGCTGATCAGGAAATCAGCCAGTTCAAATCCTTCCTGGCGCAGAAGCCGGCCGGGATCATCCTCGTGAACGCGGAATATTATGACGGCCTTGCGATGCTGATGGATGCAGCCGCCTTTCCGGTCGCCCATGTTGCCGATCTCAGCCAGCCGCCGGAAACGCTGCTTGTCGGCATGTCGCATCATGTGGCCGCGACAGCCGCCACCCGTTTCCTCCTGTCGAAAGGATACAAGCGGATTGGTTTCATCGGCGGGATAAGCGACATTCGCTCGCGCCGTAGTCGTGCGGGACATGAGGAGGCGATGCGCCAGGCCGGCCTCGGCAATCCATCGCTGATGCACGGCGTCGACGGCTCCACGAGCATCGGTCTCGGACGGCGACTGTTCACCGAGTTGCTGGAGCGGATGCCTGATCTCGATGCGATCCTCGCGCAAAACGACGATCTCGCTCTTGGCGCTCTGATCGAGTGCAATGAACGCGGCATCAAGGTGCCGGATGATTTCGGTATCTGCGGCTTCAACGATCTGGAGTTCGCGCAGTTTACCTCGCCATCCCTGACGACGGTGCATGTTCCGCGTCATGACCTCGGCCGCCGCGCCGCCGATATGCTGCTGCGCGCCATCCGCGAGGAGCCGCCGGAAGAGCAGAGGGTCGATCTCGGCTTCTCGATCATCGAGCGCGGGTCGACACGCTCGATGCCGAAGCAATAAAAAAGGGGCCGATCGGCCCCTTTTTTCTTAGATATCGCTTGCCGCGCTCGACCAGAGTTCGGCCGCTTCCGATGCCGTCATGCGGCGCACCTCCGCTTCGTGGCTGCGCTTGGCGAACAACTCGCTTGCCATGATCTGCTCGGCGAGATCGGCCGGAAGCGACAGGATCACGCGGGCATCATTGCCATGAAGGCCGCTGACGTCGGCGCGCTTCCCGGTCACCATGCCGCCGGCGATCGTGTTGTTGGTCTCCGGGTCGATCAGGATGAAGGAGCCGGTGGCCCGGTTCTGTTCATAGGGATCGAAGATCGCGGCTTCGTCGAAAACCAGGCGCACCTTGCCGATGGCGTTCATGTAGAGCCGCTGAGCCGAGTTCCAGGTGCCGCTCTTCAGTTCCAGCTGGCTGACGGGTTCGACCTGGACACGCTGGCGGCGCGAGCCGCTCTTCAGCCAGTAGCGCTTGCCGGCTTCAATGCCTTCAGGCTGCAGGGCAACGACCTGTGCGTCGAAGGAAAGACCGGTCTGCGGCTGGCTGTCGATCGAGACGATCATGTCGCCGCGTGCCACATCCACCTGACGGTCGAGAACGAGCGTGATCGCGTCACCGGCAACGGCCGCATTGCGCACCAGATCGAAGGTGACGATCTTGGTCACATTGGCGACCATGCCCGACGGCAGGATCATGACGCTGTCACCAGGCTTCACCGAACCGCCGGCAACCGTGCCCTGATAGCCGCGAAAGCTTTCGCCGGGGCGCGAGACGCGCTGTACCGAGAGGCGGAAGCCGGTCGACTGGCCGGAGCGCACGGTTGCGTGTTCCAGCGTCTCGACCAGCGTCGGGCCGTTATACCACGGCATGGCTGCCTGGCCGGAATAGACGACGTTCTCGCCCTTCAATGCCGACATCGGGATCGCGGTGATCTGCTTGACGCCAAGCGACAGCGCAAATTCCTTGAACTCGTGGGTGATCTTGTCGAAGCCGGCACGGTCATAGTTCGTCAGGTCGATCTTGTTGACGGCGAGTACGAACTGCTTGATGCCGAGCAAGGAGGCGATCGTCGCATGGCGGCGCGTCTGCTCGAGAATGCCGGCGCGGGCATCGACCAGCAATACGGCAAGATCGGCGGTCGAAGCGCCGGTCGCCATGTTGCGGGTATACTGCTCGTGGCCGGGTGTGTCGGCGACGATGAAGGAGCGCTTGTCGGTCGAGAAATAGCGATAGGCGACATCGATGGTGATGCCCTGTTCGCGCTCGGCCTGCAGGCCGTCGAGCAACAGCGCGAAATCGGGCAGGCCGAGATCGTTCTGCTTGCCGGTGGAATCGCGGCGAAGCGCTGCTGCCTGGTCTTCCTTGACTGCCTTGGTGTCCCAGAGCAGGCGGCCGATCAGGGTAGACTTGCCGTCATCGACGCT